>UQSX01000086.1 GCA_900543715.1 uncultured Blautia sp. | reverse complement strand
TTTTTTCAGGGAATTCTGACGCTTTTTTTCGGTAAATTTAGTGTATCATAAACAGATATGCAGTGATTGTGATCGTGTCTGTCTGTTCAGAAAAACTTGCTTCTTTTGTTGCAGTTTCATCTGTATTTTCTGCCAGCTTGCATTTTGGGAACCACTCATACCGTACTTTTCCATGTT
Organism: uncultured Blautia sp.; assembly: GCA_900543715.1. Lineage (GTDB taxonomy): Bacteria > Bacillota > Clostridia > Lachnospirales > Lachnospiraceae > Blautia > Blautia merdigallinarum. Next base: position 12,179 of record UQSX01000086.1, on the reverse strand, counting down.
TCAACTTCACAACTTTTCCGTATGCAAAAAACGGACGGGTTTTATTCCCTCCTGACAGAATCAGGCCGCCGGAATCCATGTTTTCTCCTCTCATCCTTGCAAGAGTATCCGCCACAAATGCTATGGTTTCTACTTCGATGTCAGTTGTTCCGCTGCTTACATCTGTATCATAGACAATACCGCTTGCGTATACGTCATTTGATTCCCCATTTTCCGTAACTGCTGCCTTTTTCACAGTCTCTGTCTTTTCTACTTCCGTCTCAAAATTCTCTGTCCATTCAAAATCCTCTGTCATCTGGTTAAAACAAATATACTGAGCTCCAATGCTCTCTTTAATTGGTGGTTTTTTAGGAGTTATAGACATATTCTTCACTTCCTTACTTGAATAAATTTTTCTTCATGATGTCATAATATTTCTTCTTATTTTTTTCATAGGTAGGGCTCATGTGTGGAGTACCCTTCATCTTTCTGGTGCCATGCTCTACCATAGGTCCATAGTATTTTCCCCACCCCACTTCCACTTCGGTTTTTAATTTCCTTGTTGTCACGGTATCTATCAGGTGTGTATATCCGGATCCGCTCATTCTTGATCTTGGGCGTGGGAGTTTCCGAACATCTTTGGCAAATTCTTTTGCTCCCATTTCCAATGTACTGACAATTTTTTGATTATCTATCTGGCTTGACTCTATCTGCTTTAGCAGGGAGTCAAAACCGTCCTCCATTGTCTCAGCCTGAAGCATCTTCCACCACATCCAATTCAAAATAGGTATGCCATGTTCTGGCAAAATAAGGATCCTTTTCTACGAATTCGTGATTAAAAAGAGGGTGTAGTCCCTTTTCTCTTAATTTCTGGCGGAGTTCTTTGTACTTTTCGCATTGCGGTGTTCTTGCGAAAATGGAAATCTGATAGGTTGCGATATTCTGGTATCCCACTCCAGAAGACATTTCGTCCTGCTCTGCATATGGCCAATACAGGATCCTTGGAAACTGATTCATATTTTCTTTGCTTGCTATCCCTTCATTTACAGGAATATCCAGACTATGAAGCAATTCGCTTAACTCTTTTTTATCCATTTATCCTCAGCTCCTTTTCCGGCCGTACCAGCGTCAGCTCTGTTTCCGGGAATCCATTTTTGTCAGTGACATGGGCCGCATTGTAAACCAGGTGCTGAATGTCCTCTATCACGCAGACACAGTTGCTGTCTACCTCTTTATATCTTGGTATACGAACTTTCATGGTCACTTCTTTTCCGCCCTGATCAAATTCATACTTTGTACGGTCAAATACAGAAATCTCTCGGTACCACAGGCACATATCCATATCAGACAGAATTTCTTCAGGATAGTCTTTTGAATCATCATTTTTTATTTTATACAGTTTTAATACTCCATCTGTATATTCCGGTGGCTGTATCATTCCGGTACCTCCGTTCCCGCCTGCCAGCTTAAAATCGCATACTCATAATTTCTCATAAAATCGTCCACCTTGTGATGGTATGCGTAATTAATATAATTTTTCAAAAGGCTTTGATATGTTTTGTCTTTATTGAGATCCGCTAAGGGGTTCAGTCCTTCCAGAAGACTCATTCCCTCCTCTGCATAAGCAATTAACCCTTCGTCTTCAAAAAAAGGCGGGATCTGGTAGTCCCGCCGCACCTCTTCTATGAGTTCTTTTAAATCCATTCCCGTCCTCTTTTTTGATTATTGTTCTGCGTTTTCAGTAGCTGGAACAGTAACCTGTGTTACCGGAAGTACATACTCTTCCAGTTTTGTGATATCAAATACAACTGCACAGTTATCATCCACTGCACGACCGTTAGCATAGCATTTTCCGATCACAACGTCGGCATCGTCTAAAGCCTTGGTCTGATCATATTCTTTTACGCTAAAAGAAGTGGCGCCCATCGTATATACATTCGGGATTGTAAAAATTCCTTTTCCCTGAGGGCAGTTTGCGTCCACATGTTTAACAATCGGCATAAAAGAAGTGTTCCGGTATCCTCCGGTTAAAGCTTCTCCATATAAGGCTGGATCCACATATTCCGCCTCGTCCAGTGGGTTGCAGATCAGGTGCAGCTCTGTAACTGTTCTTTTTCCGTTGTTGGTAAGCGTTTTTCTGACTCCTGCTAATCCCTTGGGTGAAAATTTAGTTACTGTATTGATCACCGTTTTATCATCTGCCGTCCCATCTCCCTTGAAAGTCTCGATCTGCTTCATGATTCCGATGGGGGCAGTCTTCCCATCTCCTGTAAGGTAACCAGTTACAAATCCATCCTGAAGCGCCTCAGATAATACGGCAATAAAATACCGATCCACAAACGGAAGAGACAGATCCCGGATTGCCTTTGGAATTACGATAAATGCAGTTAATTTATGCTGTTCGATATTTAATCCGGAAATCTCTGCAGAGAGCTCTCCTTTAATCTGATCTGTGAGGTTGCCCCATACTGCTGTTCCGGAATGCTCTGCAACCAGCCATCTCTTCACATCTGCCGGTGCCATCTGTACTAAAGAAAGGATATCGCTTCTTTTCTTAATATCGTCCAGCGTTCTGTCGATAATAGAGATTGGAAGGATATCAATCTGGTCTGCGGTGATCGCCTGTTTAATATCCTTGAATTTTTCGTAGAAGGTTTCTTCTTCTTTTGTCAGAACCCTCAAGCCCAGAGAGCGTCTGTAGTCTTCATCTGCTGCCGCTCTTGCATTCTGCTCGGTCAGCTCTTTTACAAAATTTCCGTATTTTGCTTCTGCGATCATAACTGCTGCTTCATAAATCGCCTCTGCCTTATTTTCCTTTTCGTTTAAAAGAGTTACTACTTTCTGCTGCAGTTCTTTGTCTAATCCATCGATTTTCATTTTCTCTGTTCTCCTTTTCCTGAATTAAAAAAAGCACCTAGTCCGGTGCCGTCTTTTGACTTTTCATTTTTCTTTTCCAAGAAAGTTTTTATTTTTTCTGCTACTTTCTCAGCAATCTCGTTTACATCCAGGGTAATTTCTGTCTCCAGAATTTCTTTCCCGGGAACCGCCGAGGGCTCCAGAATCCGATTCCGGATCAGCTTAAAGGCTGACTGGTTCACTCCTTGTTCCTCCCCATCCAGGATATTTGTGGCAAAACCATCTGTTAAAGCCTCTTCTGCAGTCAACCAGGTTTCATCATCCATAAGCTGTTTTAATTCTTTCTCTGTAATGGAAACCCTGGCCATATAAGCATTTATAGAAGCCTGCGTGATTTTGTCAAGATCATCTGCCTGCTTTCTGAAATCATTTGCGTTCCCGCTGGCATATGACCAGGCGTTATGAATCATGAGCAAGGAGGCACTGTTCATATATCTTTCGTCTCCAGCCATAAAAATCACAGAGGCTGCAGAACAGGCGAAACCATCGCAATAGGTAATTACCCGTGCCTTATTATTCTTCAGGACATTATGGATTGCCAGTCCCTCTGCCACTTCGCCACCATAAGAATTTATATGGACGTGAATGGTATCTGCTTTCAATTTTTCCAATTCTTTTACTATTCCGAAAGCGTCTCTATCTTTCTCGTCCCAGGGCCAACTGGTTATATCGCCAAAGATATACAGATCCGCCTCGTTTCCAGCGGTTTCAAGAGCATAATATTTCTTCATGGCTTACTCCTTTCCTATATTTGCTATTTAACCCATAGCTGGGAGATAAGGGATCGCCTCCTTTATACACTGTTATCTGTTGCATTTTCATCACCTCCCAAGTGATCTGTATAATTTTTCGTAATCACTCTTTCCTGGCTGAAATCTGTTCCCAGTTCTTCCCATCCTACCATGGTGCGTACCTCATCAAAATTAAATCCTATACTTCTCAACTTGTCCAAGTTTGCTGCGCTTTCTATAATGTCCACATGTTTATACTTGGACATATCAACCCAGATCTTTTCACCTTTTAAATAGTCCTCTTTTCCCACAAACTTCGCATTTAAAGAATCATTTAACATCTCGACAATCCAGTCCACCGCATATGTAATAAACTCATTTGTGCTGTCCGCCTTTTCTGTGATCTCGCCCAGAAAAACCGCTTTAGGAATGTCAAACGCAAGAGCACATTCTGTGAATATCTCTTTTGCCATTTTAACAATGTCTTCACTGTTCGCATTGATGTCAATTTTTATTTGGCTTAATGATAATCCGCTCCTATTGGTGATGATTTCTATGTCATCAGATTCTAACAGTTTTTTGACAGAATCTCTATACTGATCTATTGTCAGTGTCTTATCCGTGCCGTCCGGATTCTTTGTCCTGATCAGCGGCGCCGCCCCTTCAATATCGAGTGAAAATTTAGGTGTACTCTCAATCTTCTTTGCCGCACTTACAGCGCTGGCTATATTATTGTAAAGATTGAGAACCTTTTTCAAATACCTTTTTATTTTTTCATTTCTTGCTTTCAAATGGATGATATTGTTCCCCTGGAAAGGATATCTCAGGGTTAACGTTTTTTCATTAGAAGTAATTACAATATTACTGTAGGTCTGGGGAAGCATAACAACGTCATTGATTGTATAATAATCCACAATATACATATTTCCATTTACCAGGCATATCACGCATTCCGTCTCTAAAAGCAATTTCCGTATGGCTGAAATCCAGAAGTCCGTAGCAGTTTCGTTTGGGTTGGGCTGAATGTTTAAGAGCCAGTATACATCATCTTTCGTCCTCACGTGGTTTCTCTCCACGATAAATTCACTCTTGGCTATCGCTTTTGCTATCATTCCCACCGCTTTTTCAATAGCCAGTTCTGATAATGCCAATTTCTGTATATCTACAGAGATCGTATCCGTGTAGGAATATAGTTCGCCCTTTTTGTTCTGGAATAAAAAATCAAACATATATTACTGTCTCCTTGATCAAATCCTTTGAATACATAGCTGCCAAAAAAGCCATAAATCCATCATTCTTACGCAATTTAGGTTCTATCTTTCCATACTGTTTGTTCCCATATTTATCCGTAGTAACCTCTGTATTGTTCGTATACCACCGCATGATCGCAGAAGGTCCAAAATTTATCTTTCCTTCGGCAAACAGCTTTTCAATGTCCGGAGCAATAATCCCACACACAGACCCTATCTTCCGGATCAGCCTCAACTGATTATGCGGATTTTGCTTCGTTTCCTGCTGTATTCCGTAGCTCTCAAAAAGTGTACGAAACAAATGAAATCTATAAGTATCCATAGTGATTTTTATCACAATATACTCTGTCATTCTATCTAAGCACCATTTCACAATAAGATCCGGAGGGATTATTGGTCCTTGGACCACTTCGTAGTCCTGAAATTCTGGCAGTCCATAGTTCTTGGCTATCGGAAACTTTATAGAATCCAGGAAAGGGGATTCCGCACATATCCAGGTATGCTGCCTCCATATGTATTCTCCATTATGTTCAGTCAATACGCCTGCGGAAGCAAAGTCTCTGACATCTGCATAATCAATGGCCAGGATGGCCATTTTCCCCAAGGTATTTTCTGTAGGTCTCGGGACCTTTCTCTTAATGTCGCTGTAGCAGCATCTTAAAATATTGTCCCAGGTTGCTACTGTCATTTCCTCATTCCTGGCCGGAAGATTGAATCTTTTTGTGAGAAGCTCTGGCTTTTTACTTGGCAGCTTCTGTGCCTCCAGGTAATCTTTTTCAATCTGATTTCTCAGAATTGGCATATATTCCATGGATGGATTTGCTTTGTGCCATGCTTCTTTGTCGTCTATTTCCTCTATGCTATCCAGTTTGCATATAAATGGGAAATAGCCAAGGAGATTTTCCCCTGTTTCCAAAATCTCCTCCATTAAAACCAGGAGCTCATCCAGAGGTCCTTCCCTGACATATCCGTTTGTAGTTATAATGAATTCTCTTGGATGTCTCACTTTACCCATAGCCGATTCAAAAACATTTATCTGTTCATAGTTCTCATAGGCATGTATCTCATTTAAGATCAAACAACCCGGGCGCTTCCCGTCTTTCGTTTTTGCATTGGCCGTATTGTATTTAAGCTCTGATCCGGTTGCGGTATTTGTGATCAGTTCTTTTGTTGCCTGGAAGTTTCCCTTTTTCATTTTTGATGATGTAACAGCTTCATAGGCAACTTTAAAAGTATCTTTTGCCTGATCCTCTGCATTGGCTACGATTTCCACATGATAGTTTTTAACTCCATATAATGGAGTCTGGAAGAAATTTGCCAATGGAACAATAAAACCATCTTTTCCATTTCCACGCCCCATCATGATAAAGAATTTAGGAAAAATGGGGATATCTTCTTTATACATAAATGCGAAAGCATAGATGAATTTCTGATATGGAAACAGCTTATAATAATGCTTTTCGCAATATTTCAAACAGTTTTGATAGGTTTTATCATCAAAAAAAACATCATCTCGCCGCAATGTCGGTGAAACAATGTTTTCTATTAACAGCTTAACTTCTTTATTGATCCGTTTGGGGTGTTCTTCTGCATATCTAAGATACTCTGCAATCTCTTTGCAAATGATCATTTATAGATAATCATCCTTATCTGAAGATTCTATAAGAGGTTCTTTTAGATTTAGGTCATTCAGAATTTTGAGCATTGCAGCGGTTACTTTCGGTAGATTCTGTACAGATTCATTTGGCTTTTCTACAGTAATTCCATTTCCATTTACACATGAATATCGTATACCTTTTGAGTCAATGTCATTAATCAGGCTCTCTTTTAGCCTCCAGTATGACATATAATCATCTACCAAATTTGTATAAAACTGAGCCGTTTTACTCTGCAGTTTTAGCTGCTCTATTAGAGATTCTTTTACTCTTTTCTCTTTTGCGCTGCCTTTTCTTCCTGACATCTTCTACCACCCCTTTCACGCGCGCGTGGAAATTTCTCCAGAGTTATGGCCACATCCCCGTTCTCCATTTCAAAAAAAATCACTGAGAATTGGACCGGGGGTATGTTTTTTATCCAGACGATCAAAATATTTCTCTACCATTTTTCTTCTGTCAAAGCTTTCTTCTTTTTAAATTGTTTTGGTGCTCTTCCATGTCTTTGGTTATGGCATTGCACACAAAGACTTATTAAATTATCGTCATTCAGTGACAGACTAGGAAAATCTTTAAGTTCTTTTATGTGATGGACCTCTTCTGCTCTTCTGATCCTAGCCTGGCTGCCGAATAATTTGATCCCTTTTTCTGCGGCTTCCCGGAGCCTCCTCCGACAATCTTGGCATTCAAAGTTATCTCGTTGTAGAATCTTCTCCCGTTTTCGTTTCCACTCTTTTGAATTGTAGAATCGCTTAATTTCTTTTTCTGTCATGCAATAACTCCTTGTTCAATAAGTGGGCCTCTGGGATTTGAACCCAGGATAGTCTGCTTATATACCCAGCTAATTGCAACACAAGTAATCTTGATCTGATGCCAAAGAAGATCCAGTGGATCCGCCTCAGAAATGACAGAAAAAATCTCCCTGGTTTCCTCAGGGAGATACTTAGAGAAGAATCCATACTTCTCTGCGTTTTTATTTCCAGGCGGGCCGGTGCCGCCGTGTCCGACAGCATTTCTGTTTCCAGGCTGTCCGCCTTTTTCTCTTTGTTTTTGTGTGCACACTTTTTTCTTTTTTGTGTGCACACCTTTTTATCATCCCGGGACCATTGGTATCTGGTCTTCCAGGACTTTACAGTATTTATGGTGACTCCATACTTTTCGGCGATTTCTTTGTATTTCATACCGGACATATAATCCGCCTCGGCCTGCTGCCTTACGTCTTCATTCACACATCACCCACCTCTCATTCGTTTCGTTTTGGGTAAAAGAAAGGCACCCGAGTTGGGTGCCTCTGTATAGTAATCTATTAATTCAAATTTCTATAGTTTCAGGGGCAAGCGTTTTTGCCTTCCTTACGATATCTTTTAAAATTCATATCGTTTTAATATACGTATAAAAACAAACATGTGGATTTTAATTTGACCAATCATTTACATATTATTTTTTTTGAAAAATTCCGCATATCCACATCTTTTGCATATATATATATCCATATCATTCCATATTTTTTGAGTGCTTACATTATCACCACTTTTCTCCGCTACTTTTATTTCACGGCCACATTTAGGGCATATTACTATTCTCTTTCCCTGACATTTCCCTTTATATATATTTTGTTTTTGTACATAAGTTTTATAAGTATCTCTTGCACTTATCAATGCTACTAAAAATGTCAAAAAGTACACATACATTCCCAAGTATGTTTCACCTTTAAGAAACCAATTTTCCACTGTACTTCCGCAAGTAATTATTGTTATACTAGTAGATAAAGCAAACTTTAAGGCAGCTCCAAGCACTTCCTTAAAACCTGGTTTGATTTTCCTTCCAACAGCCAAATATATATTTATAACAATTACAAGCATAATACAAAATGTTATTAAACATGTTAAGCCTATTTTCATTTCTTCTGTCATTATAGCTTCTCCCTTCATAAAAAATCTTCTTTTCTTATAATACAACAAAACACCCCGTATTTCTACAGGGTGTTTCAAAAATGTATTGGGGAGTATCTCCGCATAGGGAGAATCGGAACACCAGGGGTTGAACCTGGAACAAAGCAGCTAGTTCTTTGTCCGCTTCTAGGTATAAGCTATTCCGAACATTCACAATCCACATGCGCCGTAATGCCGATTGTGTGGTGGTTTCCAGGACTTCTTGTCCTGCTTTTGATAAGGCAGTAACATAACCATGAAGTAGACTGCCATCTGCCGGCGCAGTACGTTAACCGTAAAATTAAGAAAAGAGATCCGACGGTCTTTTTAGGAATCCACAATCTTTGCGGCCTACGGGCCACCGTCTGAGCCTGATACAACAGCAGAGCTGTGACACCCTGCTGCCATACAACTTTCCGGAGGAGAAAAACTTTATGCATTTCGTTTCTTCTGCCAGTTTAAATACTACCACATGATAAGCGGACATGACCGGACATTTTAAAAAATTTCTTCTTTTTCTAAATATCTGTCATGGCGCTTCCGGCAGCTCTCCTCTGTGTATTTGATTCTTCTATTCGGGAAACGATAATTCATGTTGATTGCAACCCTGGCCCATGTCATATCATCTATGTAATACATGCGGAACATCATTCTCAGATCACTTTTAGGGATCCTTTCTATAAAATCATCTACACGGCTCACCGCCTCCTGAAGTTCTTCCTCTTTAATCCGGAGCTTTGCTATTCTTTTCTTCAGCATTATTTTTACCTTGCTGTATTCCGGGACAGGGAATCCGGTGATCTTGATCGGTCCTATGGTGCCATCCTTCCTGGTACCTCGGACCGTATCAGATACCACGCCTTCTTCCTCTATCCTTCGTAGTCTTATCTCATCTCTTTCTATCCTTTCTCTAAGATCTTTGATTTCTTCCCTGAGTTCACAATACTGGACCAGGGCCTCTTTTAACTCCATCAGGATCACCTCCTGTATTCTCTTCCTGTCTCTTTGTCACGTAGGCCTATGATTTCCAGGCCGGAGACTCCTGCTGCCGCATTGAGCATTTTGTAGATGCTCCGGATATGTTTTGGCATCCTGCTGGCATTATGTACTGCCCTTTCTGCTGTTGGGTCTGGGTATCCTTCTTTATTCATAATTTTCTCCTCGCAGTTTCTACATACTTGTCTTCCTTCTGGGATTATAGCTCCGCAGAAGACGCATCTATTTTCCATCTATATCACTTCCTTCACTAAATGCTTGTTTAGTCTTCTTCCAGATACTTCTCCCAGGTCCTTCTCATAGAGCCGTCCATCATCCAGCCCCATATGCTTTCGCATTTTTCTGTTTTCTTTTTGGCCAGAAAGGCAGCCTCTTTTGCTGTATAGAATACTCGTTCTCCTATTTCGTCTAATCTGCGTATCGTTGCTACTTGTACTTTTTCATGCCCAGCTGGCCCGGGGCCTACCATATAGATCTCTGTAAATCCTCCTATAAGGAATTCTTTAATCTCTCCTTCGCATACGCAGTATTCCATTTTAGGCGCCGGATCCCCAGGGACGTAATAATAATTTTCTCTTACAAAATACATCTTTGTCCCTACTGGCGGTCTTTGAATTTTCGCTCTCATTTCGGTCTCCTCCAGGCAACGATCTGACCGCATGGTCCTGCATAAGATGCCCAGCCATTATCTTTGTAAATTGCTCCCAGGTGGTGCTGGCCTTTAATATCCTCTACTTTTACAAGATATAAGCCGTCTTCATCTGGCAGTTCTTCTTTGCCTTTAATTTCTATCCATTCTTCGCAATTCATTTTTCATGTCTCCTTTTCTGTTCTTCTATATATCTCTCCTGTTCCTCATCTTCCTTTTGATCTCTGGGTGTAACGGCACACAGGGCCCAGCACAGCAGACCAAAAAACACTGCTATAAGCACTATTTCCATTCTTCTATCAACTCCTCTTCGATTTCCTGGTTGCTCAATGGTATTTCCCCTTCAAAGTATCTGGAGAATACAGCTCCATCCTCTGTGACTTCTTCGCATTTCAGCCACCGCTGCGCTTTTATTATCCTGTTATCTATCATATGTGTTTTTCTGTGTAGGTATTTCCGGCCGGGGATCAGCTTATTTTTATCCATCATGCCTCCCTTGGGTCTTCTATTGGGTACCCTTTGATGTCTACTTTTTCTAACAGCCATTTTTCCAAATCCGAAGGGTTGGATAGGAGGCTGGCTTTCAGATTTTGGCGTCTATATTCTCCCGCCATATAATCTGCCATCCCATATGCAGTCAGGGAATCCATATAGTCTTTCCGACTGCCAAAAGGTTTCTCTATGATTTCCGGCTGGTTCATAGCCGCAAAACTGGATTTTGCTGTTTCTTTTGTTTCCCCCGATGGCTCATCAGGCATCTCTTTCTCAACATCTTTTACAGGCATTTGCGCCGGCGCAATGCTTTCCTGCTGCACTGATTCGCTATTCTCTTCCGGTAGGAGCTCAGGGTAGTCCTGGTTTTCCATCTGCCCGCTGATTTCTTCTGATCCGCTATCCTCTTTCTGATCCGCAGGTTTCTCCATTTGTGCCTCTGAACGTGTTTCATCGGTTTCAGATTGCTTATGATTATTTTCTTCTGTGATATCGGCTTCAGGCTCTTCTTTTTTCTCTTCTCCTCCAAAATAATTCTGCCATGTCTTGGAACCCGCTGCCGCTTCTCCGAAAATGTTCCGTGTGATCTGCCAGAACTCCCACCAGGTCAGATTCTGTGGGCCAGCTCCAAATTTCTTAACTGCCACCCGATTCTCATACATCATCAAGAAATAGAGGCCTTTCTTGTAGGAGCGGTTTCCTCCCGGGTTGACAATCTCTGCAAAGTGTTTGATGGTCTGCTCATCATATTCTGGCTCACTGAACACCGCATTAAGGATCTCCGGGTTGTCATGGTAGAACTTTTCTACCAGCTGGTGTATATCATCTGCCACACCTGCTGCCGGCTCTGTCTTATTGAACCGTTTCAGTTCCCGGATGTCCTCCCTGGAGGTCTCCGGCTGGATCATTGTCCGGTCTCCTTCTGGAAGTTTCAGCATTTCCTCCAGCTGGCTCCTTCCCAGGTCGGCAAATTCAGGGCGTAGGGTTTCGGAATATCCGTCTACGGAATACTCCCGGTTGATGCTCATAAAGCGGCTTGTAGTAGAGGGCTCCAGGCCATACTCCTCTTTTGCAAATTCTGCTATGCTCTTATATCCGTCCTGTTTGTAGAGTTCCTGATCATCAATCTTCCGGAGCGCATAGCCGATCCGGACAAAGCTCTGTTTTACTCCCTGCAGCTCCTTCCGCAGTTTCCTTTTCATTTCCACCCAGTCATCGAGTGTCATCTGCACATAATCCATCTCTTTCTCCTTACGCTGTTACCTTTTCTTTGTTCAGGCTCTTTTTAAACCTTTCCAAAACTTTTTGTATCTTCCCCCTATCCGGCTTCCGGTCATATTCGGAATACCACTGGAGGATCGCATCGGTCTTCATGTCTATCTCAATGGTGTAATAGGGGTCTTCCAAGGAATCTTTTCTTCGCAGGAATAGGATCCAGGTCTCTCCTGCTGCCATCTTTTCCATATAACTTAAACTGGCGCCTACACAGTGATGCAGGAGCCTCCCTTCCCGCATCAGTTCTTCACATTTTGCCGCCGGTACAATCATATATTCTTTATCTTCCCAGTAATACCTTGCAGCTC
>UQSX01000085.1 GCA_900543715.1 uncultured Blautia sp. | reverse complement strand
CCCGTATGGCCGATGACACCTGCAAACTGTCCCTTGGGGATTTCCAGGGATACATCCTTTAAAGCGTGAGTCTCATAGGCTGTCCCCGGATTATAAGTATAGGTAACATGTTCTAATTTTAATGACATAACGCATCCACCAATTCCTTTATCGTCAGTATTCCGTCTGGAAGACGGATCCCTGCTTTTTTCAGTTCGTATGCCAGAAGAGTTACCTGAGGCACGTCCAGACGGTAGGCCTTCAGCTCCTCTACTCTGGAAAAAATCTCTCTGGGCGTTCCCTGCATAACCACATGGCCCTGATCCATCACGAATACACGGTCAGAATCAATCACTTCCTCCATATAATGAGTAATAAGGATCACGGTAATCCCTTCCTGTCTGTTCAGCTCATGGACTGCCTCCAATACCTCTTTCCTGCCGTTTGGATCCAGCATGGCCGTAGGTTCATCCATAATGATACATTTTGGCTGCATAGCCATAACTCCTGCAATTGCCACTCTCTGCTTTTGTCCTCCAGAGAGCTTATTGGGAGAACGGTGGCGAAAGGCTGTCATTCCCACAGCCTCCAGGCTTTTGTTTACTCTGCTCCAAATACCTTCTGTGCGAATCCCCAGATTTTCCGGGCCAAAACCTACATCCTCTTCCACTACGGTTCCGATGATCTGATTGTCCGGATTCTGAAATACCATTCCAGCTTTCTGTCGGATTTTCCACAGTTCAGGCTCCATAGATGTATCCATCCCATCTACCCAAATTGTCCCTTCGGAAGGGATCAGCAGTGCATTCATGTGTTTTGCCAAGGTAGATTTTCCGGAACCATTATGTCCCAATATAGAAATAAACTGTCCCGGCTGGATGTCCAGATCTACATTTTCAACTGCCGTAGACCTTTCGCTGGGCTGTCCATTGTCATCATATTTTAAATAATCATATTTTAACTTTCTGGCTTTTATGATTTCCATAGTCCTTTGTTTCTCCCTTTTCCATCAACAGGTATATCGCCAGACTTCCATGTCATCTCCGTCATCCTCCAGATGATAATCGATCTTCTGAAATCCCAGCTTTTCTGCCAGATTCACAGAAGCCTTATTTCCGCTTTTTATCCGGCAGTGCAGATAAACCGCCCCTCTTTTGGCCGATTCCTGTATGATTCCCTGGCAGGCTTCATAGGCATACCCCTGCCGCCGGTACTTTTCATCTATGATATAGCCCATCTCCACAACAGTTTTTTTTCGGTTCCAGAACTTAGGTTCTATCCCAGCTCTTCCAATAATCTCCCCGGTATCCTTTTTCAGCACTGACCAGTATCCCATATCGCAGAGCTCATACATGTAGGAACGATAAGCGTCAAATCCTTCCAGCTCCTCTGAAAGGGGTTTGGCCACGCCTTCGCAGGCATCTCTGGAAGTTTCCTGGCTGCATATTTCCATTAACCGGGGGATATCCTCTTTTTTCATTTCCCGTATTAAAAGACGATCTGTCTCACAGACAACCGCGGGAAGATGATGACTGTGACAGTAAACCTTTTCCATAAAGGCACTGTCGATCTCCTCATATCCTTCTATCACCATGTAGGCGCTTCCCAGATCTTGTTTTCCTGAATCTGGATTATAATAGGCCATACAGGTAATCCCCGCATTTCTTGCTGCTCTGCAGCCATTTTCCGAGTCTTCCACCACCATGCACTCCTCCGGGCGCAGTCCCAGCTCCCCTGCCGCTTTCAAAAAAACATCCGGCGCAGGTTTAGGTTTTTCCACAGACTCACCACTGACCAGCTTGTCAAAATACTGGCCTATCTCCCAGTGCCGGGTAACCTCTTCAATATAGAGCTGGGGAGAAGAAGAAGCCACCGCCATCCGGTATCCCTGCCTTGCAAGCTTCTGGAGAAGTTCTTTCACATAAGGGATTAAGGGAGGATAGCCTTCTTTCTTCATCAGCTCCTCCTTCTTTTTTCTCATCTCTCTTACCAGAGAAGAATCCTGGAAACTGATCCCATAGTGTTTATGGAGAAGCCCCATCAGAAATCCCATGGTGGAGCCGATACAGTCCTTATAAATATCATAATCCAGATCTACTCCTCTTTCCTTAAGAGTTTCTTTCCAGACTCTGTAATGAAAGGGCTCGCTGTTGATCAAAACGCCATCCATATCAAAAATTATTCCCTTTAACATATTTTACCTTCTTTTCTATATCAGGAAGACTGGCGTAAAAGTTCTTCCATCAGATCCCATATTTCATCTCTTCCCTGTTTCGACAGAGCAGAAAAAGGAATCACTGCTGTTTCAGAAGGGAGTCCCAAGCCATCCCGGACTTCCTTTATATGTTTTTGGATCTGACTTCTTTTTAATTTATCTGCCTTTGTGGCAATGATGATCGGTGCATATCCGTTATGGACGATCCAGTCATACATAAGCTTGTCATTTTCAGATGGTCTATGACGGATATCCACCAGCAGAAATACGGCTTTCAGCTGTTTTGAATGGTGAAGGTAGCGCTCGATCAGCTTTCCCCACTGCTCCTTGACTGATTGAGAAACTTTTGCGTAGCCGTATCCGGGAAGGTCCACCAAATACATCTCGTGATTAATATTATAAAAATTGATCGTCTGGGTCTTTCCCGGTGACGCACTGGTGCGGGCCAGGGATTTTCTGTTCATCAGTGCATTGATCAGAGATGATTTTCCCACATTGGATTTCCCCGCAAATGCGATTTCCGGCACCTGATTCTCAGGCAGAATGCTGGTGATCCCGCACACAGTGTCCAGTGCCACATGTTTTATAACCATGTATTTTCCTCCATATCTAAGAGTTCTGTTCTGCTGCCAGTGCATGTTTCAGCACTTCTTCCATCGTATTGACAGCAATGATTTCCAATCCCTGGATGATCTCCTGATCCATCTCAGCCACGTCCGCCTGATTTTCCCGGGGTATCAGCACCTTCTCGATTCCTGCGCTTTTGGCTGCCAGAAGCTTCTCCTTTAAGCCTCCGATAGGAAGAACCCTGCCTCTTAAGGTTATCTCTCCTGTCATAGCCACATTGGCTTTCACCGGAGTCCCGGTGATCGCAGACAGCATGGCTGTAGCCATGGTAATTCCGGCAGAGGGCCCATCCTTTGGAACAGCTCCTTCCGGGATATGGATATGTAGATCATGTTTCTGGAAAAATTCCGGATCAATGTTGTATTGATCTGCTACGGACCGGATGTAGCTGATACCTGCCTGGGCAGATTCTTTCATCACATCTCCCAGCTGTCCGGTAAGCAGAAATTCTCCTTTTCCAGGCATGAGGTTGACCTCGATCTGAAGGGTATCTCCTCCTACACTGGTCCATGCCAGTCCACGGACAATTCCCACCTCGTCGCTCTGATTCTTCTTCTGACGGGTATATCTGGCTCTTCCCAGAAAATCTTTCAGATTATCCGGGGTGACCACCACTTTTTCTTCCTTCTCTTCCATAATCTTTCTGGCAGACTTCCGGCAGATATCTCCAATCTTTCTCTCCAGATTCCGGACACCTGCCTCTTTTGTATAGCCGGTAATGATCTCACGTAAAGCATCTTCCTTGATCTCAAGCTGATCCGCTTTCAATCCATGGGCCTTTATCTGTTTAGGAATCAGATGTTCCCAGCCAATATGCCATTTTTCATTCTCCGTATAACTGCTGATCTCAATAACTTCCATTCTGTCCAGAAGAGGTCTTGGTATCGTCTGAAGGTCATTTGCCGTGGCAATAAACAGCACTTCTGACAGATCCAGGGGAATTTCCACATAATTATCCCGGAATTTCACATTCTGCTCAGAATCAAGGACTTCCAAAAGTGCTGATGAAGTATCCCCCTTGTAGTCGCTGCTCACTTTATCAATCTCATCCAGGAGCATAAGGGGATTCTTCACCCCTGCCTGAATCAATCCATTGGCGATTCTTCCCGGCATAGCTCCAATATAGGTTCTTCTATGACCGCGGATCTCTGCTTCGTCCCGCACTCCTCCCAGGGAAATTCTTACATATTCCTTGTGAAGGGCTCTGGCCACTGACCTGGCAATAGAGGTCTTTCCTGTACCCGGAGGTCCTGACAGACATAAAATGGGACTTTCTCCCTTCTTAGTGAGGGCCCGGACTGCCAAAAATTCCATGATTCTTTCCTTTACCTTTTCCAGTCCGTAGTGATCTTCCTCAAGAATTCTGTTTGCTTCCTTCAGGTTCCGGCTGTCTCTGGAAGCTTTATCCCAGGGCAGGGACAGCAATGTCTCTATATAGCTGCGCATAACGCCTGCCTCCGCCTGGACTGCCGCAGATTTTTTGAATCTGTCGATTTCCTTATAGATCCGCTCTTTTACTTCCTTGGAAGCTTTCAGCTTTCCGGCCTGCTCCCGGAACTGGTCTGCCTCAGACACGGTATCTCCGTCTCCCAGTTCTTCCTGGATAACCTTCATCTGCTCTCTGAGAATGTAGTCTCTCTGGTTTTTATCTACCCGCTCTTTTACTTTTTTATTAAGCTCCATGCGGATTTCCATGATCTGCACTTCATTGGTCAGGATCATGCCCAGCACCTCGTACCGGTCCTCCAGGGAAACAGCTTCCAGGATCTTCTGCTTATCTTCATATTTCATAGGAAGATTTACCGATATCTGATCGATGACCTTTTCAACATCATTTAATTCTAAAATCTGCCCCGCCAGGTCCTTGCTCAGCTTCGGATTTTCATTACAGTACCGGATAAAGATTTCTTTAATTCCTCTGAGCATGGCCTCTTTTACGTTTCCATCCAGAGAGCTGATCGCAGACTGGTCAAAAACTGCCACCTCAGCTTCCAGATACTGGCCTTCCTCATCCAGATGCAGAAGCTCTCCTCTTTCTGTTCCCTCTACAAGGACCTGGATGATCCCATTCTTTGTTTTTACCAGCTGTTTGATCACTGCAATGGTACCGATCCTATATAAATCCTCCTGGCCCGGCTCCTCTGTCTGGGGGATCTTCTGGGTAATGAGGAAAACTCTCTGGTCCTCCACCATGGCTTTTTCTAAAGCCTTC
Organism: uncultured Blautia sp.; assembly: GCA_900543715.1. Classification (GTDB taxonomy): domain Bacteria; phylum Bacillota; class Clostridia; order Lachnospirales; family Lachnospiraceae; genus Blautia; species Blautia merdigallinarum. The sequence continues at coordinate 7,534 of UQSX01000085.1, read as the reverse complement.
ACAGATTTTTTTCTGCTTACATCAAAATGTACGATCATGCCGGGAAGAATGGTAGTGCCTCTCAGAGCGATGGCCGGCAAATATTGTATCGTGTCTCTCATGCTCGCTCCTCCTTTTGCTTTTGTGTTCTTTTACGCAATTTCAGGGGCTTCTTTTTTCTTTCTTGTGCCGTTTTTGCTTCTCCTGGACGGAGCCGGAAGCTCCCTGTGTTCCAGAACCGGAGGCTCTTTTCCCTCCACTGCTTCTTTTGTTATGGTACAGGAACTGATGCTCTCATCGGAAGGAGATGTATACATGATATCCATGAGTACGCTTTCCATGATCGCCCGCAGTCCTCTGGCACCTGTCTTTCTTTCCATAGACTTATCTGCAATTGCTTCCAGAGCGCCTTCATCAAATTTCAGCTCGATTCCATCCAGATCAAAAAGAGCCTGATACTGCCGTACCAGAGAATTTTTGGGCTCTGTCAGGATCTGGACCAAAGCCTGGCGGTCCAGCGCATTCAGAGAAACTACTACCGGCACACGTCCCACAAATTCCGGGATCAGGCCAAAACGTACCAGATCCTGAGGCATAACTTCTTTCAGCAGTTCTCCCACATTTTTCTCCTGGGGAGATGTGATCACAGTATTAAAGCCAATAGATTTTGTATCTTTTCTTGTCTCAATGATCTTATCCAGCCCTTCGAAGGCTCCTCCGCAGATAAAAAGAATGTTTGTGGTATCAATCTGGATAAATTCCTGCTGAGGATGCTTTCTTCCTCCCTGAGGAGGCACATTGGCCACTGTACCCTCTACGATCTTTAAAAGTGCCTGCTGTACGCCTTCCCCGGATACATCTCTGGTAATAGAGGCATTCTCTGACTTTCTGGTGATCTTGTCAATCTCATCTATATAAATAATTCCATACTGGGCCCGCTCAATGTCATAATCCGCTGCCTGTATAAGCTTCAGAAGGATATTTTCCACATCTTCTCCCACATATCCTGCCTCTGTCAGCGTAGTAGCATCTGCAATAGCAAAAGGCACGTTCAGAAGCCTTGCCAGTGTCTGAGCCAAAAGAGTCTTACCTGAACCCGTAGGGCCCAGCATGAGAATGTTGCTCTTCTGCAGCTCTACCTCTGAGGTACTGCCTGCCAATACTCTTTTATAATGATTATATACGGCTACAGAAAGAACCTTTTTCGCATCTTCCTGTCCGATCACATACTCATCTAAAAACTTTTTGATCTCCTGAGGCTTGAGCAGATTGATCTCATCAGACATCTCACTCTCAAAATCGGCTCCCAGCTCTTCATCAATAATCTCTGCGCAGATTCCCACACACTCATCACAGATATAAGTGCCGTTAGGCCCTGCGATCAATTTCTTTACCTGGTCATCTGTCTTACCGCAAAAGGAACACCTGATTTTAATATCATTTCCCTTCATTGCCATTATTCTTTCCTTTCTGTTTTACCCTTAATCGTCCTGAAAGCGGAAAGACCCCCGCATATACCTGCAGGAGTCTTGTCTTCAGTCACTATCTATGCTCGATAACCATGTCGATCAAACCATAATCCTTTGCCTCCTGGGCAGTCATATAGTTATCTCTCTCGGTATCTTGCGCAATTGTCTCCAGGGTCTGGCCTGTGTTCTGTGCCAGAATAGAATTCAGTCTGTGCTTAGTCTTCAGAATCTGCTCTGCCACAATCTCAATCTCTGTTGCCTGACCTTTGGCGCCGCCGGAAGGCTGATGTATCATAATTTCCGCATTGGGAAGAGCCATACGTTTTCCTTTGGTGCCCCCTGCCAGAAGAAAGGCTCCCATACTGGCTGCCAGTCCCATACAGATGGTGGACACATCGCACTTAATATACTGCATGGTATCATAGATTGCCATGCCTGCGCTGACAGATCCTCCCGGGCTGTTGATATATAAGTGGATATCCTTCCCCGGATCCTCAGATTCCAGGAAAAGAAGCTGTGCCACGATCAGGTTTGCGGACACATCTGTTACTTCTTCTCCCAGGAAAATGATCCTGTCTTTTAATAATCTGGAATAAATGTCGTAGCTTCTCTCTCCACGGCTGGTCTGTTCAATGACATATGGTACTAAGCTCATGAAAATCCTCCTATTTATCCGTCAAAGGAAGTAGAATTACTCAGCTTTTTCCTCTTCCTTTTTCTCTACTGTCTTTGCAGCATCTGCAACCAGGGTAACTGCTTCCTGAACAGCCATATCCATCTTGATCTGCTCTTTCTCATAGTCACCCATCATCTCTTTCAGTTTGTCGGCTTCCATCTTATACATGTCAGCCATTCTCTTTACTTCTTCCTCAAATTTCTCATCGGAAATCTGGATATTCTCAACTTCTGCAACTTTCTCAAGCACCAGGCGGCTCTGGATCCTCTTCAGCGCCTGAGGTCTCATCTGCTCCTGGATCTTTTCGTTGTCAAGACCTGTAAACTGATAGTACTGATCAATAGACAGTCCCTGAGCCTGCATTCTTCTGATGAAGTCCTGCATAAGCTGGTTGATCTGATTCTGGATCATCGGCTCCGGAATATCCATCTGTGCATTTGCGATAACAGCATCTACAGCCTTGTCTTCTTTTTCTCTCTTGGCAACGTCTTCTTTACGAGTTCTTAAGTTTTTCTCAATGTCTGCCTTGTACTCTTCCAGAGTGTCAAACTCAGATACATCTTTTGCAAATTCATCATCCAGTTCAGGCAGCTCTTTTACCTTGATGGCTTTTACTGTACACTTAAATACAGCAGGCTTTCCAGCCAGATCATTTGCATGATAGTTTTCTGGGAATGTAACGTTTACTTCCTTCTCCTCACCGATCTTGGCGCCTACCAGCTGATCCTCAAATCCTGGAATAAAGGAATTGGATCCGATGGTCAGAGGATAGTCTGTACCTTTTCCACCTTCAAAAGCTTCTCCGTCTACAAATCCCTCAAAGTCAAGAGTGATCATATCGCCCTGCTCTACAGCTCTGTCATCCACGTCGATAGTTCTGGAGTTATTTTCCTGCTCTCTCTTTAATTCAGCAGCAACTTCTTCTTCAGTTACTTCTACAGGAGAAACCTCTACCTCTACTCCTTTATACTCGCCCAGAGTTACTTCAGGCTTCACAGCAACTTCCGCAGTAAAAATAAAAGGTTTGCCCTTCTCGATCTGAACAATGTCGATCTCAGGCTGAGATACGATATCCAGCTTGCTTTCCTCTGCAGCCTTCGGATACTCTTCCTGGATCAGTGCATTTGCAGCATCTTCATAGAAAATACCAGCGCCGTACATTTTTTCGATCATGATACGAGGAGCTTTTCCTTTACGGAATCCAGGGATAGTGATACGGTTTTTGCTCTTCATATATGCAGCCTGCACTGCCTTCTCAAAATCCTCCGGGCTGACTTCTACGGTCAGCTTTGCCATGTTCTTTTCTAAGTTTTCTACCTGTACACTCATTGTTAATGATTCCTCCTTGAATTTCTATATACCTTCTGTTCTGTAAATACGCTTTTTTAGAACAGCGTTTTTTCTCATACTTACAGTCATTAACACAGTATATCACAAGGAGGCCGAAAACGCCAGTATTTTTTTCTGTAATTTACTTACAGTCCTTCCTTTCCAGGCCGTTCCCAAGTCAAAACTGCTCCTGCCGTTTTTCCAAAGAGTCAGTCTGCAGCCGGACTTTCCTGATAGATCACAGATTTCTTTATCTCTTCTGCTTTTTCAGGGCCAAAGAGCAGGGATATCAGCTCCAGGGCAAAGGGGATCGCAGTTCCCAGCCCCCTGCTGGTGGTAATGCTGCCGTCTGTAACTACTTCTTTTTTCTCTACCAGGGCTCCTGTCAGCCTGTCCTCAAAGCCCGGATAGCACACAGCATGTTTTCCCTCCAGCAGGCCAAGATCCCCAAGCACACTGGGAGCTGCACAGATTGCGGCGATCCTCTTGCCCTGGGCCGCAAAATCCTGCAAAAGCTTTGTCAGCCCCTGATGTTCTCCCAGATGAAGGGTCCCCGGCATGCCCCCTGGCAGCACCAGAAGATCTGCCTTATCAAAATCCGCATCATCAAAAAAGGTGTCTGCCTTGATCTCGATCCCATGGCTTCCCTGTACGGCTAATCTGTCGCTGATGGAAACCATCTGGGTCCGGGCCCCGGCTCTTCTCATCAGATCCACTACTGTCAGCCCTTCTATTTCTTCAAAACCGTCCGCTGTAAATACATATACATTTGCCATAGCTTATTCCTCTCTTTTCTCCTCTCTCCGAACAAAGACATATTTTTTGTCCGGTCAGGGTAAATTCTCTACTGAGTATTGTATCACACTTTTCTATTGTCTGATTTAAAATTTTCATAAAGAAATCCTGTTCTTTATAAGGGGTCCTTTGCTTTTTTCAAGGTCTGTGATATAACTAACTGTAGAAAAAGAACAGGAGGGATTTCTATGGAAATCGAAAGAAAATATCTGATCCACAAACTTCCGGATGATCTGGAAAAGTATTCTCATAAAAAGATCCAGCAGGCCTATCTCTGCACAAACCCCGTAGTCCGCATCCGCCGTCAGGATCAGGACTATTTCCTCACTTACAAAGGAGGCGGCCTGATGGTGCGGGAAGAATATAATCTTCCACTGAATCAGGAAGCCTATGAACATCTTCTGAAAAAGGCAGACGGCATCATACTTTCCAAAACCCGCTATCTTCTGCCTCTTACAGATGTTCTTACCATTGAACTGGACGTCTTTGACACTCCTTATGAAGGATTATGGCTGGCAGAAGTGGAGTTTCCCACTGAGGAAGAAGCCAACGCCTTTACTCCTCCTGAATGGTTTGGAGAAGATGTGACCTTTTCAAGTGCATATCACAACAGCACATTGTCCAGGAAAGACCTTTCACCAAAAAGCTAACGTCCTGGAGGTGCTTTAAAGCAGCCGGAAACTCTCTGAAAGCCTTCTCTTTGAGGCTCCCAATTTCCGGCTGCTTCTCTTTATCCTCTGCTATTCTTCCAAAGCTTTCTGCGCATATCTGACATCTACCAGATCTTCATAGGGAACTCTTTCTTCCAGTTCTCCCGCACTGTCTAAAATATCCTGGAGCAGTTCAAAACTTTCTTCCTGGAAGATCAGATCTTCCTTCCAGGTATCCTGTTCCTGATATCTCTTTACAATAGTAGTAATGGTTTCCAGATCGTTCTCCTTAAACTGAGGCTGGATGATCTGTGCGATTTCTTCTGCTGTATGGGAATTTACATAATCCATTCCTCTCTGCAGCGCATTTACAAAGCCCTGGATGATTTCCGGGTGTTCTTCTATATAACTTTCTTTTGCACTGTAAGCGGTATAGGGCACATACCCGGACTCCACGCCGCAGGAAGCTACCACATATCCTGCCCCTTCCTGTTCCAGGGCTGTAGCAGAAGGTTCAAATTCAATGCTGAATTCTCCCTGACCTCCTGCAAAGGCTGCTGCCGTTGAGCCAAAATCAATACTTCGGTCAATATTCAGGTCCTTATCCGGGTCAATGCCTTTCTGTTTCAGAATATATTCAAAAACCATTTCTGGCATACCGCTTTTTCTTCCGCCCAGTACATCCTTCCCTATGAGATCCGTCCACTGGAAATCCGGCATTTCTTCTCTTGCCACCACGAAGTTTCCTGCTCTCTGGGTAAGCTGGGCAAAATTGATCACCGGATCATTAGCACCCTGCTGATATGCATAAATGGAAGACTCTGACCCCATAAAGCCGATATCTGACTCACCGGACAGTACGGAAGCCATAACCTTATCGGCGCCAAATCCTGTGACCACTTCCAATTTGATCCCTTCTTCCACAAAGTATCCTTCTTCAATAGCCACATACTGAGGAGCATAGAAGATGGAATGAGCTACCTCGTTTAAAGTAACCTTCTGCAGTTCTTCTCTCTTGGCGGTCTCCCCGCTGGTTTCCGCCAGGTTTGTTTCTTCGGCCTTATCTTCCCCGCAGCCTGTAAACAAAAGCCCCAGAGCAAGAATTCCTGCACTGAAGAAAGCTGTGATCTTTTTCATATTTTTCTCCCTTCCCAAATACATCTTTTTCTTCTCTCAAGTTGCCCTCTGTCTGCAAAGAACAATATGAAAGAAAATCCCCGCAGCAGGTTTTCTTGCGCGGGGTATAATATAAAATATGTATTCTTCCGGGAAATGTCACTGATTTTACAGACGGGGAGCCGGATTATTCCTGTCCGCCATATATTTCTTAACTCCCTCAACATCGCTGTAAGAAAAATGACGCAGTTCATTCTCTGTCATCTGACCAAGTTCTTCCAGATCTGAGCTTCCTGTTACCGGGCAGATCGGCCTTAACTCCTCCTCGGTAAAGCCCAGCTCTTCCATCTGTTCTCTGGAAATATACTGAGTCACCTCGATTTTATTGCAGGATTTACAATGATAGACGGTAAACACTTCTTTGCTTATGCTCATAAATTTCTTCTCCTTTTTTATCTCACGAAAATAGCCCGGCCATCAGCCAGACCGCTGTCTTTTAGGATAGCACATCTCGCCTGGGGTTACAAGGGACGTCTGCATAATTCGCTCTTGCAAAATTCTTCCCCGCCCTTCATAATGAAGGAAAACAACAGGAGGTCTCACAAATGAAATTTGGATTTATAGGCTGTGGAAACATGGCTTCCGCAGTTATCAACGGTGCATTAAAAAAGGGGATTGTAACCAGAGAGGAAATCATCGCCTCAGTAAAAACTGAAGCATCTGCCAAAAAGGTCCAGGATACTCTGGGTATTTCCTGTACAACAGACAATCTGACAGTGGCCGCACAGGCTGATTATCTTTTTCTGGCTGTAAAGCCCCAGTTCTGTGAAGAAGTTGCACGCCAGATCTGCGAAAGCCGCAAAGACGGACAGGTTCTGGTATCCATTGCTGCCGGAAAAACTCTCGCGTGGTTAAAAGAAAATTTCGGCAAAGATAAAAAGATCATCCGTACAATGCCCAATACTCCTGCCCTGGTGGGAGAAGGAATCACAGGCGTATGTCCTGATGATCTGGCAACAGAAGAAGAAATCTCTCAGGTGCTCACCCTTCTGGGCTCTTTTGGAAAAGCTGCAGTGGTCACAGAGCCTATCCTGGATATCGTAGGAGCTGTCAGCGGGAGCTCCCCTGCCTTTGTCTTCATGTTTATCGAGGCTCTTGCAGACGGTGCCGTAGCAGAAGGAATGCCCCGGAAACAGGCTTACGAATTTGCCGCTCAGTCTGTCCTTGGAAGCGCAAAAATGGTTCTGGAAACCGGACTTCACCCCGGGGCTTTAAAGGATATGGTCTGCTCTCCCGGAGGCACCACTATCGAAGGCGTCAATGTATTGGAAAAAGAAGGAATGCGAAGTGCGGTAATGGACGCAGTCCGGGCCTGCATCGCTAAAACAAAAAAGCTCTGAGAATTCTCAAAAAACAGGCTGTCTCGTTAAAAGACAGCCTGTTTTTAATAGCGAGAGGGGGATTTGAACCCTCGACACTACGGGTATGAACCGTATGCTCTAGCCAACTGAGCTATCTCG
>UQSX01000084.1 GCA_900543715.1 uncultured Blautia sp. | reverse complement strand
TCTCCAATGGCCGCTGCCTCCTCCATGGCAATTCCGAATTCACCAATCATGGCCCGGATTCCCTCTGATTTACTTCCGCCCATGGGAATGATATCCGAAGCATTGCCGTCATGCCAGCGGATGAACTGACAGGATGGCAGCTCCTGCTTCAGCCTGCGCTCCTGTTCCGGACCAATGTATGGAACCATCTGATAGATTGTATGGTTTGCCGCCCGCCCCACATCCATAATCGGAGGAATCCTGGTGCCAATCCCTGCCTGGGCCTCTTTTACCATATCATCCGCCATGTTGATGTACATGTGCTCCGCTTCCATGAACATACAGGGAAATGGGTCCTCCTTCAACATCCTGAGTACTGCCTGCACATCCTGGGAAGGGACAGGACACCCATGGACCAGGCGGCTGCCGCAATAACAGTACTGCCCGTTCAGCGTCACATAGCCGTCAAATTCCAGTCCCTCCAGCAGATTCTCTTCCTCCATCTCCAGCTTATGCCTGCCGGTGGCTATAAACAGCATAATTCCGGCCCTCCTTGCCCTTTCCAGGGCAGACTTTGCGCTGTCCGGTATTCTCTGCGTGTCAAAGTCCCTCAGTGTGCCGTCTATATCAAGAAAAATGGCCCGAATAGGCGCCTTTCTTTCGCAGTTCCTCCCGTTATGCATACCGGGCTCCTTTTCCGTTTCTGTCTTTTTCATCTCTGCCTTTTCCGTTTCTATTTTTATGTTTCTGTATTACCTCATCACTGCAAAATCCGCTCCGGCCTGAATCTGAGATAATCCGACGAAACCAGTTTATACTCAATTCCCTCCACATCGCCCAGGAAGCTGTCCTGATACCTGTCCTCCCCGTGACAGTGGGAATACACCACTGCTGAAACTTTGTATTCCTCTGCGATTTCTGTAAAGGGAGAGTTTTTTTCCAGGATATTGGTAGGCGGATAGTGAAGGAACATAATAAACTTCTGATATCCCTCTTTCTTAGCCAGGCGGAAGGACTCCCGAAGCCTTTTCATTTCCCTTGCCACCAGTTTTTTTGCCTGTTCCTCCCGCTCTTCATCCCAGCCAATGATCTGCCCACGGCGGTTCAGATAAAAAGGTCCCTCAAAAGTAAATCCCTTGGTTCCCACCAGAGCATAATCCTGATAGACGGCAAAATTATTCTGGAGAAAAAACAGCTTGTCCTTGTATTCTTCATTAAGCCGTTCTGTTTTCTTTGCATCCCAGAACATATCGTGATTCCCTCTGAGAAGGATTTTCCGCCCCGGAAGCCTTTGGATAAATTCCAGATCCTCCCTGCATTCCGGCAGCTTTCTCCCCCAGGAATGGTCTCCGGTCAGCACCAGGGTATCTTCAGGCTTTACTATCTTGTTTACATATTTTTCAATCTTCTTCTCATGATTCTTCCACACCTTTCCGAAAGAATCCATGGGTTTGTTGGCCTGAAAGCTTAAATGCAGATCTCCCAGGGCATACAGCGCCATACAAGATCATCTCCTTTACACAATTTCTATTTAAAAATTAAAGATCAATATCTTTTCCCTTGGGTCTTTTCCCGGAAAGAGATCCTGGCAGTTGATCTCATCAAAAAAGGTCATTTCTTCTACTGTCATCAGATAAGACACATATTCATCTGAAGGGTAGTAGAAAAACAGCAGGATCTCTCTTGATCTGGAATAAAAGGATTCCCGGATCCGCCCAAGGACTTTCCGGAGAATTTCCAGGGAAAAGGGATTGAAAAAATAAATTCTGTCCACCTCTTCCGGCACAGGATAAAACTCCGCATTTTCCTGTACAAAGGTTACTCTGCCGGCAGAAACCCCAGTTTTCAGATTCTCCGCCGCTTTTTCATAAATTCTCTGATCATACTCAATGCCGATGGCCCTGCATCTGGTCTGCCAGGCCAGAAAGAAATCTGCCCGGCCTTTGCCGCACCCGTAGTCCAGAAGGGTATTTCCCTTTCGTATATATCCGGTATTTCCCAGTCTTTCCAGTACGGAATACGGCGTAGGCTCATAAGGATACCGGTATTGATCCGACTGAGAATCATCTCTCCCAGTGGTTTTAATCTTCAGCAGCCTGTCCCATTTATTTTCTTCTGTCATCATCTGTTCCTCTTCTGTCCATCTGTTTCTGATAAAATTTTACACCCAGACAGGTTTTCTTTCCAGAAAAAAGTGGACAGTTTTTCTGCATATCGCAAAATACATACTAACAGTATGTATCTCTTGACATCTTTTCTCATCTCTTTTATAATACAAACATACCAGTTGAATGTAATCGGGAGGTATTATGGCAAGAAATAAATATCCGGAAGTAACCGTAGAAAAAATCCTGGAAGTATCCCAGCGGCTGTTTCTGGAAAAGGGCTACGACAATACTACGATCCAGGATATCGTAGATGAACTGGGCGGACTGACCAAAGGGGCGATCTACCATCATTTTAAGTCCAAGGAAGAGATCATGGACGCTCTCAGCGAAAAAATGTTTACCAGCAACAATCCATTTGAGGCAGTCAAAAAAAGAAAAGAGCTAAACGGCCTTGAAAAAATGCGGCTGGCCGTCAAATTGAATCAGGCAGATGAAAAGCAGGTAGAACTGACCCGTCAGGCTATTCCCCTGCTGAAAAATCCCCGGGTACTGGCAGGCATGCTGGAATCAAACCGGCAGTTCCTCTGCCCCTACTGGCTGGAGCTCATCGAAGAAGGGCTAAAAGATGGTTCCATACAGACCCAGTATCCAAAAGAGCTGGCAGAACTTCTGGTTCTTTTAGACCTCTGGATGCTTCCCTCTGTTTTCCCTGCAGATGAAGAAGGCATCCATAACCGGCATCAGTTCATATTTCAGCTGCTGGAAAAAATCGGTCTGCCTCTTTATGATAAGGAGATCGGCGATCTGCTGAAGTCTTTACCCTATTTTTCTGACACAAAATAGCCCCTTCTCCTCTGCTGATGATTTTATCTGTAAAGGGGCTGCGGCATGAAATATCCTCAATTTCGGTTTCGTGCAGCAGTCCTTTTACTTTTTCCATATACATTCATACGGTTGGTATTAAAAATATGAAAATGGAGGATTCTATGTATGGCAAAAACAACTGTTTCCATTTCTGTATCTGGTCTTAAGAAAAGTTATCCCGGCAAAGAAGTGCTGAAAGATGTAAATTTTTCTGTGCCCTTGGGAATGGTCTATGCTCTTCTGGGTTCAAACGGAGCTGGAAAAACCACTACCATCCGTATTCTAACCGGACAGATCCCGGCAGACGAAGGCAGTCTGGCAGTAGAGGGATACTCTGTATCCCAGGCGCCCCAGAAAGTCCGTGAAGTCATCAGCCTCACCGGCCAGTTTTCCGCTGTAGACGAAGCATTGACAGGAAAAGAAAATCTGCTTCTTATGGCCAGTCTCCGCCGTCTTTCCTCTCCTCAAAAACAGGTGGAGGCTCTTCTGGACTACTTTGCATTGACCTCTTGTGCAGACCGGCTGGTTTCCTCTTATTCCGGAGGAATGAAACGGAAGCTGGATATTGCCATGAGCCTGCTGGGGCAGCCAAAAGTTATCTTTTTAGACGAGCCCACTACCGGACTGGATCCCCAGAGCCGCCGCAGTATGTGGAAGCTGATAAAAAATCTGCGGGCCTCGGGGATAACCATCTTTCTCACCACCCAGTATCTGGAAGAAGCCGAAGAGCTGGCAGACCGGATTGCCATTTTAGATAATGGGAAAATCATTGCAGAAGGAACTGCTCAGGAACTGAAAAACTATCTCCCCCAAGGAGCCCTGGTATTTTTCTTTGAAGACCGGAAAAATTTTGAGGCGGCTGCCGGCCTCTTAAAAGGCTATAAAACTTCCTCTGTTCCCGATGAGCATAAGCTGACGGTATTTACAGACGGAAAAGGCAGTACCCTGACTGAAATCTGTGCTTTACTGTATCAGAATCATATCGGCGTCCTGGATTTCGCCCGGCTGACACCGGGATTGGAAGATGTGTTTTTAGCTATGATCAAAGAAAAGGAGGAACAGAAAAATGAATACTAAAACCATGCAATATCCGGATTCCTTTATTATGATGAAACGCTGCCTGCTGCTTTCCAGAAGAAACCCCGACACCTTTATTACAAGTATTCTCCTGCCCTTTCTGATGATGGTGCTCTTTGTGGCTTTATTCGGAAAATTGATACACCCGGAAAACACTACCTATGTAAATTACATTATTCCCGGCGTACTGCTCCAGTGTTTCGGTCAATGTGCCTCTGTAACAGCTGTATCCGTGAACAGGGACATAACCAGCGGCATCATAAACCGATTCTGTACGCTTCCGATCAAAAGGATCTCTGTCCTGAACGGCCATGTTCTGGAATCTGTCCTGCGGAATTATCTCACTGCTGCTGTAGTCCTTACAGCGGCGCTGTTCCTGGGCTTTTCACCTTCCATGGTTCTGACTAAGTGGCTGCTTGCCCTGATCCTGATGACCGGCGTTATCCTGGCTTTTTCCTGGCTGGCAGTTTTCATAGGCGTCACCGCCAACAGTCCTGAGGGCGCCAGCAGTTTATTTACGCTGGTCATTGTCCTCCCCTATTTAAGCTCCGGGTTCGTACCCCTTGAAGCTATGCCTGCCCCTCTGGCAGCTTTTTCCAGGTATCAGCCCATGACTCCTATTATAGAATCCATGCGCAGTGCTTTTCTGGGGACTTCTATGGATATAAATAATCTTATTCTCTCTCTGATCTGGTGCGGAGGGCTCGCAGCAGTATTCTGCTTTATATCGCTGATTTTTTTCAAAAAAAGACTCTGCAGATGACCGCTTCTCGGAAAAGTATTTCCGGAAAAGATCCTTTATAAAAATCCAGCAGAGAGTTTCGCAGGAGAACTGTCTTATTTCTCCCGCAGGTTTCTCTCTTCCTGAAGATCCTTTTCGTCAATCTCCCGTTCCTTATAATAATATTTCATATCTTTTTCACTGATAGGGCGGAGAACTCTGCATGGGTTTCCTCCGGCAACTGAATTCTCCGGAATATCCTGAAGGACCACACTTCCTGCGCCGATCACACTGTTGTCTCCTATGGTGACTCCCGGAGAGATGGTTAGATCCAGCAGTTCTTTCCAATCTTCACTGGATCTGTATACATATACTCCCGAAGCTGAGGATTTATAGGATGGCCTACTGTGGCAATGGTCACTCCCGGGCCGAACATAACCCTGTCTCCGATTTCAATCAGACCATCATCGATAAAGTTACAGTTCATATTGACATAACAGTCTTCTCCCAAAGTAATGTGGGTTCCATAGCAAAAGTAAAAAGGCGGTTCGATCCAGGCCTTTGTCTCTTTTCCGAAAATCTCATTCATAAGTTCTATGCGCTTTTCCAGTTCATCTGGAGCAGAATCGTTAAAGGCTTTCATCCGTTTCTTGGCTGCCAGTCTCTCCTGTGGAAGTCCTTCGCACTCATCGGTAAAAAGTTTCCCCTGGAGGATTCTTTCTCTCATTGTCATGATCATTCTCTCCCTTCTTCTCTGACCGTCAGGTCCTTCAGCCATTTATACTTCCTGTAATGCCGGTAAACAGCTGGAAGTTTTACGATCTCATCAGAATTTACAATAAAATACACCACCAGAACCGGCCACTTGAAGACAAAGGCAGCCAAAAGTCCTGCCGGAACAGTAAAACACCAGAGGGTCACCGTGTCACATAAGAATCCAAATCTGGAGTCTCCTCCTGCACAGAAAATTCCGGCGATGGTAGTTCCATTTATATATTTTCCCACCATATACACCGCGCACATCACCAGCATCCACCGCAGATATTCCTCAGCCTGCAAGGACAGATCTGTAACCGACAGCACAAGGGGGCTGATCAGCAGCAGAAAAACTCCGGAAAGTAATCCGCCTGCCACAGAAATATGACATAATTTTTTTCCATAGCTTCTGGCCGTTTCCAGACGCCCGGCTCCCAGCTCATTGCCCACCAGGATACTTCCGCCGTTTCCGATTCCTGCAGCCAGACTGGTGATGAGATTCTTTACAATATTGGCAATGGAATTCGCCGCTACCGCATCAGTCCCTAAATGTCCCATGATCACGGAATACATAGTAAATCCCCCTCCCCATACCAGTTCATTTCCCAGAACCGGAAGGGTGTAATGCCAGAAATCTTTTTTAAGCTGCTGGTCCGGCTTTCGGATATAGGCGAAGCGGATCTTGATCCTTCCTTTCTTCCTCAGCTCTGCCAAGATCCAGAGGAGCTCTGCCGCTCTGGCAATCGCTGTAGCCGCAGCCGCTCCCGCAGTTTCCATCCTGGGCGCTCCGAAAAGTCCGTAGATCAGCACTGCGTTTAAGATAATATTCAGCAGGGCTGCCGTAGAGCTGATGATCATGCTCATAGAAGCCAGGCCGCTGTTTTTCATAATACACAGATAGACCTGTGAGATCCCGCATAAAAGGTAGGTAACCCCTACAATCTGCAGATATTGGATGCCGTAGTGGATCAGCCGGGGATCTGTGGTAAAAATCCTCATAAGAAGCCCCGGAAGAAAAGTTGCCGCAAAAAAGAAAACAAATGACACAGACATGGAACTTCTCAGAACGATCCCCAGGATCCGTTCTACAGAATCCTTGTCTCCTTTTCCCCAATACTGGGCGGCAAAGATACTGGTGCCAATAGTCATTGCCAGCAGGAACAAATTGTATACAAAGGTGATCTGGCTTGCTAAAGATACGGCAGAAAGCAGATCCTGTCCGATGGCCCCTACCATCAGCGCATCCGAGGCACTGACTACAGCCAGCATAAACTGTTGAAAAGTAATCGGAAGGACCAGTGAAAGAAGCTTCTTTTTAAACGATCTCTTATCCATTGATCTTTTTCCAGATTTCATCGTCAAACCGCTGTTTTTTATAGTAATACGGCCGGTCTTCTTCTGTGATCTCCCGGATCACTCTGCATGGGTTTCCGGCCGCACATACATTATCCGGAATATCTTTTGTCACGACGCTTCCTGCGCCGATCACCGCATTATTCCCGATTTTTACTCCTGGCAGTATCACGCAGCTTCCGCCGATCCATACATTGTCTCCAATGGTAACCGGGATGCCATATTCATATCCGGAATTCCGGCTGTCCGGATGAATGGGATGTCCCGCAGTATAAATAGCCACATTGGGTCCGAAAAGCACATTTTTTCCAATGGTGATCTTTCCTACATCCAGCATGACGCAGCCAGTATTTGCGTAAAAGTTTTCTCCCAGTGTAATATGGCTGCCATATTCACAGTGAAAAGGAGGCTCAAAGTAAACATTTTCTCCATGGACCATACCTGTTTTGTTCAGACATTCCATGCCCTTCTCTGGTTCAAAAGGCATAACCTGATTGTATTCCCTGATCAGTTTCTTTATCTCCTTTTGTTCTGCCAAAACACTTTCATCTGAAAAATAAGCCATTCCGTGATCTCTCCGGTATCTGTTATCCATATGTATTCTCCTTAGATATTAATTTTTATGTTGTGAAAAGTGTCCGCTGTCATACTGGATCCATCCTTTCAGATATCGGCAGCCTTGACCCTTTTCCCTATCTGGATTATAATTATAGAAACCAATTTACGATATTTCTATCGTTTATCTGCGAAAATCTATAACAATCCTGCGAGGTGGTCTCATGCCTATCATTATGGAGCTAAATGAGAATTATTCCGAAAAAATCTGCTATGATACGCCTCAGTATCCTGCCTATATCCGCCGCGGCCTCCTCTCCCAGTATCCCAATCACAGCGCCCCCAATCACTGGCATGATGACATTGAACTGATCGCTGTTTTATCCGGAGAAATGGAGTACAGCGTAAATGGAGAAATCCTGGAATTAAAAAAAGGACAGGGGCTTCTGGTAAATGCAGGACAAATGCATTTTGGCTTTTCCCGCCAAAAGACAGAATGTGATTTTATCTGTGTCCTTCTGCATCCTGTACTGCTTTGTCCTCTGCATTCCTTTGAACGTGATTTTGTAAATCCCATAATCCACAGCCAGAGTCTTCCCTATCTTCTGCTTCATCCGGAAGTTGCCTGGGAAAAGGCTGTTTATGAGAAAATCCTTTATTTGTACAATATCCGAATAGAAAAAACAGCTCCCTTAAAGATCCTGGCTGCATTTGCCAAAATCTGGGAGCTGCTATGTGAAAATATTTCTAAGAAGAATGATATTCCTCAAAGGGATCTCCGGCAAAACCGTGATCTGGCCATTGTAAAGAACATGGCTGAATTTATCCAGAAAAACTATATGGAAAAGCTGTCTCTGGCAGACATCGCCGCATCCGGAGCTGTGGGACAAAGTAAATGCTGCAAGCTTTTTGCCAGATTCTTTTTTCAGAGTCCTACTATGTATCTGACCCAGCATCGGCTGACTAAGAGCATGGAGCTGCTTCTGAACACTGATCTGCCGGTTATTGAAATTGCTCTTTCCGTAGGATTCGGCAGCGCCAGCTACTACACAGAAACCTTTCGGAAATGGATAGGAAAGACCCCTTCAGAATTCCGGAAAGAGGGAAAATTTCATTCTCAATAATTCTTCTTTTCTCCAGACCTTAACCCTGGAAACCCATAAGCACTCTCAGCATTTTCCACTGCCCGGATAACAGCCTCGCTCATAACTTCCGCTGCCAAAGTTCCCACCAGGTCCTGGTCTGCAGATATCTGGCCCAGTGAAACAGCATAGATGCTGTCTCCGTCTGCTGAGGTGTGGACCGGCCTTATAGAACGGGCATATCCATCATGGGCCATGCCGGCGATCTTGCAAAGGGAGACCTTATGAAACTTTCCGTTGGTAAGGATTACTCCAATAGTAGTATTTCCTGTGAACTTGTTTTCCACTACCTTGGTGCTTGCATACATCAGGTCTTCTGTGCTTCGGAAAGCTTTTTTATCCTCTGTCAGCAGACCGGCAATCTTCTGCCCTGTTTTCCAGTCATAGATATCGCCCAGAGCATTTACTGCTACAACGGCTCCCACCTGCAATTCTCCGATCTGGAGGGCGTAGCTGCCTATACCAGATTTCATGCAGAAATCCATACCTGCAAATTTTCCTACTGTGGCTCCGCAGCCAGCGCCGTAGTTCCCATCTCTGTAGTTTCCTCCTCTTTCCGAATTGAGGCAGGCTTCATATCCCATAGTCTTATCCGGCCATACATGAGAGTCCCCCACAGTGAGATCAAAAAGATCAGACTGGCATACCAGCGGCACTTTCAAAGAAGGCCCCACTTCAAATCCGATCTTCCGTTCTCTCAGATATTCCATAACGCCATCTGCCGCATTCAGTCCAAAGGCGCTGCCTCCTGCCAGCACAATGCCGTGGATTACCTGAGCTGCTGCCAGTGGAGCCAGCAGCTCTGATTCCCGGGAGGCAGGGCCGCCGCCCCGTACATCCAGACCTGCTGCCATTCCTTCTTCAGAGAGGAAAACCGTACACCCGGTTCCTGCCTCTGTATTTTCTGTCTGCCCGATTCTTATACCTTTTATTTCTTTAATGCTGATCTCTCGTTTCATATCTTATCCTTTCTGCTTCCCTTATTCAGAAGGAGCTGCCACATTCTATGGATAAGTATAACATTTCCCCCGGCTCTTCTCAATATAAACAGCCGGCTGGGATTACCCCTGTCCCTGTATTACTGCCACGGCCAGCTTCATGACTCCCGCCAGCACCATGACCAGTATCGGATTCCATTTCAGCTTTTGCAGAAATACTAAGGAAACCAGAAAAATCACCACCAGGCTCCAGTTTGTCTTTGCCAGGTCTATGACAGCGCTGTTTCCCCAGAAGGCTGTGACCAGAATGGAAATCCCCGCCGATGCGATCATGGCCACCACTGCCGGACGAAGGGAATTCAGCACACTCTGGAGTACATCCATATTCTCATATTTCAGATATAATTTTGCCAGCAGGACAACAATTACGCAGGATGGAAGGATGCACCCTGCTGAGGCCACCAGCGCTCCCGATATGCCTGCAATACGGATTCCCACAAAAGTGGCAGAATTAATGGCAATGGGCCCTGGGGTCATCTGAGAAATTGTGATCAGATCTGTAAATTGTTCCATATCCAGCCAGCCGTGGATATCCACAATCTGCTCTTGTATCAGAGGCATTGCCGCATAGCCTCCTCCAAAACTGAAAAGTCCGATCTGCAGAAAACTGAGCAGCAGCTGAAGATAGATCATTTCTTTTCCCCCTTTCTCTCTATGATCGTGCGGACTACTCCGATAAGTCCGCATGCAAGGACTACATAGACTACATTTACGCCAAAGAAACATGTGGCCGCGAAAGCTCCCGCCATAATAAGAATTGAAACCGGGTTCTTTCCGCAGACTACCCCTGCTGCCATTTCATAAACCACAGATGCGATTACTGCCCCCACGCCCGCCTGCATTCCCTCCAGCAGCTGACTGATCAGAAAACTGTTGCGAAAAGCGTTATAAAATACGGAGATCAGAGAAATAATCAGAAACGGAGGGATAATGGTGGCTATGATTGCCGTAACTGCTCCCACCATGCCTGCCAGCTTATATCCCACTACAATTGCTCCATTGACCGCTATGGCTCCTGGAGAAGACTGGGCAATAGCTACCAGGTCCAGCATTTCATTCTCCTCTATCCAGTGATACTGGTCTACGAATTTT
Source organism: uncultured Blautia sp. (assembly GCA_900543715.1). GTDB lineage: Bacteria > Bacillota > Clostridia > Lachnospirales > Lachnospiraceae > Blautia > Blautia merdigallinarum. The sequence continues at coordinate 2,035 of UQSX01000084.1, read as the reverse complement.
TTCTTCATTAAAGTTACGATGACGTAGCCTCCGCCAAAGGTAAAGGCACTTAAGTATAATGTAGAAATAAATAACTTTATCAAAACTTCTTTCTTACTTCTCATATCTTTTTCCTCCTCTCTGTCAGTATATCCTTTCTTGACTTATAGGTAAAATAGTATTATTCTATTTTTATCATAATGTTTTTATTATAAAGGAGAAGCACTCTATGACCCTTCGCCATATGAAAATATTTGTAACGGTCTATCGCCACAGCAATATTACAAGAGCTGCCAAAGAACTGCATCTGGCCCAGCCTTCTGTAAGCCTGGCTGTGAAAGAACTGGAAGAATATTATGGGATACGTCTTTTTGAAAGGATTGGCAGACGCATTTGCCCCACAGAAGCAGGTAATGAATTTTACAGTTATGCCCTGCACATTGTTTCTCTCTTTGAAGATATAGAAAAAAGGATTAAAAACTGGGATACTCTGGGAACCATACGAATTGGGACCAGCATTACTATCGGCACCCATATCCTGCCGGGGCTTATCAAAAAATATCAGGAGGCCTACCCTTCTCTCCGGGTAGAAGCAATGGTGAATAACTCTGGGATCATTGAGCAGCACGTACTGGACAATACTATAGACCTGGGTCTTATCGAAACCCAGCCTGAACATCCGGAAATCCAGGCGATTCCTTTTATGAAAGATCATCTCTGTGCCATCCTTCCCACAGACCACCCTCTTTCCAGTCAGAGATGGCTCACCCTTTCCCAGCTTGCCCGGTACCCTTTCCTCATGCGTGAAAAAGGAAGCGCCGGAAGAGAAATCCTGGATGCCAGTTTCGCTCTTCTCCATCTTTCTGTACACCCCATATGGGAAAGTTCCAGCACCCAGGCCATTGTCAGTGCTGTAGCTCAGGGACTTGGCGTGGCAGTCCTTCCCTACATGCTGGTAGAAAGAGACATTCTGGAGGGTCAGGTGAAGACCGTTCCTTTCCGCCAGCCCCTCTATCGGGACTTGAATATTATTTACCACAAAAGCAAGTATCTGACCCCTAACATGGAGGCCTTTATCAGGCTTTGCAAAGATTTTCCCATTGAAACTCGTTAAAATATTGTCAGTTTTTAAAAATTTTAAAGGATTTTTATTGATTTAATTCACTAAATATGTATAATTAAGGGTATGGGAAGAGGGACTGTCCCCTTCTTGGAAAATACTGCAGGAATCCGCAGGCAAGGTTCCTGTAAGTTTCATTTCACAATTATAAGAAAAGAGAGGTTAGTGTAAGATGGCAGAGATCAATTTAAGTAAGTATGGCATTACCGGAACTACAGAAATTGTGTACAATCCTTCTTATGAGCAGTTATTTGAAGAAGAAACCAGACCAGAACTGGAAGGTTTTGAAAAAGGACAGGTAACTGAGCTGGGCGCAGTAAATGTTATGACCGGTGTATATACTGGACGTTCCCCTAAAGATAAGTTCATCGTTATGGATGAAAACTCTAAGGACACTGTATGGTGGACTTCTGACGAGTACAAAAACGACAACCATCCTGCTACAGAAGAAGCTTGGGCTACTGTAAAGGATATCGCTATCAAAGAGCTGTCCAACAAGAGACTGTTTGTAGTTGACGCTTTCTGCGGCGCTAACAAAGACACACGTATGGCTATCCGTTTTATCATGGAAGTAGCTTGGCAGGCACACTTTGTTAAAAACATGTTTATCCAGCCTACAGAAGAAGAACTGAAAGACTTCGAGCCGGATTTCGTTGTTTACAATGCTTCCAAAGCAAAAGTTGAAAACTACAAAGAATTAGGACTGAACTCCGAAACTGCTGTTGTATTCAACATCACAAGCCGTGAGCAGGTTATCTTAAACACATGGTACGGCGGAGAAATGAAGAAAGGTATGTTCTCCATGATGAACTACTATCTGCCTCTGAAGGGCATCGCTTCCATGCACTGCTCTGCAAACACAGATATGAACGGCGAGAACACCGCTATCTTCTTCGGACTTTCCGGAACAGGTAAGACAACACTTTCCACAGATCC
>UQSX01000083.1 GCA_900543715.1 uncultured Blautia sp. | reverse complement strand
TAATATTCTTTTTTATAAGAAAATGCCGGATATTATTAAAATATAATATTTCGGACGCCAAACTACTTGGAGCAAGTTCCTTTCCCCTTTCCCATACAAAATCTTCCAGGAGCTTTCTTACTGCTTCTGATGGAAGTCCTTCCAGGTCGAAGTAACGTTCTTTCCGGACCCTCATTTTCTTTTTCTGTTCTTCTGTCGCATTCTTATAGCAGTCTAATTCATAGATATGTATCTTATTTTCCAGTTTTTTCACCCCGCTTCTTTGGAATAATCCCAGTTGCAAGAAGATTTTCTGTCTGATTGAAATATTCCATATTCGCCTGTTCGATCCGTTTAGGCATATAGTCTATATACTGCTTTGTCATATTTTCATTGTTATGCCCTAAGTAATCCCGAATCGTCTGAATGGACACTCCATCATCATAGAAACTACTTGCCAATGTATGCCTGTAATCATGCGTTTTGAATGTTTCGCCCGAAATATATATTCCATACTTCTTACAACTTGCTTTGAATCCCTTAACAAATGTGCCAATCCTATATGCCCCACCATCCTTTGAGTTGAAAAGGAAATCAGTGGATTTGATATGATGCTTTTTTATATAAATTTTCATAATTCGATAAAGCACCAATGAAATTGGTATCATTTTTTCCGCTTTCATTTTAATTTGATAAACCTTAATCCATGCATCTTCTCCATCCCAATAATATGCGTCTCCTTTTAATGTACATACCTCACTGATCCGTAATCCTGTTGCCCATAAATTTAGGAAAATAAGCCTTTGTACTTCTGGGAAAAACTTTAGCTTTTTTAATATTTCCATATACTCATCTTCTTGAACACTTCGATCATGGTGATATGGGTAGACTTTCTGGCTGTAATAGTTTTGATCAAAAATTTGCCCCTTGATATGTCCTTTAACATTTAAGTATGCAAAAAATCGGTGAATATCAAATATCTGCCTGTTTACTGTTTCTGCCTTAATTTCCTGTTCCTGCAGGAGCTTGAAGTACTCTGCTATCTGTTCTTCCGTAATTTCACATATGGATTCTATTGTATTAAAGTAAACTAGAAATTTTTTAATGTAACACAATTGACTTCGTATATTTCCTAGTGCCAAATCACTGATACCTACTTGATATTTCATATACTCTTGTAGCAATTCCCTGTTTCTCTCATTCGTCACTTCGTAAAAACTGAGTCGCTGAACAGGATTACTTGGGTTTACACGCTCTGGTGCAAAATTGAACCTTTCCATATACCAGACATTTGCATACCAGTGAATTTCTTTTCCACTCATAAATAGTATTTTGCGACTGTTATCCACAATCTGCATACTGTTCTTCACATTTACAACTTTCCTGGCTACAATTGTTTCCAATTTCTTTATTTGCTCCAGTTCAAGACGCTCGATATCATCAATTCCTTCCTCTATGCAAAACTCATACATCCACCTTAAAGGAAGTAGATAACGCACTCTGCGATCCTTGCTGTCTTTTATATTCCTCAAGGCATAGCATAAAATCTGAAAAATTTGCCTTTTTAAATTTTCTGACGCCTTTTGGCTAAAATCCCATACCAGTTCGCTTTTATCCTGGATATAATCAAAATCTGACCCTATGTCCTGATCTGGTATGTAGGGAAGAAAAATCACTTGCCCTTCATACTTGAGCTGTTCTTTGTTTCTTCCAGAAAGTGTTTCCATTTCTTTTCGGATGTCAAACTGTTTGATCCGATCCAATGTCTTCAAATATTCAAGGCTTTTAGAGAAAGTTTTTGTCCTACGTAACTCACTTTCATACAGTTCTCTGGTTCTATAATCAATTTCCCTTACATGATGAATTCCCTGCCGTATCAAAAAATTCCTAACATTTCCTTTCAAGCGTTCTTGCACTGTATTGCACCGCTCAATTTCATCCAGCAATTCTTTATACTCATTCCGGATAAGTGCCTTCTGCAAATTTCTCAAGAATCCAGTTCGCTCAAACACCTGTTTCTTTGTAAAGCTCCCCGTTTCATGCAAAAAGATTTTATAATTACGGAAATCCTGTTCTTCTATAAGAAAAACATCATATATTCCTACACCTTTTAGATAAGACTCTGCACACTCCCAGTATGTACTCGGTACATTTATATCCGTTGTCAACTGGTTATGAAGATAATCCGCTTTATCCTGTGATTCCGTATTCAATAATCTTAATGCAGGCACATGCTTCTCCTCCTTCCCTAAAGTAATTTGTCGATTTCATAAATGGACTGATGTTTTCTATAAAATTCATCGCTGACATCAATCAACTCCTGATCCGATATATTTAAATATCTCATCGTTGTTTCTATATTTCGATGCCCAAGTGCCTGACTAATAAGTTCCAACTTCCATCCAGCCTTCCGGCGAGCATTTGCAAAATAATGCCGCAGCATATGTGGTGTTACTTTAATCCCAGTCTTCTTCTGCAGCCGTTCCATCAATGCATAGACGCCTGAGTCCTGCATCGGTTTTCCAGCATAATCTCCCGAAATGTTAATAATCAAGTACTCCTGCTGGAAAATAAGGTCTTTATATTCCTCTATATAAAACTGCAGAATTTCAAAGGTGGCATCGCTGATTTTTGCCTTCCGGTATTCTGCATTCTTAGCCCTGGCTCCATTTTCATTATCTTCTCTAAAATTGACATACAGTAAGTGTCTCTCATAATCAATATCTGTCGCATACCGGACTCCCAAAAGCTCCCCGATGCGAAATCCCGTTTCTGCTAATAATAAAAGCAGGATTTGATCGCGACAATTGGCACATGCCTTTAATAAAATCACGATCTTATCCTGCTCTATGGTCTTCCCTATATGTCCTTTTTCCTGTAGATATCCATGAAATGTATTCCGGTATAATGTCCTTTTTACTCCCACTGAATTATGTACAATAATTCTCATATCAGAGAGGACTTTTAATTGCTTTATAGATTCATCCTGCTGTCCAGAAAATCTATAAAATCGGAACACCTCTTTTAAATACGCATTACAGGTCTCATTATATGGTTTCTTTTTGTAACTATCTCCACTATGCAATCCTGCCTGTAACCATATCAAATAGTCTGTAAAGTGTTCCTGCTGCTTATCATATGGCATCTCCCATACATCATCTAACTGGATGCCAGTCTCATCTATATAATTCAGATAGTATGAAATGGCTCCTGCACTTCTTCTGATAGTATTAGGTGACAATTTTGATCTTTTTTTATGCATTAGATACTTGGAGGGCAGTAACACTATATCCTGGCTCTCCTGCTCACGAATGAAATAATATTTTTCGTGATTATCTATCTGGGAATCCACAATATACCTTGCCATATTACTTTACTCCTTTCCTCTAACGCTATACACAGTATACCGTGTTACTCTTCTCATAGCTATCACACAATGTAACAATCTTTCCTTTTCAAACGAAGCATTATCAATAAACAACGTCAATCGATTTGATAACTCCCTGCTATTCCAAATGCAATACCTGCAGTTAACAAAAATCCAATAATTCCAACTGCCGCAACAATCAATATCCCAATCATGATCGTTCTACCTCCTCAACAATCTCTATAACATCTGGCATTCTGCCATCGTAACCGCTTCATCTTCCATAGCAAAATATTCATCTGCCACATTGCGTTCCACCGCCAAAATCTCTCCAGCCTCCTTCTCTCCCAGCTGGATCGGCGCCAAATACTTAATAATTCTCCCACATAATTTCTGGTCCGGACAAATATCCAGCATCCCCATACAGGTATTCACAATAAGGCGATCCAACACATCGGTAATCACTATTTTTTTAGCATCATATCCTCTCGCACCGATAAAATTTGCCAAGTTCTCCGGGGTCAGTGCCAACATATATTCTTTTCTGGCTCCCCCACCATATGGATACTCATAGGCATATCCCATCGTTTCTGTGTTCATGATCCGTTCTACCATATTCTTTTCTTCTGCTCTCATAAAATCTTCTCTCCTATTTTTTAACTGCCAAACTCAATTTTCCCTTCCAATGGCGAATATGCATCGACACCATAGCTTTCCTGAAGGATCTGAAATCTTGCGAGCTGCATGGATGATCTGGACAGCCTGCCCCGGTTTACAATCAAAAGAACATCTACCTGTTCTTTCTGGACCGCTTCTATAAAATGACGAAATCCATTTCGATTCCAAAGCGGAGTTGTCCCCACATCACTGGAACTTCCAACCAGTTCAAATCCCATCTGCTCTCCATAATCAATCAGCTGTTTAAACTGACTTTTTAATGCACCATTTCTATCTTCCGGTGCATCAATCGCACAATAGATCCACGCACGTTTTCCCTGACCCATTCCTGCCTCCTGCTCCTTTTCCAAACACCCTTTATGTTCTTCTCTGTACTGTTACACCAAAACTCACGAGAATTGCCTCATCTACTTTACGCATCATGGCTCCACTCAGACTTCCTACATACCCTCTTAATCTTATCCGGTCAATCGTCCTTACCTGCTCCAATAAAATAACAGAATCATTATGGAGTCCTCTTACATGATTTCCCAATTCGATATGTGTAGGTATCCAGTGCTTATTAGGCCGACTTGTAATTGCTGCCACAATGACGGTTGGACTGTAACAATTACCAACATCATTCTGAATAATCAAAACCGGCCGGATTCCCCCCTGTTCAGAGCCTATTACCGGCATCAGGTCTGCATAATATATATCTCCTTTTTTTATCGTAACACTTCCCCTCCTTCCATCTACTCTGGACTACGAATGTTCCTACTCTTTATGAAAAGTCTCTATCTCTATGTAATTCTGCCATCATATGGCAAATGCCTTTTTTCCATCTTACGCTGATGACCTCGCCTGCCAAAAGTTCATCCGCTCGGATTCCCTTTCCCAGCTCCTTCTTGGCTGCTTCTTTCTGCCCTTGCAAAAGTATGGATTTTACCTGGTCAGAATTCAGAAATAAATATCCTTTCGATGTCATAAAATGAAAATTGCTGTCAGGATATAATTCCATAAATTCTTTGACACGCATATACATCTTCCTCCTTATCATTTTGTGATTTAGAACACAAGGATAGCGGCAGCCTTATCCAGTTGATCTATCTTTCCTTTTCCGCTAAATATAAAGCTGCCGCCATAGTTTCTGTTAAAAATCACTTGTTCTTCATTTTCAAAAGTTCCTATTCGACACAACTTCCCGGAACCAGATATCGGAAATACTGATATTCCTGTTACAACCGATATCTTTGGGCGGCAACACTGACCAGCCATGGCTTAAGGCTGTCATGGGATTGTTCCCCTCCGAGGGTCTCTCCGAGCCGCCCTCATTGCGTGTTCCCGTTTTGCGGGGCTGTGACTGGACGGAAGTATCATTATAGGCTGTTCAGGTCATTGCAGGCAGTCTGCCAAAACTGCTTTAAGGACAAATTTTTTTCGCTCTGCACCTTTGATGTCATCTTATTGACAGACACTCTGACTATCTGCAGGTGGTCGTGGCGGATTTTCCTTTGTGCTTTTCCTTTTGGGCTGAACAACTAAGGTATCTGTATTGCCGGATATGACTGTTTCACACAGTTTTTGCCAAAGAACAGAAAGAGAAATCAGTCCCCTTCACTTCCTTCCACGCTGGCAGAGAAGTTTGAGAACCAAAAACAGAAAAATAATTAAAATAATTTTCTCAGTTTCTCTAAAATCTTCTGTCTCCGTTTGTTTATCGCCTTCTGTGACAATCCAAGTACCGAAGCTACCTCCCGTTCCGTCCGTTCCTCAAAATAGAGTTCCTGAATCAACCACTGTTCTTCTTTCGAGAGTTCTAAAAGGAATTTATGTAACTGTTCACACTCTATTTTTTTCAGAATCTGATCCTCCACACTTCTGTTTTCTTCTGGAAATTGCACAGCCATTTCCTGCAGGCGTTCATAGGAATCCTCTCTGCTAGGAATGGTCATTTTCTCTCCTGTTTTAGGATCTACGATATTTCTTGCTCTTTTTAAGTCATATTCCTGATACTGCATTTTTCTTTCACTTGTTCTCAATACAGCGATTACTTCCTCGCTGGCTTCCGGATACATTTTTCTAAAATCCGGTATCTTATACGGTTTTGCCATGTTCCTGTCCTCCTTAGTTTTCGTTGGGTGGTGAAAACGAAGGACAAGTGGCGGACTACGACATAGGTTTCTGGCAATCCTCAAGCAAGAGCTTTTCTCCATACGCTGCTCCTTAGAAAAAAAGAAGCCAACGGGAGGATCCCGCTGGCTTTTAACAAATTAGAAATTGGATGCAGCGCACAAAACACTATAAAAAAGACCCCATACATTTCTGTATGAGATCTTCTCGCTCAGCACACTGACCATCCAGTGTACTGACTATAACATGAGAGAAGTCGGACTTTCAGTAGGACTCTTGTCGGACTTTAGTCGGACTATTTAATTGATATGAAGCGTTCTCGGTTTGCTTCCGTCACTTTCAATCAGATGTTCTTCCTTCAATTGCCGAAGATAACCATGCACAGTTGATGGGGAACGATACCCTAAACCTTTTCCGATATCCCGTACAGTAGGCGGATATCCATACCTTTTTATGTATTGCTCAACAAAATACAAAACTTCCATTTTCTTTTTGTTGCTCATAAAACCACCTCTCCTCTATTCATAAAGTAACGGTTCTTCCAAAGCCTGTTTGATTTGAGGAAGAGCACTCCCCCAAAGAGATAGACCGAATATTTTAATTGCTTCCTTTTTTCTATCATAATATGTGCTTCTTTCCATCCGAAGCGTTTCCAGTAATTCAGGCTCTGTATATCGGAACCGGCTTAAATAACACTTAAACACAATGTCAAAATAAAGCTGTGGTGAATATGGAAAATCACGCATTTTAACCATGGCCGAGTCTACCAGTTCCACAAGCCACTTGGTCTGGAACAGGCTTTTTACTGTTTCTTCAAACTTTTCCCTCTCTACAGTAGGAGCAAAATCATTCAGATATAGAAGCCCCTCCTCCAGTTCTCTACCATAACAATATTCTGCTTCTTCACGAAGCATTGCAGCACGGTCACAGGCCGTCCAGCATACATTTCGATAAATAGATAATAACAATTTTGACCTTTCATATAAATTTTGTTCATCCAGATGCTGCATCACACACAGCATCTGAATACTGTTTTTTGCCAATGAGTTTTTCCGTCCCATAAGCCCCTCCTATCTTACCGGTTCATAACTCCCGGCATAATCAAACCATGATCTCGATATTCCGGCATCTTCAGATCCTTCATCAAGGCCGCTGGATAGATAGCCCTTTTTCCAAATCGCCGCCGAGTTTCCTCAATCGCCAGAAATAATTTTTCTTCTTTCTCAAGCCGGATTGGATCCGAAAACAAACAGATTTGCTCCGGTTCTTTTGCTGATACCAAGTTGATTGCACGAACAGTTACCGAACGCACAGGTTCCTTCCAATCATAATTTCTCTGAAATAGTTCCCTCGCCAGTTTTGCAATTTCCAAAGGCACTATCGTCGGAAGGGAAAGTTGACCTTGATACTGCCTTGTAAATAATTCCTGATTGCGAATCGCTATCTGAACCCCCTGTGCTTTCAATCCATGAATCCTTAATCGATGTCCTATGTCCTGGCATAATTCCAGAATAACCTTCCAGACCTCCTCTTCTGTTTTAAGATCTGCTGTACAAGTAATTCCATGCCCCACACTTTTCATCGGAGACACAAAGTCCTTCTCCATTACCGGACTATCATCCAGACCATTTGCATATGACCACAGCATCAGCCCATTTTTACCAAGAAGCTGGTTCACATAATCATGATCCATTTCTGCCAGATCTCCTATCGTATAAATTCCAACTTGCTCCAGCTTCTTTGTAGTTGAGCGGCCACAGAATAATAATTCCGATACCCGAAGCGGCCAAACCTTTTGTTTCCATTCTGATTCTTCAATGCTAGTTATGGCATCCGGCTTCTTCATATCACTTCCCAGTTTTGCAAATATTTTATTGAATGAAATTCCTATACTAACAGTCAATCCCAGTTCATTCTTCATCCTGCAGCGAATCTGGTCTGCAATTTCTTTTCCAGAACCATAAAGAACCTGACTTGCTGTCACATCCAAAAAGCACTCGTCCATTCCGTAAGGCTCTACCAGGTCTGTATATTCCTGATAAATCTCTCTTGCCATGTTGGAATATTTTAAATACTGTTCATACTGGGGTGGAACCAAAATCAAATCCGGACAAAGTCGTTTTGCCTCCCAGTTAACCATCCCTGTTTTTATTCCTGCTTGTTTCGCTTTCTCTGATTTTGCAAGAACAATTCCATGACGGTTTTCTGTGGACCCGCACACTGCTACTGCTTTTCCCTGTAGCTCTGGGTTCAGCATCATTTCTACAGAAGCATAAAAACAGTTCATATCACTATGAAGGATTGTCCGATTCATATTCTGTACCCTCTTCCAATTTTTTCTAGCAATTATTAGCACACTTATTCTTGACAGCTTGCACACTCACTATTATAATGTGCATATAGTCACTGATACTTGCTAATCCTTGCTAATTCAAATATTAGCAACTACATGCACACTTGTCAATAGCACAGTTAGCAAGTTTACGCACACTAAAACGAATGGAGGTCTGACATGAAATCTTTTGGTGCTAAAGTTAAAGAACAACGTGGAAATCTTGGATTAAGTCAGAAACAATTAGCAGAAAAAGCCGGAATGGGTATCCGAACAATTACTTCTTATGAATTAGGAGAAAGAAAACCATACCAGGCACAGCTTTATAAGCTGGCAAAGGCACTGGAGGTATCAACCGAGTATCTGCAAAACGATAACATAGAGGATCCATCTTATGGTTTAGACCGCATGGAATATGTAGAAGATATGAGAAAAAAAAGCGGAACCAGAGAGGCATTGGATCTACAAAAAATGCTGGCTGAGAACACAGCTCTTTTTGCAGGAGGCACTCTAAGCGAAGAAGCAAAAGATGCTTATTTTCAGGCAGTTGCCGAAGCATACTATGACTGTAAAAAAGCAGCCAGAAAAACCTTTGGCAAAAAGAAAAATCCACAATAATCTTCTCCCGTAATATAGTCCGAAAGGAGGGAGCTGTTTTGACTATTCAATCCATATCTGAAGAAGTCAGACGGATCCAGAAAAAATATGGTGAATCGGATCCATTCCGTCTGGCACAGGCAATGAAAATTATCGTGGTATTAAAACCGATGGGAAGATATAAGGGGTGCTGCAAAGGATTTTATGTTCAGCACCGCAGAATCAAACATATCACAATCAACAGCGATTTGCCGGAAGTGATTCAACGGGTCATACTGGCTCATGAAATTGCTCATTCCGTGCTTCATGCAAACATAACAGCTGCATTTCATGAATTTACACTATTTGACGATACAGATCGGCAGGAATATGAAGCAAATCTCTTTGCTGCCGAACTGCTGTTATCTGATGACTGCGTATTAAATGCATTAAACGAAGACCAGTTTTTCTTTCAGGCAGCCAAAGCTCTTTATGTACCAGCAGAATTACTGGACTTTAAATTTCGTGTCATGAAACGTAAAGGTTATAAACTGGAGTCTCCCATCGTATCACATGGGAATTTTCTGAAAACAATTGAATAGGAGGACTACTGATGAACGAAGATACTATCCGCGATATATACTATGTAGAACATAAATGGAACCCCCATTTTTTCTATCTTTCCCCAAAATCATTTTGCCAGGATCTTGAAAAAAATGGCCCCGATCTATACCTTGACTTGTTCCATGCCATGTATCAGGAAGAGTCTGATTATATTTGTCCATATACGGAAAACGATTTTTCCCTTAGAAAAGAACTTTGCAACAATGGGACAACTATCATCTATCAGCTTATTACTCCATCTCCTGTCCTCTCCCCTCTTACCCGGTGTGTCTATTTCTGCTGTCAATTAGATAAGCAGCAATATTTTTACTATACCTCTGAGCTAGCACATACCGGTGATTATCTGCTATGCGGATGGACAAAGGATGAAGCGCATCTCATTTTCCATTCCGATGCATCTACACTTGAGGAAGAACTGGAAGAAGTTAAAAAACTTTTTAAGGAGGTAGAACTATATGATCGGTGTTCAGACAGACTGCAAAGTTTATGTAAACGTAAGAGCAGCCTTCCTTCCAGACGGAAAGATGCTTCCAGAAGAACTTACCTGGGAAGACGGAACACCTTATACAATTGACCGCATTTTGAATGTGAAACCCTCTGTCGCAAGGAAAGCTGGAGGTCAGGGCGACTGTTATACAATTTTGGTAAACGGAAAGCAAAGCCATCTCTTTTTTGAACGCAGTACAAATTTAACGGGAGCTTATATAGGCCGGTGGTTTGTAGAACGAAAATCTTAACCAAAACCCTTATATAAAAAAGATAGCTGTCATTTTACGATATAATGTCAACTATCTTTTTTATATGGCATCATTTTATATTAACGCATTCCAGACGCACACTCTCCCATATTAATGTCCAGCACCCCTCTGGGCGGCTGGATCAGGGCGTCCTCATACTGGCACTTCCACTGGATCTCCCGGCACATCTGGCCATCCGCCACGCCGTCTATGGTTTCCCCATCCTGAATGGGGTTATCATGCTCCAATATGTACGATGCCACATTGTAGGCGTGGTTTACCACCCAGTTGGGGTCCATGTTGTGGAAGTGGTACTGGAGGTCGGGCAGGAACAGGGTGCTCATGCCCACCGTGTCGATGAGCATATCTTCGGTGCCCTCAATGTTAAAGAAGCGGACATTGACGCCAAAGCGGATGAACCGATCCGAGCCTTCAATCTGGTGAGAACGCACATCCTCCGCCAGAAACAGCTTGCCGCAGTTCTGGAAATAGAATGCCTCACAGGTGGGGTATAGCTCCGCCAGAGCCTCCAAAAAGTCGGCATCCAGATTGGCACGCTCCAGCGCCGGAAGCGCCGCAGCCAGCATATCGGTGGCTACCACCTGATATTTGCACTCCCGGAAGATCCGCTCCCGGTCCTCCTGGCAATCCCACATCTGGCTCATCAGGAAGGCATCAAAGCCTTTGCCCTTGAACTTGTCGCATTTCATCACCATCAGCTGCACCGGGCATTTTCCGTCCTTGAACTCTGCAATATGCTCCTGTGCGGCAAAGCCGGCCATTTTCTTATCATAACAGAAACACTCGGTTGATCCGATGTGCTTCTCCATTACGGCAGTCATTTTTTCTTTATCCGGCATTTCTACCGGCTCTTTGAACAGCATCTGAATGAGATAGGGGCCTCCGGGCTGGGGACCTTTTTTGTCGTCCAGGTTTTGCTGGAAAACTTTATTGCTCATTTGGTTTCCTCCTTAATAATCCAGCAGGATGGGCACCTGCTGTTCCTCGGCAAACCGCATGGCACGCCAGAACATGGAGAAGGCAAACTTGGCAAGGGATTGGGTGTCATACTGGGTGTGTTCCGGGATGTCCGCCTTGCTATACTGTCCATTCGGGCCCACGGTTCCGTCTACCGGGTATCCCTCCGTGTCTGCCCAATCAAGGATGGTATCCTCATCGGCCTGCCACGCCAGCTGGTTCAGCTTCTCCAGCTCCTTCCGCAGTCCGCCCAGGGTGGCGATCATCACCTGATCATCGGTGGGCAGAGGCGCCTGAAAGAAGAAGGCATCCGCCAAAGGCAGCCACCAGGTTGCCCCACGGAACAGGGACCACACCCGCTCCTCATCCGATCCAAGGCGGGCTACCAGAGGATGCTCTCCGAAGTTCCAGTCCTTCTCCACAGTGGGGGGCACCGGCTCATCGTATGTATGGCAGGCGGCCACCAGAAGCATAGCGCCGAAGGCATCCCAATCCGGCTTGTCGGTGTAATAGGGCTTCTCATTGTCCTCCGGCCAGGGAGTGTAGGGGGGCTGGCCCGGCTGAGAAATGGCGCTCAAGATCTGATCCCGCCAGTTCTCCACCGCCGTCTGGATCTCAGCCGGGGACATTTCTTCCTCGTTATCAGCAGCTTCTCCATCCGGCGTGATCCGGTTAAAGGCGTATCCGTTTTCCTCCGCCCACTGCTGAACAACGGTTTTCCAATTGTGAGCATAGTACCGGGTCAGTGTTCCGGCGTAAATATCAAGTCCCATGGCAATACCTCCCTCAAAGTTCCCCGCAAGGTATCCTTGCATTTTCATAGCAGGAAATCAGCTTCTCCAGCCATTTGTCCGAGTAGCCCAGCCGTTTGCTGTCTGCAATCAGTCCAAAGTCGTCAGAGATGTACCCTGCCAACTCATCATTCTCCGATTTTTCGTAGACGGTGATGTATGCTTTCTTCTCTATTTCTCGGGTATCAGCAACTGTTTTTCCCTTTTTCAGTTCTTCGAGAGCCTGATAAACCCTGACCCATTCACTGTCAAAAGGATCACTGTCTCTTTGATCTAAGAAATCGTCTATATCGAGTTCTTCATAATTGATTTGGCTCAGTTTATCAAGCAGCTCATACATTTGCTTCTCCCACATAAATTTCACCTCTTATTCCCACTCAAAGGGTTCCTTTAAGTCATATTTCTCCATGATCTTATTTTCCAGAGCTTCATAGGCATCCATATCCTCTGGCTGCGCCGGAATACCCCTTTTCCACCAATAACCGTTCCCATAGTAGAAAAACATAGCCCAGTAATAAGGCAGGTCATGG
>UQSX01000082.1 GCA_900543715.1 uncultured Blautia sp. | reverse complement strand
AGCGGTCCACATTGGAATCATCCAGGGCCGCCTCAATCTCATCCAGAAGACAGAATGGAGAGGGCTTCAGATTCTGGATCGCAAAAAGCAGGGCAATGGCGGTAAGGGCCTTCTCCCCTCCGGAAAGCTGCATCATATTCTGGAGCTTCTTTCCAGGAGGCTGAGAGATGATCCGTATCCCAGCTTCCAGGATATCTTCCTCCTCATCCAGCTCGATAGTTCCCTTTCCCCCTCCAAACAATTCTTTGAAAGCCTTGTCAAATTCTGTTCGGATCTGGGCAAATTTTTCTTCAAACTGGCGTCTCATGCCCGTATCCAGCTCTTCAATGATCCCCAGAAGGGTTTCCTCAGATTTCACCAGGTCTTCATGCTGAGTCTTCATGAAATCATGACGCTGGGAAATCTCTTTATACTCTTCAATGGCGTTTACATTTACATTGCCCAGCTGGCGGATCTCCATCTTGATCTGCTGGATCTGCTTTTTAATCTCCCCTCTGTCCTGGGGCTCCTCCTGTACCTGCTCTCTGGCCTGGCCGTAAGTCATTTCATATTCTTCCCACATATAATTAGTCTGGGATTCCTGTTCCTCCTCCAGCTTCTCTCTCTGGCCCTGAAGCCGGTAGCTCTCCTTGTCAAGGAGATTCATTCTGGAAGACAGTTCATCTCTTTTGGCAAAAAAGCCCTTATGTTCTCTGGTCATTTCTTCTTTCTTTTCCAGAGCTGCCTTCATCTTTTCCTGGTCTCTTTTTGTTTCCTCTTCTCCGGCCTTTATAGTTTCCTGTATCTGGGAAATTTCCTTTTCCTTCTGGCGGATTTCCTCCTTGCCCTGGTCCATACTGGACCTTAGAGTTTCCTTCTGTTTTTCAAAGTTTAAAATTTCCTCCTGGATACGGCTCAAGTTTTCCAGCACAAATCCCTGCCTGGAAGTAATGCCGGCAGATTCCAGATGGATTTTTTCCAGCCTTGCAGAAATCTCAGCCTCTTTTTTCTTCTTTTCTTCCAAAAGAACCTGGTTTTTATTGATCTCCTCTTCCAGATGCTTCTCCTGGCTGTCGCTGGTTTCCAGTTCCAGCTGGATAGAAGTGGTATTTTCCCGGATTTCTTTTATCTGTTTCTCCAGGTCTTCTTTTTCAAGCTTCAGACTTTCGTATTCTTTCCGGATCTCTTCCTTCTTTCCTCCCATGGAGTCCAGATTTACCTGAACGGTATTCTCCCGGATATACTGTTCCTGAAGCTGCTCCTGAATGGAGGCTGCCTGGTCTCTGCACTGGTTTCTCTTGGTCCGGTACTCCTCCAGCTTTTTCTGCATATCCTCCATATCTTTTTTCAGCTTTTCCACTGCATCCTGGAGTTCCTCGATCTCCCTGCGTCTTCCCAGAAGATTGCTGTTATTTTTAAAGGAACCTCCCGTAAGGGATCCTCCCGGATTTAAGGATTCTCCCTCCAGGGTTACCATACGGATGCTGTAATGATATTTTCTTGCTATGGCGATCCCATGATCAATGTGATCCACCACCAGCGTCCTCCCCAGAAGATATACCGCAAGCCCCTGATACTCCTGGGCCACCTTTACCAGATCGCTGGCGATGCCTATCACTCCCGGCTCCATTAAAGCCTGGGGATTATTCAGAGGCTTTTTATTATTCATACTGGTCAGGGGCAGAAAAGTAGCTCTTCCGTATTTATTTTTCTTCAGAAAACTGATCAGTTCTTTGGCTGTCTCCTCATTGTCTGTGACGATATTCTGAATGCTGCCTCCCAGGGCCGTCTCAATAGCTGTTTCATATTCCTTTTCCACTTTAAGGATATCTGCCACAACCCCGCGGATTCCCGGCACTCTTTTCTTCTGTTCCATGACTCTCCGGATACTGTTGCCGTACCCGTCATAGCGCTCCGTGATATTTCGCAGGGATTCCAGTCTGGAGGCCTCTCTGTGATAAGCAGTCTGTCCGATCTCCAGCTGCTGGTTTCCTCTGGCGATCTCTGCCTGATATTTTTTAATCTGATCCTCACATCGATTTCCCTGGCGGATCAGTTTTTCAATGGTTTCTTCAATCTCCTTTTTTTCTTCCCGGTATTTTTCTCCGGAATCCTGGAGTTTTGCCGCCTCGCTTTTTAATGTAAGATACTTTTGATTAAGCTCTGTTCTGCGCAGAGAGTTCTGCTCCATCATAGTGTCGTACCGCTGAAGCTTTCCTTTGGTGGAAGCCCGCAGGTTTAGGATCTCTATGATCTCATTTTTGTCCTTTTCTACCTTTTCTTCCAGCTTATGGATCTCCATAGCTGCATCCTTAAATTCTCCCTGAGCTTCTTCAAGGGATTTCTGGAAATCCTGGATCTTTCCCTCCAGCTCTGTCTTTTCCTCCTGACAGTTTCTGGCTTCTTCTTTTCTCTTTTCCAGTTCTCCCTCCAGGTTTTCCCGCCGTTCCTGATACTGGATATCACTTTGGCGGGCAGAATTGATCTGTTCCCTGAGAATATGTATCTGATTTTCAAGCTGCTGCTTCTTCAAAGTCTTTTCCGTAGACTCTTCCCGGGCCGCCTGGATCTCTTCCTCCAGCTTTTCCAGTTCCTTCTCCAGCCGGTCGTACTCCGTCTTCGTTGTCTCGAAGTCTCTGGAGGTCTCTTCCAGATCTGCCTGAACGATCTGATATTTTTCTTCTGTTTCCCTGAGCCGGTTCCGGATGCGCTCCATCTCCGCCAGAAACATCTGGATATCCAGCTGCTTCAAAGATTCTTTTTTCTTCAGATAGATCCTGGCCGTCTCAGACTGTTTCTCCAAAGGTGCAAGCTGTCTGGACAGCTCTCCCAGGATGTCCCGGACTCTTGTCAGATTCTGCTGCTCTTCTTCCAGTTTTTTTAAAGCGGTATTCTTTCTTCTTTTAAATTTTACGATCCCTGCCGCTTCGTCAAAAAGTTCCCGCCTCTCCTCAGGCTTTCCGCTTAAGATCTTATCGATCTGGCCCTGGCCGATGATGGAATAGCCTTCCTTGCCGATACCGGTATCGTAAAACAGCTCGTTTACGTCCTTCAGCCTGCAGGCCGTACCATTCAGCAGATATTCGCTTTCTCCGGAGCGGTACAGCCGTCTTGCTATGGTCACTTCCTGGTAATCGATAGGCAGTTTATGGTCGCTGTTATCCAGAGTAATGGCCACATAGGCAAAGCCCAGAGGCTTCCTGGTCTCTGTACCGGAGAAAATAACATCCTGCATATTTCCTCCCCTGAGCTGTTTGGCACTCTGCTCTCCCAGCACCCAGCGGACTGCATCCGCCACATTGCTTTTCCCGCTTCCGTTTGGACCTACGATACCTGTAATACCATTATGGAATTCAAAGGTAATTTTGTTGGCAAAGGACTTAAATCCCTGCACATCAATGCTTTTTAAATACATACGTCACCCTTTTTGCTTTTCAGTTTTTTGATGGCACAGTAGGCTGCCTGCTGCTCTGCCGCTTTCTTTGTATGACCGCATCCCTCTCCTAAAACCTTGCTTCCCAGCATGGCTTCTACAAAGAAAGATTTATTGTGATCCGGCCCCTCTTCTCTTACCAGGACATAATGGACGTCTTCCTCATACTGTCCCTGGACGATCTCCTGAAGCGTAGTCTTGCTATCATAAAAGAGCTCCTTATTCTCGATATCATTTAAAATAAACTTATGAATAAACTCTTTTGCATTAGCAAAACCACCATCCAGATAAATGGCGCCGATCAAAGCCTCCATGGCATCTGACACAATAGAATCTCTCTGCCTGCCTCCTGTAGCTTCCTCACCTTTTCCCAGAAGCAGATAGTCTCCCAGAGGAATTGCTCTGGCGCAGAGGGCCAAAGTAGGCTCGCAGACCATGCTGGCTCTTTTCTTCGTCAGTTCTCCTTCCGGCATATCCTGGAATTTGTGGAACAGAAATTCACTGGATGTAACTTCCAGCACTGCGTCGCCCAGAAATTCCAGTCTTTCGTTATTTCCGCTGTAGGGAATATGATGTTCATTGGCGTAAGAACTATGGGTCATAGCGTTAATGAGAAGCTGAAAATTCTCAAACTCATATCCGATTTTCTTTTCCAACTCTAAAAATTTTCTTGTATCCTTCATAATCTCTCCTTTGCAAGGAAATGGGATGTCTTCACTGTGTTCAAGATTCCCCCAGCTCTGAAGACATCCCTGATCCTTAACCTACTAATTTTTTAATCTTTTCTACTGCATCTCCCACAGAAACGATCTGCTCTACCTCTTCTGTGGGTATTTCGATATCAAACTCTTCTTCAATGCCCATCATAATTTGGAAAACATCCAGAGAATCCGCTCCCAAGTCGTCAACAAAAGTGGTATCCATCGCCACCTCCGCCGTATCTACATTTAAAACCTCAGCAATTATCTTCTGTAATTTTTCCAATTCCATGATATGCCCTCCTTATACTTCTTTTTTCTCTTCTTTAGAAACCGTCAGGTTCTCCCCGATCCTCTCATTGATCCGCTGTTCCTTAAAAGAAATGCACTGGATAATAGAGTTTTTAAATTCAGTTTCTTTGGAATTTCCATGGCATTTTACAACCAGGCCCCGAAGCCCCAGAAGAGGCGCGCCTCCATACTGGCTGGCGTCAAAACTTTTCAGTGTGCTCTTCAGAGCCGGTTTGATCAGAAGGGCTCCGATCTTGCTGCGAAGAGAAGACATCAGGCCTTCCTTCACTTTGGAAAGCAGTGTAGATCCCAGGCCTTCGTACAATTTCAGGATAACATTTCCCACAAAAGCTTCTGTGACAATAACATCTGCCGCCCCTGCTGGAATTTCCCTTGCTTCAATGCTTCCGATAAAGTTAATATCCTTACATTCCCGTAAAAGAGGATAAGTTTCCTTAACCAGGGCGTTTCCTTTTTCCTCTTCCACACCGATATTCACAATACCTACCCGGGGATTTTTTACACCTACCACATGCTCCATATAGATAGATCCCATCTTGGCAAACTGCACCAGATGAGAAGCCCTGGCGTCTACGTTGGCTCCGCAGTCAATAAGAAGAGATACTCCCGTCTTGGTCGGGATCAGGGGTGCAAGAGGTGCTCTCTCTACTCCGCGTATTCTGCCCACAATGGTGGTTCCGCCTACCAGGATAGCGCCGGAGCTTCCTGCGGAAACAAATGCATCTGCCTCTCCTTGTTTTACCATCTTCATAGCTACTACAATAGAAGAGTCTTTCTTTCCTCTGATAGCCGCTACCGGCGGTTCTCCGGTTTCGATCACCTGGCTGGCGTTTATCACCCGGATCCTTCCCTTTGGATAGGAACAGGCAGCCAGTTCTTTCTCGATCACTTCCTGCTTTCCCACCAATAATACTTCTACATTTTCTTTTTCCTGTACGGCAGCCACTGCGCCTTTTACGGCTTCTGTAGGAGCATAGTCGCCTCCCATGGCGTCTACTGCCACTCTGATCAAATTCTCCATGTCAATCCTCCTGTTATACTAACAATGATTGTACTAGACATCTATAAAAAATGCAAGAGGCCGCCGTCTCTTTCACTCCGGACGCCAGCCTCTTAAAAATCTATGTTATTGTAAGGTCCTTAATTTCCGAAAAGATCAGCCCTGATTCTCCGCATTCGCTGCTTCCTGGCTTTCTTCGCTGCTTTCCTCCTGGCTGTCTGCCTGTTCCTGTCCCTCTTGGCCTTCCTGGGCATTAACGATCACTTCTGCAGTATCGCTGGTCACTCCGCTGCTGGAATTTCCTATGCTGCTGGTGGCTACCACATAATAGTAGAGAGTTCCTGCCTCCTCTGTGGAAGGAACATAGGTGTTTTCTGTAGCCCCTTCAATGGCTGTTCCGCCTCCATTTCTATTGGTAGTAGACTGATACCACTGATAGGTGATCGTACCTTCATCTGATGTTGTTGCTTCTACAGTCAGAGCCTTTGCGGTATCGCCCGTTTTATAGGTAAAAGATCCGCTCAGGTTAGTAGTCAGCTCCGGTTTTGCCACCTCTACTTCCGGTTCTTCTGCAGTTTCTTCTTCCTGAGCCTCTTCTTCCTCTGTATTGTCATCTCTGTTTATCACCTGATCTACAAGGCCCTGAGCCTGTTCCTTTACCTGGCTGCAGCCTGTCAATGCAAAAGCCAGACATCCTGCGCTTAAAAAGATCAGACATTTTTTTATCCATTTATTTTTCACTGTAACATTCCTCCTTATGTAATACTCCCTCAGCGCCGAGATGTCCTGTATTTCATCTGCAGCGCATTTTAGAACCCTGTCATCATATTAACTTATTTTTCTGCAGTCTGCAAGGTTTTTCCGAAAAATATTACAATTTTATTAAATAATTATTTCTATATTCACATATCTAAATACAGGAGTAAACAACGAGATCCCTGGGGCCTTTCTATAGAATAAAATAAGGTCCTGAGGTTTTCGCCTCAGGACCTGCAAGCTGCATTTTTTATGCCTCTTCCATTTTGATGATCTCTCTCTTGTTGTAGCTTCCGCATGAACGGCAAACTCTGTGTGGCATCATTAATGCGCCGCACTTGCTGCATTTTACCAAATTGGGAGCGCTCATTTTCCAGTTTGCTCTTCTTTTATCTCTTCTAGCTTTAGAAGATTTATTCTTTGGACAGATAGACATAGGTTACACCTCCTTAAATTTGCTAAATATATCACGGATTGCCGCCATTCGTGGATCAGGACTTGACTGATCACAGTTACAAGAACCTTCGTTCAGGTCTTTGCCGCATACCGGGCAGAGACCACGGCAGTCCTCTCTACATAGAACCCTTAAAGGCCAATGGATTAAAATCTCATTATGCACTAACTGCTCTACGTCCAGGCTGCAACCTGTGACATAATTAATTTCATCTAAGTCTTTTATCCTGTCTTCTCCAGAAGCCTTCATATCTACTTCCTGCTCCATGTCGATGGGAAATTCTGTAGGAACCTCCTTCAGGCATTTATCGCAGGGAATCTTTACTGTAATATGACCTTTGGCTTCTATCTTGAGAACCTTATTTCCTGTGTTTGTAACAGTCACAGTCAAAGGCTCCTTCTCAGCTACCGGGAATTCTCCCAGTCTGCTTTGAAAGGAATCCATGGAAACAGGTGCTTCCACAACCTGTGTCTTTCCTTCCAAGGATAAAATTTCTGATAAATCAATTAGCATAATAGTCTCCTAATCACACCTTGTCAATTATACATAGGTATCCCAGGTTTGTCAACCATTATTTCTGATTTTTTACCAGTTCTGCTGTCTCCTGGCAGATAGCCAGTTCTTCGTTAGTAGGAATAACAGCAACTGTCACTTTTGAGTCAGAAGTAGAGATTACTTTGTCCTCTCCCCTTGCCTTATTTGCTTCCTCATCCAGTGTGATTCCCAGATAAGACAGATTATCAACAACTGTTTTGCGGACAAGGGCTGCATTCTCACCGATACCGCCAGTAAAGGCAATAGCGTCTACACCGTTCATAGCTGCCACATAGGAACCGATATATTTGATGATTCTGTAGCACAGGCAGTCAATGGCACGTTTTGCGTCAGCATTTCCATTTTCCATAGCCTCGCTCAGGTCACGGAAGTCGCTGGAAAGTCCCTGAGAAAGTCCCAGTAAACCGGACTCCTTGTTCAGGATCCTTACCATCTCGGATACGCTGATATTTTCTTTATTGCAGATATACTCCAGAACAGCTGGATCTAAGTCTCCGGAACGTGTACCCATTACCAGGCCTTCCAGAGGTGTAAGACCCATAGAAGTATCTACACATTTGCCGTTTACTACTGCACTGATAGAAGAACCGTTTCCTAAGTGAGCAACGATCACTTTAGAGTTTTCTGGATCCAGGCCCAGGAATTTGATAGTCTCTTTAGAAACGAATCTGTGAGAAGTTCCGTGGAAACCGTATTTACGAACTTTGTATTTGTCATAGTATTTATATGGAATGGCATACATATATGCTTTCTCAGGCATAGTCTGATGGAAAGCTGTGTCGAATACAGCTACGTTTGGTTTTCCCGGCATCAGTTCCATACATGCCCGGATACCCATAAGGTTTGCAGGATTGTGAAGTGGTCCCAGGTCACAGCACTCTTCAATAACAGAAATTACTTCATCATTGATAATGCAGGAATCAGAGATCTTTGCTCCGCCGTGAAGAACACGATGGCCGATAGCCTCTACCTCATCCAGGCTCTTTAATACGCCTGTCTTAGGATTTACCAGAGCGTCCAGCACCATCTTGATAGCCTCTGTGTGAGTAGGCATAGCTGCCTCTGTAACCTCTTTTTCTCCGCCTGTGGGCTGGTATACCAGTCTTCCGTCAAGTCCGATACGCTCGCATAAGCCTTTGGCTGCAACGGCTTCTGTCTCAGAATTGATCAACTGGAATTTCAGTGATGAACTTCCGCAGTTTACTACTAATACGTTCATTTTTTCTTCCTCCGCTATCATTAGATAATCTCAGGTGAGGACTTTTCTTTAAAAAAGACCCCACATTTAGTGATATTATACAACGTTTTAAAAGGCCATACAAGAGCGTGTTGGGGATTTTCCCGGGAAAATTGTATTCTTTTCCAAACAACCCGTTGCCAAGTTTCGGGAGAATCCTGTATACTGGATATCACAATGCTATATAAATATTATTAAGGAAGGAAAATTCTTATGGAAGGCATTACTGGAATCATTGCAGAATACAACCCCTTTCACAAAGGCCACGCCTATCAGATAGAACAGGCCCGGAATCTCACCGGGAACCGGTATGTCCTTGTGATCATGAGCGGAGACTTTGTCCAGAGAGGAGCTCCTGCTGTCTTTGATAAATATGCCAGAACCCGGATGGCTCTTCTGGGAGGGGCTGACGCAGTGCTGGAGCTGCCCTCCTGCTGGGCCAGCGGAAGCGCTGAATATTTCTCCAAAGGGGCTGTAGGGATCCTGGACGCTCTGGATTGCGTGGATCACCTGTGCTTCGGCAGCGAATCCGGAGATGCTCTTTCCTGTCAGAAGCTGGGACAGATTCTAGCCAGGGAGCCAAAGGAATTTCAAAACTTCCTGCGGGGTTCATTAAAAGAAGGACTTTCCTTTCCTGCTGCAAGAAAATCAGCATTAAGAAAATATCTGGAAACCCCTCACGGCCAAAGTTTCTCCGGGGATTCCCTTTTTTCGGGAATCGAAAATTTATTGGACAGCCCTAACAATCTTCTGGGAATTGAATACTGCAAAGCCCTTTCCCGGCTGAACAGCCGGATATCTCCTGTTACCATAAAAAGAGAAGGGGCCGGCTATCACGACGAAAGCCTCTCTCAGCCCCTTTCCAGCGCCACTGCTGTCCGCCGGGTCCTTACTGGTTCAAACTGTAAAGATATGCCTTTAGACAGGCTTCTGACTCATACTCAGCCGGATTCTGTGGCTGCTTTTACAAAAGAATTATTGTCCTGGGACCTTCCTGTAACGGAAGATGATTTTTCTCTTCTTCTGAAATACCGGCTTTTGCTCCATACTCCGGAAGAGCTGGCTGCTTTTGCAGATGTGTCTTTAGACCTGGCCAGAAGAATCCGCAGAGAGCTGAATCATTTCGCTTCCTTTTCCCAGTTTATTTCCCTTTTAAAAACCAGGGAAATGACCTATACCCGGATCAGCAGGGCTCTCCTCCATATCCTTCTTTCTATTACCCAGGAGGATATGGCAGAAAATCCCGGCTATGTACGGCTTCTGGGCTTCCGAAAGGAAAGCTCCTCTCTTCTGCGCAGGCTCCAGGACAGCAGCCGGATCCCTGTGATCACCAAAGCCGCCGATTATCGGAAAATACTTCCGGAAGACTGTGGGAAAGCTTTTGAAAAAGACCTGTTCTGTGCAGACCTGTATGAGTCTGTAAAAATAGAAAAATCACAGAGGACCTTTGTCAGTGATCTGCAAAAATCTCCTGTGATTCTCTGATTTTCTGAATGCCGCCAGCAGCTTGCCAAGCAAGTATGTCAGCATACATATTTGGCGGTTGCTGGGGAATTGCTGTTTCCTGTTTATGCTGCCTGCTGATAATCAATGACCGCAATCTCCTGCATCAGCTTTTTAGCCATATTTACAATTACTTCCAGTTTTTCAGCCACTTCATCTGTATAATATTTCTCGCCGCACTGATCACATTCAAGACAGGGAACATTTTTAATTACAATAATACAGTTTTTATAGTTTACCACATGGGTTGTAGTGCTTTGAATAGTTGTCGTATTCTTGCAAAACATACACATAATTATTTCCCCTTTCTTCTGGTTTTCAGATCATCTTCAAATTTTCTGCTGTCTGGATAGTATGCCGTTATGATATATAAATTTATACTATCACATCCAGCTACAATATGCAAAATCCTGCTGTTAACAGTATACCCAAAAATCAGACAGCTTGGGTGGGGATAATCGTCCGGATATTCTTCGATTATTTCTCCACTTGCTTAAAGTCATCCACACAGAATCTTTTGTATTTCATCTGCCACACTGTCTGTCCCGTTTGTTCCGATTTCTCTTTCTGCCAGGGCCTTCAACTCTGGCTGGGCATTGCCCATAGCCCTGGTATGAGGAAATTTTTCAAACATAGACTTATCATTTTCTCCGTCTCCAAAGACCAATATTTTCTCTTTGCTGATTCCGTAATATGAGGCTACCTTTTCAACCATAATTCCTTTTTGAGCTCTGTAAGAAGTGATTTCCAGATTCCAGTCTGCCGAGGAAGTAATGGTCAGGACTTTTGACTGACTAAAATAGTTTCGGGCTTTTTCTAATTTCTCAGGACTTTTTGAAAAGGCAAATACTTTATAAAGAATCGGAAGACTTTTCCCAAAAGCTTCTAATTTTTCTATATGGTCAGCCACACATAAATCTGTATCTGTAGCAAAATCTCCCAGTTCTGTATTTATTTCAAATCCAATTTTCTGTTCCAGTAGATAATCTATAATTCTTCCGGCAGATTCCGGTTCTATAGGCTCATGAAAAATCAGCTGTCCCCGGGAATCTCTGAATTCTGCTCCATTTAAAAGCACAAAGGCACAGACACCTTCTGTTTTCTCCAGAAGCCTGCTGGCTGTATTCCAGCTTCTCCCTGTGGCTATAAGGAGCTGTATTCCCAGAGCTGAGGCTGCCTTCAGGATTTCGCCTGTTTTCTTGGAAAGTATATGTTCTTCATTAAGGAGAGTGCCGTCCAGATCACTGACGATCATTTTTATTTCCGTCATAGCTTTCTGAACCGGAATGTAAAGACGTGAAAATCTTCTTTTACAAGGGATACGGTAAT
The DNA here is from genome assembly GCA_900543715.1 of uncultured Blautia sp. Taxonomy (GTDB): domain Bacteria; phylum Bacillota; class Clostridia; order Lachnospirales; family Lachnospiraceae; genus Blautia; species Blautia merdigallinarum. Next base: position 1,666 of record UQSX01000082.1, on the reverse strand, counting down.
TCCTGCTTCCATCAGTTCGTCTCCCCCATAAACCTTACCGTCTTTCACATTTTCATAATCAGCTTCCGGCTCCAGCCCCAGCAGGCGAAAACAACTCTGTGCACACAGAGGATCACAGAATTTCTGAAAAATAACTGCAAAACATTCTTTCTCAGTTACTACGGACCACATAATGTAATTCTCATTTGGTGTATCATGACGGAAAAAACGGCCATTTAAAAAACGGGACCGCTCCTGTTTATATTCCTGCACCTGCTCTTGGATCTCTTTTCTTTCCTCTTCAGAGCATTTTGTCAAATCCAACTCATAGCCCAGGTTAAAAAACTTTGCCACCTGATAACGTGTGTCCAGAGGAGTACTCCTACCTGTCTGATGGTTAGGCGTAATACTCACATGGGATCCGATAGTTTCCGGAGGATACAGCAAACTAAATCCTTCCTGAATCTTCATACGGTCAAAGGCATCTGTATTGTCGCTGGCCCAGTTCTGAGCCCCATAGCAAAGTATGCCTGGGTCAAATCTGGCTCCTCCGCTGGAACAGCCTTCTATCAAAAGGTCAGGATACCTCTCTTTCAGCCAGCCCAGAATGTCATACAGACCAAGGATATAACGGTGGAAGGTTTCCCCTTTTCTCTGCGCCGAAAGGAGGACAGAATTTACCTCTGTAAGGGGACGGTTCATATCCCATTTAATATAAGAAATATTTGCTTTATCAATTACTTCTGTCATCATATTATAAACATAAATAACGACTTCTGGATTTGAAAAATCTAATACAAATTGATTACGTCCATGACTACTAGGACGGTTTGGTGTTTCTAAAATCCACTGTGGATGATTACGATATAAATCAGAATTTTTATTGACCATTTCTGGTTCAAACCACAAACCAAACTTCATTCCCAGATTATTTATTTTTCTTGATAAACCACTAATTCCACTTGGTAATTTTTGTAAATTCGGATACCAGTCACCTAACCCTGCAACATCATTATTACGTTTACCAAACCAGCCATCATCAAGAACAAATAACTCGATTCCTAATTTTTGAGCAGTTCCAGCAATATCCATAATTTTTTCTTCATCAAAATCAAAGTACGTTGCCTCCCAATTATTAACTAAAATAGGTCGTACTTGATCACGATATTTCCCACGAGCCAATCGTCTTTGATAAAGTTTGTGGTAAGTTTGTGACATTTTATTTAGTCCATCATTTGAATACACCATGACTACTTCCGGAGTTTGAAAACTTTCTCCTTTTTCAAGACTCCAGCTAAAACAGTGGGGATGTATTCCCATCATCACTCTTGTAACATCATAAGTATCAACTTCAACCTGAGCTAAAAAATTCCCACTATATACAAAACTAAATCCTAAAACCTCACCAGCATATTCATTACAATTTTCACGCTTTAAAGCGATGAAAGGATTAAAATTATTACTTGAACATCCTCTTAGAGAATATATAGATTGAATTCCATGCTCTAGCTTTCTCTCCTTAATGCTCCTTTCACGAGCCCAAGCACCTGTTAATTCAATCATCTCATATTCTTTGTCGGGTAAATCAAGTGACATACTCATCACTTGCTCTAAAGTTATTTTTTGTTCACCGCAATTTTCAATATAAGCATTTCTTGTAATTACCGGCATATTTTCAAAAATTGTG
>UQSX01000081.1 GCA_900543715.1 uncultured Blautia sp. | reverse complement strand
TCAATGGAAATGCGCAGAAATGCGATCGTTCAGCTAATCAATGAGAAAGAAACCGTTACCTTTGCACAGCTTAAAGAGGAGTTCCCTGAGGTATCTGAGATGACCCTCCGTACAGATTTAAAGAGTCTGGATCAGGAGAAAAAGATTCTGCGCATTCACGGAGGCGCCAGATCCGTACAGGTCATCATCGGAACTGATGGTTTTCTGAACAGGAAATCATTTCACAATATTGCTGAAAAAAAAGAAATTGCCAAAAAAGCTTTGTCTCTGATCAAACCAGACACCACCTTTTTTCTGGATTCTGGAAGTACGGCTACTATATTTGCAGGACAGATCCCAGATCTATCTTACCTGATCTATACAACCGGTTTAAGCTGTGCTACAGAACTGGCAAATCTGTCTAAACCTACCGTTATGCTTCCGGGAGGAAAGCTGAACCGTTACAGCCAGAGCGTGTTTGGATTTTCTGCTATTCGGGAGCTGGAGAGGGTAAACTTTGATCAGGCCTTTTTAGGCGTCACCGGTTTCCATACGGAGGTGGGTTTTTCCTGTGGTGTCAGTGACGAAGCTTTTTTAAAACAGACAGCTATCCGCAGGGCCGGACAGGTGATCGTCCTGATGGATTCTTCAAAGGTTGGGGTGAAATGCAGCTTCAGTTTTGGCCAGCTTTCAGATATTGATATTGTGGTTTCTGATGGAAAGCTTCCGGAAGAATTCCTGACTCAGTGCAAAAAATACGGCGTACAGGTATTATAAAGGGCATAGAGGGAAAATAGCTGAACCGATACTCCATTGATAAGGAAAAGTTCATGGAGGTGGGTTTTTGTGAAAAGTACTGTACAACGTTTTGGAAAATTCTTATCGGCAATGGTTATGCCGAATATCGGCGCTCTGATCGCCTTTGGCTTTCTGGCCGCACTTTTTATCGATACCGGATGGATCCCCAATGAGGGATTCAACAGCATGGTAAGTCCCATGCTTACCTATCTGATCCCCATTTTGATCGCCTCTACCGGAGGACGTATGATCGGAGGGGACCGGGGACGCGTGGTAGGAGCTATTGCAGTGATCGGCGCCATTATGAGCAATACAAGCATCACAATGCTGATGGCGGCAATGGTCATGGGACCTCTGGCCGGTTTCTGCATTAAAAAATTTGATGAGTTTATGGATGGCCGTATGCCGGCCGGCTTTGAAATGCTGATCAATAACTTTTCTGCCGGCATTATCGGAATGATCCTGGCCATGCTTGGCTATATGCTGATCGGGCCGATCATGAGCGGAATCCTGGCTGTTTTGTCTGCCGGCGTTAATATTCTGGTGCAGAACGGTCTCCTCCCTCTGGTAGCCATCTTCATTGAGCCTGCTAAGGTACTGTTTTTAAATAATGCTATTAATCATGGTATTTTTACTCCCCTTGCCACAGCACAGGCGGCAGACCTGGGGAAATCCATCATGTATATGCTGGAGCCGAATCCAGGCCCCGGCCTGGGAGTTCTCCTTGCCTATATGTTTTTCTGTAAAGACAAGGTAACGAAAGATTCTGCTCCAGGCGCTGTGATCATCCACCTGCTGGGCGGTATCCATGAGATCTATTTCCCCTACATACTGATGAATCCTCTGGTGATCATTGCACCGATCCTGGGAAATATGGCGGCGGTCTTCTGGTTTGGCATTACAGGCTGCGGACTGGTGGGGCCTGCATCCCCAGGTTCTATCATCGCTTATTTGATGATGACTCCCGGTTCCGATATTGTGAAGGTTATTGTAGGCGTACTGCTGGCTACGGGTATCTCCTTTGCGGTTGCCTCGCCTATTGTAAAGATGGCAGGAGGCAAGAGCCTGGAAGAAGCCCAGAGTGAGGTAGCTACTATGAAAAGCGTTTCCAAAGGTGAAAATGTGGTGCCGGGAACGATTGAACGCTCTACAGAAATCCGCAAGATCATCTTTGCCTGTGATGCAGGCATGGGATCTTCCGCAATGGGCGCCACAAAATTCAGGAACCGTATTAAAAACGACCGGCCGGATATTTCTGTTTCCAACACTTCAGTAGATAATATCCCTCAGGACTGCGATATCGCCGTAGTCCAGACCACGCTGGCAGCCCGGGCGAAAAAAGCAGCGCCCAACGCCCAGCTGATCACCATCGGAAATTTCCTGGCAGATCCGGCTTTGGATGCCCTGTATGTACAGCTTACTACAGGAGACGCACCTGCAGCGCCGGCAGGTGAGAATACGGATATTGTTATTCCGGATACGCCTATTAAGAAACAGGTCATCGTAGCAGAGGGGATCAGGCTGGGACAGAAGCCGGTGAGCAAGGAAGAAGCTATCCAGGCTGCCGGAGAACTGCTGGAGGAACTAGGGTATGTGGATCATACCTATGTGGATGCCATGCAGGAACGTGAAAAACTGGTGACGACCTACATGGGCATGGGTGTTGCCATTCCTCACGGAACCACCCAGGCGAAAAGTACGGTGAAAAAGACAGGTATCGTATTTATCCAGTATCCGGAAGGCGTGGATTTCGGCGATGAGAAAGCTCAGCTGGTATTCGGTATCGCAGGAATCGGAGACGAACATCTGGATCTGCTTAGCAAGCTCTGCACCCTGCTTGAAGATGAGGCACTTCTGGAAACCTTGAAGACCACAGATGACGTTGCCTGGGTTTTAGAGCAATTATCATAATATACAGGAGCTGATGTATTTGGCATAGAATTTGCTGAATATATCAGCTCTTTTTTATTTTTTTCCAAAAAAAGAATGATAAATGATCGGGTATGTGTTAGAATACAAATGATGAATGTGTTTTTTTTAACATGCAGCATTATAATAAGCAGAAGGTATCCCAGGAGGTTTCCATGGATAAGAAGAAAAAATGGCTGCTGGCTGCCGCTGCCGGTTATCTGGGGGCGCTGCTGCCTGGCACGAAGGGGCGGCCAAAGATTCTTTCAACGAAATATTTTGCCCACAGAGGGCTTTATAATAACAGCGGAAGTGCTCCGGAAAACACAATGGCGGCATTTCGCCGGGCGGTGAAAGCAGGATATGGCATTGAACTGGATATCCAGCTTACAAAAGACGGGAAAGTGGTGGTGACCCATGACTTTCATCTGAAGAGAAACTGCGGCATTTCGGGTGACGTAGACCAGTTTAACTATGAAGAGCTGGGACGGTTTCCGGTTTTTCATTCAGAAGAAAGGATTCCGCTTTTGGAGGATGTTCTGAAACTGGTAGATGGAAAAGTGCCATTGATCATAGAGTTGAAATATAAGAAGGGAAGCAGGATCTGTGAGAAAGCCACCGAAATCCTGGATGCGTATAAAGGAGAATATGCCATAGAGTCTTTTCATCCCCAGGTTCTGCTCTGGTATAAGAAATACAGACCACAGGTGTCAAGAGGACAGCTTTCCATGAATTATCAGAAGATACAGGGCTGGATGCAGCCTCATTATCTGATCATGCGGGGGCTTCTTTTGAATTTTCTGACCAGACCGGATTTTATCGCCTATGACTGCAGAAGCGGCTGCTCTTTGTCGCTTCAGATCTGCAGACATCTGTACCGCTGTCCGGCATATGGATGGACCGTAAAGAGCAAGGGACAGTTAAGGAAAGTAAGGAAATATTTTGACGGATATATTTTTGAAGGCTTCAGACCGGAATCTGAACATTAGTACGGCTGCTGATACTGCAGTGCGGAGGGGGATCATATAAATGAATCATGAACATGGAATCGGTCAGACTGCTGCTACGATTCTGCAGCTTTTAGAGGTAGATCCCGGCTCAGAGATGGCAGGACCTCATGGAAAAGTTTTGAATATGGCTGAACGGACCTTAACTGGAGAAGGCAGCAGGCGGGTGTTTTTTTATAATCCTGATGCGATCGGGATGTGGATCTACAGAAAATTCCAGGGGAAATTTGTGGAACTGGAGAAGCGGGTGCAGCTCCGTATGAAAATCCATACAGCTTATCCCCCGGTTACGCCGGTATGCTTTGGAAGTATGTATACAGGACTTCCGCCAAAAGAACATGGGATTACAAAATACAGAAAGCCGGTTCTTCTGGTAGACACAGTATTTGACTGCCTTGTGAGAGCAGGAAAAAAGGCGGCAATCATTTCCACAGAGGGGGACAGTATTTCCAGGATATTTCTGGGAAGAGATATAGATTATTTTATTTATCCTACCGTAGAGGAATGTAATGAGAAAGCGCTGAATCTGATAGAACGTGACAAATACGATTTTATGGTCCTGTATAACGGCAATTATGACTATATGATGCACCGATTCGGACCGGAAGGAAGCCGGGCCCTGGAAGCTTTGGACAAAAATATAGAAACATTTCTGAATATTTATGACAGGATAAAAGAATATTGGAAAGATCATCCCACGATCCTGGCTTTTGCGCCGGATCACGGATGTCATAAAAAGATGATGTTTATGGGAAGTCATGGGGCTAAGATTCCTTATGACATGGAGACTATACATTTTTACAGCTTTATAAATTCAACAGACCAGCATACGGGAATGCAGCAGTAAAGGCAGGGTATACTGGGGAAGGGAACTAAATGGCAAGAAAATTTTATGCAGTAAAGAAAGGCAGAAATTCTGGGATTTTCGATACATGGGAAGAATGTAAAGCCAATGTGAACGGATATCCCGGCGCACAGTATAAAAGCTTTCCTTCATTGGAAGAGGCCAAAGGATATCTGGAGGGAAGTCAGAGGCCTTCACTGGGAGACACAGACCATGAGGAAAGCTGTACAGCTTATGTGGACGGCAGCTTTGACCAGGAGAAAAATGCGTATTCTTACGGATGTATCCTGTTGTACCGTGGAGAGAGAATAGAGATGAGCCAGGTTTTCCAGGGGGGAGAGGACATTTCCATGCGGAATGTAGCAGGGGAACTGGAAGGAGCCATGGCCGCTATGAAGTTTTGTGAAGAGAGGAGGATAAAGGTTCTTCATCTCTACTATGATTATCAGGGAATCGAATCCTGGGCTGTGGGAGACTGGAAAAGGAACCGGCCCGGAACCATCCGATATAAAAGTTTTTATGATGGCTTGAAAAATGTGAAGGTAGTATTTCATAAAGTAAAAGGGCACAGCGGTGTGGAACTAAACGAGGCGGTAGACCGTCTGGCTAAGGCTGCTTTGGGAATATAAAAAGGGAGAGGATAAGATTATGGTCAGTAAAAAAGTAAAAATCATAAATCCGTCCGGTCTTCATTTGAGAACGGCAACGGTATTGTCAAACAGCGTTCTGAAATATGACGCAAAGCTGCAGTTTGCATATGAAAAGAACAATTTTAAAGGAGTTGTAAATCTGAAGAGTATCCTGAATATTGTGGCAGCAGGGGTGATCCAGGGACAGGAGATTGTGATCACCAGTGAAGGACCTGAAGAAAGGGAGGCATTGGCAGCGGCTGTGGCGGCTATTGAAAATGGCCTGGGAGAGATGGATAAAAACAAAAATTTATGAAGATATGGAGCTGAGTTTTTTCTTATATCAAAGAAAAACTCCAGCTCCATTTTTTCTTTTGAACGGCTCACATTATAGTATACTGTCTAAGAACCGGTAGCAAAGGCTGAAAATCAGATGAAATAAAATGAATGATTATGAATGAATATATGGGATTAAATGACTAATTATGAAAGATTACTAAAAATAGATTTGAAATATTGTGAATTAATATGATTGAAAATGAGCGAATGTGATGTATAATATAAGCATAAAGGAGGAAAAGAAATGGTTTATACAGTTACGTTTAATCCTTCTCTGGATTATATCGTTTCCGTGGAGGGCTTCCAGATGGGAAAGACCAACCGGACTGCAAAAGAGCAGATGCTTCCGGGAGGCAAGGGGATCAATGTATCCACGGTGTTGAAGAACCTGGGGATTCCCAATATTGCGCTTGGTTTTTCATCAGGATTTACCGGAGAGGAGATTAAAAGAAGAGTAGAAGAAATGGGGCTGGCCAGTGATTTTATCAATCTGCAGAATGGCTATTCCAGGATCAACGTGAAAATGAAAGATTTTGACGGGACTGAGATCAATGGCCAGGGACCGGATATCAGCCCGTCAGAAACAGAAAAGCTTCTGGAAAAGCTGGATGGACTGAAAGAAGGAGATGTTCTGGTACTGGCAGGAAGTATTCCCAGAACTATGCCGGATTCCATTTACAGCGATATTCTGAGAAGGCTGGATGGGAAAGGGATCCTGACGGTGGTAGACGCTACCGGAGAGCTCTTGCTCCATGTTCTGGAGTACAGCCCTTTCCTGATCAAGCCTAATAACCATGAACTTGGGGAGATTTTCCAGGTGAAGCTGGAGACCAGAGAGGATGTGGCTCCATATGCCAGAAAGCTGCAGGAGAAGGGAGCCAGGAACGTACTGGTTTCTATGGCAGGACAGGGAGCGGTGCTCCTGGATGAAAATGGGCAGGTCCATATGCTCCCTGCACCAAAGGGAAAACTGGTCAACGCCGTGGGGGCAGGAGATTCAATGGTGGCCGGTTTCCTGGCCGGCTGGCTTACAAAAAAGGATTATGAATATGCTTTCCGTATGGGGATTTCTGCAGGAAGCGCCAGCGCTTTTTCTGAAAACCTGGCCACAAAAAAAGAAGTAGAAGAAGTTTACAGGCAGGTCAGCCAGTCTGCCTGACAGATAGAAGGGAGAAAAAGATATGAGAATCACAGAATTGCTGGATCCCAGGAGCATTTCTCTGACCGGCGCTCCGGCATCCAAAAAAGAAGCCCTGGATCAGATGGTAGAACTGATGGCGAAAAGCGGAAAAATACGGGATAAAGAAGCTTACCGCCAGCAAGTGTATGCAAGAGAAGAAGAAAGTACCACAGGAGTGGGAGAGGGGATTGCTATCCCCCATGGAAAAGGAGACTCTGTTATACGTCCCGGCCTTGCTGCAATGGTTGTAAAGGATGGCGTAGACTTTGATTCTCTGGACGGAGAGCCGGTTCACCTGATTTTCCTTATTGCCGCTCCAAACACCAAGGATAATGTACATCTGGATGTGCTGAGCAAGCTTTCTACACTGCTGATGGATGAAGACTTTGTAAAGAATCTTCAGAATGCCTCCACTGTAGAAGAATTTCTGGACATTGTGGATAAGGCAGATGAGGAAAAGCCGGATCTGGACGAACAGCTGGCTTCCCAGACCTTAGAGGATCCTTCTGAAAAAGTCTGCCGGATCGTTGCCGTGACTTCCTGTCCTACAGGAATCGCTCATACTTATATGGCTGCGGAAGGACTGGAGAAGGCGGCAAAAAAGAAAAACTGCCGGATTAAAGTAGAGACCAGGGGATCAGGAGGAGCAAAAAATGTATTAACGGAAAAGGAAATCCAAGAGGCTGATTGCGTGATCATTGCTGCAGATGCAAATGTGCCCATGGAGAGATTTGACGGCAAACACCTGATCGAATGTCCTGTATCCGACGGTATCAGTAAAGGGGACCAGTTGATTGACAGAGCCATGAAGCAGGATGCCCCGGTTTATCATTCAGATAGTCCCAAAACAGAGGAAAAGACCAAAGCTGCAGGCAGTGCAGGACATAAGGTATATACTCAGCTGATGAATGGTGTTTCTCATATGCTGCCTTTTGTAGTTGGAGGCGGTATCCTGATCGCTCTGGCATTCCTGATCGACGGTCTCAGCGTGGATGTGAATTCCCTTTCCCAGGAAGCCCGGGCAAATTTCGGTACCATTACCCCGGTAGCCGCTCAGCTCCGGCAGATTGGTAACGTAGCTTTTGGTTTCATGCTCCCTGTACTGGCAGGATTTATTGCCATGAGTATCGGAGATCGTCCAGGTCTGGCCGTAGGATTTGTAGGCGGTATGATCGCAGCCAATGGAAAATCAGGATTTTTAGGAGCTCTGGCGGCAGGTTTTATCGCAGGCTATCTTATCGTTCTTCTGAGAAAAGCTTTTGACAGGCTTCCGGCGTCTGTAGAAAAAATCGCACCAGTGCTGTTATATCCTTTATTTGGCATCCTTTTCATGGGACTGATCATGAACTTTATCATTGAGCCTCCTATCGGCGCTTTGAACACAGCTTTAAATACAGCACTGACAAATATGAGCGGAAGCAGCAAGATCCTTCTGGGGATCATTGTAGCCGGTATGATGTCCATTGATATGGGAGGCCCCTTTAATAAGGCGGCGTATGTATTCGGAACCGCATCTATTGCTGCAGGCAACTACGATATTATGGCGGCAGTTATGATCGGCGGTATGGTTCCACCCTGCGCCATTGCCCTGGCAACTCTGCTGTTTAAGAACAAATTTACAAAACAAGAGAGAGAATCGGGTCCTGTAAACTTTATTATGGGTCTGGCCTTTATAACAGAAGGGGCGATTCCCTTTGCGGCTTCTGACCCCCTTCATGTACTGCCTTCCTGCATTATCGGATCCGCAGTTTCCGGAGCATTGTCCATGGCCTTCGGTTGTACCCTTATGGCTCCTCATGGCGGGATTTTCGTATTCCCGGTAGTGGAACATCCACTGATGTATCTGGTATCTTTAGCTGTTGGCACAGCGATCGGCGCACTGCTTCTGGGGGTATTAAAGAAAAAGGTGGAAGCATAACGGGGAAGAGCCTGTTAATATACGGAAATGAGGAAAATGGTTGCCCTGAAAAAGAAAGTTGTGTAGAATAAAAGACAGCAGGACGAACAACAGAATTTTCTAAGGGGGAAACCATATGCTGACGGAACAACGACAGGAGGAAATCCTTCGGCTCCTGAACCAGAAAGGGAGCGTTACTCTTCAGGAGCTGAAGGAGTATTTCCATACCTCAGAGTCCACTATACGGCGGGACCTGAATGCACTGGATAAAAGAGGCGCACTTACAAAAGTCTTTGGAGGGGCGGTGAGACCTGAGGGCCGGGTCATGCTCAGAGAGGAGCAGGTATCCCAGAGACAGGAACTTTATCGTGAAGAGAAAAACAGGATTGGCAGATATGCGGCTTCTCTTGTGGAGCCTGAGGATTTTGTTTATCTGGATGCAGGAACTACAACGGGAGCCATGATCCCTTATCTCACAGAGCATTCTGCGGCTTTTGTTACAAATGCCGTTTCCCATGCTCTTCATCTGGCGGAGAACGGATTTCGGGTGATCCTCATCGGCGGAGAGGTGAAAGCAGCTACAGAGGCTATTGTGGGAAATGAGGCCTATGTAAATCTGAAAAAATTTAATTTTACCAAAGGTTTCTGGGGTGCTAATGGAGTCAGCCCTTCGGCAGGATTTTCCACTCCGGATATTAATGAGGCTATGGTAAAGGAATGCGCTCTTTTACACACCCAGCAGGCTTACATCCTCTGTGACAGCAGCAAATTTTATCATACAAGTCCGGTAACCTTCGGAGAGTTTGAGGACGGGATCATACTTACAGACCGGCTTCCAGATGACAGCTTTCAGAAATATGAGAATATTGTGGTTGTTCCATAAAGCCATTTACAAACAGCGGCAGCAGATGAGGATCTGTTATAGCCGCTGTTTTTTGGTAAAATTCAATACTGTTTCAATCTTTTTGCTATAAAATACAGAAAAAAGGTGAAAGCTTAAAGAACAATCATATTTTCCTAAGATCAGAGAGGTGCGAGATGAAAGTATTACTTGTGGAAGATGAAGAGAGGATGGCCCAGGCCCTTTGTGAGATACTGCGTTTGGAAAATTATGATGTAGATCACTGTGCTGATGGTAGGAAGGGACTGTACACCCTGGAAAGCGGCGTGTACGACGTAGCGGTCCTGGATGTTATGCTGCCCGGGATGAATGGCTTTGAGATTACACAGGAAGCCAGAAAAAAAGGAATCCGAACACCGATCTTGATGCTTACAGCAAAGAGCGATGTGGATGATAAAGTGACCGGACTGGAATGCGGAGCAGGTGACTATCTGACCAAACCTTTTATGACCAGGGAGCTTCTGGCCAGGATCCGGGCGCTTGGAAGAAGAAATATCCAGTCTCCTGACGGCACTCTTACCTTTGGAGATATTTCTCTGAATCCCAGCGGATCTTATCTTTCCTGCAAAGAAAATTCTGTGCGCCTCAGTGAAAAAGAACTGCATATCCTGGAATACCTCATAGCGAATCAGGGACAGATCCTTACCAGGGAACAGATTGCCCTGAAAGTCTGGGGGTATGACAGCAATACAGAATACAACAATGTAGAGGTATATATTTCTTTTGCACGTAAGAAGCTCAGCTTTGTAAAGGCCAGGACAGAAATCAAAGCGGTCCGGGGAATCGGCTATGAATTGAGGTATGAAAATGTTTAAAAAATCCAGGCGTAAGATCGTGGCCGCGATCATGCTGATGCTGGAAAGTGCCGGAACGCTGGTAAACTATACCTTGATTTTTGGTGGCGTGGCTCTTGTGGTATTTTTTCTCCTGGCATACTACCTGGCTGGGAGGATCGTGGCGCCTCTGGAGGAGAGTTATGAGCGACAGAAGCAGTTCATTTCCGATGCAGGTCATGAACTGAAGACCCCTGTAGCGGTGATCAATGCCAATCTGGAGCTCCTTTCCCGCAAAACAGGAGAGAATCAGTGGCTTTCCAATATCCAGTATGAGAATGAACGGATGTCAGCCCTGATCACTCAGCTTCTGGATCTAGCAAGAGCAGAGAATATTACACCGCCTATGGAGGCTCTGGAGCTTGACAGGCTGGTATGGGGAGAGGCTCTGCCTTTTGAGACTGTGGCATATGAGAGCGGTCAGGTTCTGAACAGCAACATTGAAGAAAATGTCTGGGTAAATGGTAACAGCGTCCAGCTGAAACAGCTTACCTCTATTCTGATCGATAATGGAATACGTCATGGAAGCGGCGGAAAAGAGGTATCTCTGAAACTGGAAAAAATAAAAAACAATGCGGTTTTGTCAGTGACTAATGAAGGCAGTGAGATACCAGAAGAACAGAGAAAACATCTTTTTGAGAGATTTTACCGTACGGACCAGGCAAGAGCATATGAACAATCTGTGTTTTCAATAAAACTTCAATCTTCCCTCTGTACAATAGCGCCAAGAAACGTACAGGGGGAATTTCTATGTCAATTCAAACAGTTTTCAAAAGATATGAGATGAAATACCTGCTTACTGCCAGGCAGAAAGAAAAAGTACTGGAAACTATAGGACCCTATATGGACCTTGATCAGTATGGTCGGACTACCATCCGGAATCTGTACTTTGATACGGATACATTCCGGCTGATCCGCCATTCCATAGAAAAGCCGGCTTATAAAGAAAAGCTGCGGATACGGAGCTACAGCCAGGCTGAGCCGGAGAGTACAGTTTTTGTAGAACTAAAGAAGAAATATAAGAAGACTGTATACAAGCGAAGGATACCTCTTCCGGAGAAAGAGGCTATGGAATGGGTGATGGGTCGGCGCCGCTGTGATCTGGACTGTCAGATATCCGAAGAAGTAGACTACTTTTTTGAATATTATGAAAATCTGCATCCTGCAGTGTTACTTTCTTATGAAAGAGAGGTTTATTATTCCAAAGACGGAACGGATTTCCGGATAACCTTTGACGAGAATATCCTCTGCAGACAGGAAGATCTGTCTCTGGAGTCTGAGATTTATGGAAAGCCCATACTTCCGGAAAGATGGGCTTTAATGGAGATCAAATGTTCCGGAGGGATCCCTCTGTGGATGGTCCGGATTCTCTCGGAAGAACATATCTATAAGACTTCCTTCTCAAAATACGGAACCGCTTACCAGAATATGATCTATCCAAAGCTTAAACAGGAGGTATTTTTTCATGTTTGACACAATCTTTCAAGGACTATTTGACACGGACCTTACGACAGTGATCAGCGTAAGAGATTTTATGCTGTGCTTGGGAACCGCTTTGGCCCTGGGGCTTATTATGGCCTTTGCCTATATGTACCGAACCCGGTATACCAAAAGTTTTGTGGTAACTCTGGCTCTGCTGCCTGCGGTAGTATGTGTGGTGATCATGATGGTCAACGGCAATGTGGGAACCGGCGTTGCTGTTGCCGGGGCCTTTAGCCTGAAGTGTTACTCCGGAGCTGTCCTTTTCAGTGGTCATTCTCAGCAGTCCACAGCTTGTGCCAGGAGAGAACTATACACTTACAGTAGGAACGGTTTCAGAGGAAGCTGAAGCAGATTGACAGATTAGAGAGAGAAAGACAAGGTATAGAAAGAAATTTATACCTTGTCTTTTATTGTAAATAAACGTTGTGGAGTAGTGCAGGAAAAACAATAATATGATATAATAAAACTTACGAATGACGAACTTTTACGCATGAAAAAAGATAAATTCCGATTAATTTTAATAATTAATAAAATAGCACAAATGCGGAGGAAAAAATATGAAGTGTTATGTATGTGGAATGGATAAAATAGAGAATAAGGCACGATGCCCTCTGTGCGGCTTTCCCGTTCCGAGAATCGTGGAAGACGGAGAACAAGGCATGGCTAAAGTAAAAGAAATGGCAGAGAAATACCGCAGGAAAAAACTGGAAGGCTTGAAAGCCGGCATGGTAATTTACGGACATGAAAAGGACGGAGAAAATCTGAAGATCAATCAGGAACAGTATATTCAGCTGGCGGAATGCCCGGATCTGAAAATTGGCGAGACCCGGTGGTATGACCAGGATTTTGCCAGAATAGATACAGCGGAGCCTATTGTACTTAAAGTATGGACACAAAAACAGCAGGACCCTATACAGTTTTATACTGTTTCTGCCAAAGCGCCGGATACGGATGGATTCTGGCATGTGGGCATCCGGCTGCTGCAGGAACTGAAGCTGCAGCTGATATTGGGAGATGACGAGGAGGAAACGGAATCTGAGACGATTTCCTTAGCTGAACTGATCTGAGACAATGAACAAAGATAAAAGCAGGGAGGAATGGATATGAGAAGAAACGGCAGAGATTCAAACTGGAAAATAGATCTTCAGATTCCGGGACTTGACCAGAGAATGGGATTTGCCGCCGGGATTTTTGCCGCATTGCTTTTTCTTGGGGGGATTTTTGTCTGGGCCTTTCTATTTGCAGCAGTGGGAACAGGATCCATTTTGACCTTGGAAATGATCATAAACATAATCATATTTGGCGTTAACCTGTTTGCAATCTGCAGGATTGGATATGACGGATTCTGGAAAAATTTAAAGGTTACTTACGGCGGCGAAATCTTTCTGACTGTCGCTGGATTTTACATGGGAGACATACATTTTTTGACAATACCTGCAGGAGGGACAGATTTGCTGTATCGTTTTTTGGAATTTCTGGCATTTGTGATTTTTTCTGTATTTGC
>UQSX01000080.1 GCA_900543715.1 uncultured Blautia sp. | reverse complement strand
TGCAGATCCCGGACAAGGCTCTGGTGGAGATCGATCAGATAAAGAACTATCCAGATGAAAAAGTGGTTTTGATCACTACAGGCAGCCAGGGAGAGTCTATGGCAGCTCTTTCTCGTATGGCGGCAAATATTCATAAAAAAGTGACAATCAAACCCAATGATACCATTATTTTCAGTTCTAATCCGATTCCGGGAAATGAAAAAGCGGTATCCAAGGTTATTAATGAGCTGAGCAGAAAAGGGGCGGATGTTATTTTTCAGGACGCCCATGTTTCCGGGCATGCTTGCCAGGAAGAAATCAAGCTGATCTATTCCCTGGTAAAACCCAAGTATGCCATCCCGGTTCACGGAGAGTACCGTCACTTAAAGGCTCAGGCAGGAATAGCCAAAGAACTGGGAATCCCCAAGGAAAACATTTTTATCCTTTCTTCAGGGGATGTTCTGGAGCTGAATGAGCAGGAGCCGGCCAAAGTCACCGGAAAAGTCCGTACAGGAGCGATTCTGGTAGATGGTCTCGGCGTAGGTGATGTAGGAAACATTGTATTGAGAGACCGCCAGCATTTGGCGGAAGACGGCATTATGATCGTAGTTCTCACACTGGAGAAACACAGCGGAAACCTGTTGGCAGGTCCGGATATTGTTTCGAGAGGGTTTGTGTATGTGAGAGAATCGGAGGATCTGATGGATGAAGCCAGGATCGTAGTGGAGGACGCTATCGATGTGTGCCTGGATAAGCATATTACAGACTGGGGAAAGATCAAGAATATCATAAAGGATTCTCTGGGAGATTTCCTGTGGAAACGGACAAAGAGAAATCCTATGATTCTGCCGATTATTATGGAGGCGTAGAGAATGAGTTTTATTGATACCTGTACAGAAATGCTGATTTCTGCAATTAAAAACGGCAGTGTCTATAAGCAGTACTGCGTGGCCCTTGAGGCGGTAAATAAGATTCCCGGCCTGAAGGAACAGGTGGATGACCTGCGCCGTATGAATTATAGAGTTCAGAATGAGTATGAAGACATGAATCTGTATGAGGTTATTGATGATTTAGATGCCAAAATGGAGGAATTGTGCAAGATTGAAGAGGTGAATCAGTTCCTTGAGGCGGAACTGGCACTGTGCAAGCAGCTTCAGGGGATCAGTACGGCTATCCATCAGGGTATCAGGCTGGATGTCCCGGAATTATCGTAAACCAAGGAGAACACTATGGGAAAACAAGTCAGAAAACAGAAAAAATCATCCATTGTAGCCGGAGGTTTTTTTCGTTTTGCCCTTTATCTTATTGTGGCCATCGCATTGATCTATATTGGAAAATCCGCCTATAATTTCGGATATGATATCTTTTATCAGCAGCCTGTGGACTCAGAAGAGGAAGGCAGAGATATTACCGTAGTAGTAGATGAGGGCGATTCCGTATATCAGATAGGGAGAACCCTGGAGAGCCGGGGGCTTATCCGGGATGCAAAAGTATTTGTAGTTCAGGAAAAGCTCTCTAATTACAGCGGTAAATTACAGGCAGGGACGTATATCTTGAACACCAGCATGACATCTGATGAGATGATGGAGATTCTTGCAAGAGAGAATGTGAAGGGACAGCCGGACCAGACTCAGGAGGACGGTACCGCCCAGGAAGGGAGCTCCGATATCCAGGAAGGGGCAGATGATACTGCTTCAGAGGAAACCCAGGAAGAGGGAGGAAACACTCAGTGATCGTAGATGAACGGCTAGTCACTTATATTAATTCCCTGGATAAAGGAAATACGCCTTTTCTTAATGAGCTGGAGGCGGAGGCGCTGAGAAACCATGTGCCTGTTATCCGGAGGGAGACCCAGAGTCTTCTCAAGGTCCTTCTGCAGCTTAAAGCTCCGGCACGTATTCTGGAGGTAGGAACCGCCGTGGGATTTTCTGCGCTTCTTATGAGTACCTACGGTCCCGAGGACTGCAGGATCACAACGATAGAAAATTATGAGAAACGGATTCCCATTGCCAGGGAAAACTTCAGAAAGGCAGGAAGGGAAAGCCAGATCACCCTTCTAGAAGGAGATGCCCAGGAGGTTTTAAAGACCCTTGAAGAATCCTATGATCTTATCTTTATGGATGCGGCAAAGGGGCAGTATATCCACTTCTTTCCAGAAGTTCTCCGCCTTTTGGAGAAAGGCGGTATTCTGATATCAGATAACGTGCTGCAGGACGGAGATATTATCCAGTCTCATTTTGCCGTGGAGAGAAGGAACAGGACGATTTACAAGAGGATGAGAGAGTATCTCAGCGTATTAAAGAATAGCGATGAACTGGAATCGGCCATTTTGCCTTTGGGAGACGGAGTGGCACTCAGTGTAAGAAAATAGCAGGAGGAGAGATATGAGGGAAAAACCGGAATTGCTGATTCCCGCAAGCAGTCTGGAGGTGCTGAAGATTGCAGTGATCTTCGGTGCGGATGCGGTGTATATCGGTGGAGAGGCTTTCGGGCTTCGGGCTAAAGCCAGAAATTTTTCCATGGAAGAGATGAGGGAAGGGATCGCTTTTGCCCATGAGCATGGGACAAAGGTTTATGTCACTGCCAATATTCTGGCTCATAACGAAGATCTTTCCAAGGTACGGGAATATTTCCAGGAGCTGAAAGAAATAAAACCCGATGCCCTGATCATTTCTGATCCGGGAATCTATATGATCGCCAAGGAGGTGTGTCCTGACATTGAGCGTCATATCAGCACTCAGGCAAACAATACCAATTATGGAACCTACTTGTTCTGGTGGAATCTGGGAGCGAAAAGAGTGGTCAGCGCCAGGGAACTGTCTCTGGAGGAAATCCGGGAAATCAGAGCCAATATCCCTGATGAGATGGAAATTGAAACCTTTGTCCATGGGGCTATGTGTATTTCCTACTCCGGAAGATGTCTTCTCTCGAATTTCTTTACAGGAAGAGATGCTAACCGGGGGGCCTGTACTCATCCCTGCCGCTGGAAATATTCCGTTGTAGAGGAAACCAGGCCGGGAGAATACATGCCGGTATATGAGAATGAGAGAGGAACCTACATTTTTAACTCTAAAGACCTGTGTATGATCGAGCATATGGATGATATCCTCACCAGCGGCATTGACAGCCTGAAGATAGAGGGAAGGATGAAGACGGCACTCTATGTGGCTACGGTGGCCAGAACCTACCGAAAAGCTATAAACGATTATCTGGAGGATCCGGCCATATACCGGGCAAATATGCCCTGGTATCAGGAACAGATCAAAAGCTGCACTTATCGTCAGTTTACCACAGGATTTTTCTATGGGAAGCCGGATGAGACCAGTCAGATATACGACAATAATACTTATGAAAAAGGATATACCTATCTGGGGATTGTCTGGGAGGTGAAAGACGGTCTGTGCAGGATTGAGCAGAGGAATAAATTTTCAAAGGGAGAGTCTGTAGAGATCATGAAACCGGACGGAAGGAATCTGACGGTGACGGTGGAAAAGATCCTGAATGAGGAAGGCCAGGAGCAGGAGAGCGCGCCTCATCCTCAGCAAGTCCTTTATGTGGCATTGAGCCAGTTACCGGAGAAATATGATATTCTTAGAAGGCAAGAAGACTGAATAGGCTGAACAGTGTACTTTAAACCGGATACAAATGAAGTCCTGAAAGCTATATCAGATGTATCCGGCATAGATTTTGTTCAGAAATATTCCCGCAGTTTCAGAAGGGCATTTTTTTCAATACGTGACACGTAAGAGCGGCTGATATTCAGCCGCTTTGCTATTTCTCTTTGAGTCAGCTCCTCTTTGCCATAGAGTCCATAGCGGAGGGTGATGATCTCCTGTTCTCTGGAAGAGAGGATTTCTGGAAGAAGCTGATAGAGATAAGCGATATCCTGTTTCAGAGAATAATTTTTAACCACATCTATGGGCTCGGTTTCAATCACATCCAGAAGACTGATCTCGTTACCTTCCTTGTCTGTGCCAATGGGTTCATAGAGAGAAACTTCCCTGCTGGACTTTTTCTTTGAACGAAGGAGCATGAGAAGTTCATTGTCAATACATCTTGCCGCATAGGTAGAGAGTCTGCTTGCTTTTTGAAAATCAAAGGTCTGAATGGCTTTGATCAGGCCAATGGTCCCAATAGAAATCAGATCATCCAATTCTTCCGCAGCTCCCTGATATTTTTTTACAATATGTGCAACCAGACGTAGATTTCGCTGAATCAGAATGTCTTTCGCTTCCGGGCTGCCCTGTTTGTATTCCTGAAGATACCGCTCTTCTTCCGGAGTCAGGGGCTTTAGAAATGTTTTCACACAAGCATACCTCGGAGGAATTTAATTCTAGTTTATGTGGAAATGGCGGATTTTGTGCTTTTCCAATATAAAATTCCCAATTTTTCGTCTGACCTGCAATGTAAAATAAATATTGTGGGAACAGGGAAATACTGATATAATTATCATACAAATTCATTTTAATAATCAGATCAAAATTCTTTAATTTCCGGCAGTTCTGCCGAAAAATTCCAAAATTGTAAAAATTGAAACAGGGAAAGTCTTTTCGCCAAGACAGAGATATTTCCAGGATCTGAGGGACTCTGCGCTTTCCCTGGAAAGGAGGCACTATGTACAGCAGTGTTTTGTCAGCAACCATATCCGGAGTGGAAGGTGTACCTGTGCTGGTGGAAGCAGACGTAAGCAATGGCCTGCCAGTATTTTCTATGGTAGGATATCTTTCTTCCAGAGTCCGGGAGGCTCAGGAAAGGGTGTGGACCGCACTTCGGAATACCGGATTGTCCTTTCCTCCAAAAAGGATCACAGTCAACCTTTCTCCGGCGGATATACGCAAGGAGGGGACCCGTTTTGACCTGCCTATTGCCGCAGCCCTTCTGGGAGCTTTCGGATATTTAGACAAAGAAAAGCTTCAAGGGGTATGTATGGCCGGAGAACTGGGACTGAACGGAGAGATGAAAGGAGTAAGAGGGATTCTGCCGATCGTGGATACAGCCGTAAAAAATGGCTGCCGGCTGTGTATAATTCCCCAAAAAAACCTTTCGGAGACAAAGGAATTTCAGGGAATCCCTATACTGGGAGTTGACAGCCTGGGAGAGTTCCTGGAGCTGGCAAAGCTGGAAAACTGGGGAATCCCAAAACAGTGCAAAAAGGAAGAAAGCACCGGAGAAATCCAGGAGAATGAAGGGGAGGGGGCAGGTGTACAAACGGAAAGATCAGAAGAGTATCAGGAAGACTTTGCAGATATCCTGGGGCAGGAGGCAGCTAAACGGGCAGCAGTGATCGCGGCGGCAGGCTTTCACAATATTCTTTTCATTGGTACGAAAGGAGCGGGAAAAACCATGATCGCTGCAAGGCTTCCGACTTTGTTTCCGCCTCTTGACAGGGAGGACAGTATGGAACTGTCCAGGATCTACAGTGTGGCCGGACTTCTGGGAGCTGACAGACCCATGATCCGGACCAGACCTTTTCGGAGCCCTCATCACACAGCCACCGCCAAATCCCTGGCGGGAGGGGGCGCCTACCCTTTGCCGGGGGAGATTACCCTGGCCCACAAAGGCATTCTGTTTTTAGATGAGCTCCCTGAGTTTTCCAGATCATCTCTGGAAATCCTGCGGCAGCCGCTGGAACAGGGAAAAATATATATTTCCAGAGTCCATGGAAATTATGAATTTCCTGCAGATTTTCTCCTGGCGGCTGCAATGAATCCCTGTCCCTGCGGATATTATCCGGACAGAAACCGGTGTGCCTGTACGAAACATCAGGTGGAAACCTATTTGGGAAAAATCAGCGGTCCCCTTCTGGACCGGTTTGATATCTGCACAGAGATGAGGGAGGTTCCGAAAGAAAAGCTTAAAAACAGAAAGCCTGGGAAAACCTCCAGGGAAATCCGGAGAGAAATAGTAAAGGTCCATGAAATACAGAAGGAGCGCTACAGAGGAACCGGGGTATGTTTTAACGGCAGGCTTTCCGGAAAAGAGGCAGAGAAATATTGTGTAATGGACAAAGAAGGGAAGAGACTTCTGGAAAAAGTTTATGAAAAGTTAGGACTCAGTGTCAGGGGATACTATAAGATACTGAAGACCGCCAGAACTATTGCAGACCTGGAGGGCAGTGAAAAAATTCAGGAAGGTCATATCAGCGAGGCGGTCTGCTACCGGGCCCTGGATAAAAAATATTGGAAATAATAGGGGAGGGAATACATATGATGGAAGAAAGAAGCAGAGAATGGAAGTGCAGGAGAGAAGAGAAGTCCTATCCGGAAAAATTAAAAGTATATAATTCCATGCCTGATGTGCTCTATATCAGAGGAGAACTGCCGGATCCCAGAAAGCCGGCAGCCGCCATTGTGGGAGCCAGGGCCTGCGGCAGATACGGAGAGCAGCAGGCTTATCGGTTTGCGAAGGTCCTTGCTGAGAACGGGATCCAGGTGATCAGCGGTCTTGCCAGAGGGATAGATGGAATGGCCCACCGAGGTGCTCTGGATGCCGGAGGAAAAACCTTTGCAGTTATGGGATGCGGCGGAGATATATGCTATCCGGCAGAACATCAGGAGCTTTACGATAGAATGAAAGGAGGACAGGGAGGCATCTTATCAGAATTTCCTGACAAAACCCCTCCTTATGGCAGAAATTTTCCAAAGAGAAACAGGATCATAAGCGCCTTGGCTGACCTGGTCCTGGTAATAGAAGCCAGAGTAAGGAGCGGCTCTCTCATTACCGCAGGCTATGCCCTGGAACAGGGGAAAACAGTCTATGCCCTTCCAGGAAGAGTTGGAGATGCTTTAAGTGAAGGCTGCAATCTGCTTATTTCGGATGGAGCGGGAATTGCCTGTTCACCGGAAATGATCCTTGAGGAGTTGGGGATAAGCCCTGGAAGAAAGGTTAATTTCAGGCAAAATTCAAAGATAAGACTTGCAAGCCATGAAGAAATGGTGTATAGTTGTCTGGATTTCCAACCAAAGAATATAGAAGAGATTCATCAGGAAACAAATTTAGATACAAGAATCATCGCAGAAGTTTTATTGAAATTAGAGCTTGACGGGCTGATCACAGAGCCTGTCAAGAATTACTATGCCAGAGCAGGAGGTTGACATGGCAAAATATCTGGTAATTGTGGAATCACCGGCAAAGGTAAAGACAATTAAAAAATTTCTGGGCTCAAATTATGAGGTAATGGCCTCAAACGGCCATGTAAGGGATCTTCCAAAGAGCCAGCTTGGCTTTGACGTGGAACACGATTACGAGCCTAAGTATATTACTATCAGAGGGAAGGGAGATATTCTGGCAGCCCTTCGTAAGGCGGCCAAGAAGGCTGATAAAGTCTATCTTGCAACGGACCCCGACCGGGAAGGGGAAGCCATATCCTGGCACCTTTCCTATGCGCTGAAACTGGACAATAAGAAAATGCGCCGGATCACTTTTAACGAGATTACAAAAAGCGCAGTTAAAGCCTCTATTAAAGAGGCCAGAGATATCAATATGAATCTGGTGGATGCCCAGCAGGCCAGAAGGGTCCTGGACCGTATGGTGGGATATGAGATCAGTCCACTTTTGTGGGAAAAGGTAAAAAGGGGACTAAGTGCAGGGCGGGTCCAGTCTGTAGCACTTAGGATCATTGGAGACCGGGAGGAAGAGATCAATAACTTTATTCCGGAAGAATATTGGACACTGGATGGAGAGTTCCAGCTGGAAGGGGAGAAGAAACCCCTGATCGCAAAATTTTATGGGAATAAGAATAAGAAGATTACCATACACTCCAAAGAGGAGCTTGACAAGATCCTGAAAGAGCTTCAGGGAGTATCCTACAGGATTGCTGAGGTTAAGAAAGGGGAAAGGAGCAAGAAGGCGCCCCTGCCTTTTACCACCAGTACGCTTCAGCAGGAAGCGTCTAAGGTGCTGAATTTTTCCACGCAGAAGACTATGAGACTGGCGCAGCAGCTCTATGAAGGCGTGGATATTAAAGGCAGCGGTACAGTAGGTCTGATCACCTATCTGCGTACAGACTCCACACGTATTTCTGAGGAAGCCGATCAGAACGCAAGGGAATATATTGCCGCACAGTATGGAAACGAGTATGTGGCGGATTCAGAAAAGAAAAATGAGAATGGCAGGCGTATACAGGATGCCCATGAGGCTATCCGCCCCACAGATATTTCCAGACTGCCTGCCCAGGTAAAGGAGTCTTTGTCCAGAGACCAGTTCCGCCTGTATCAGCTGATCTGGAAGCGGTTTACTGCCAGCAGGATGCAGCAGGCCAAATATGAAACCACATCTGTAAAAGTACAGGGAGGAGAATACTATTTCACCGCAGCTGCATCTAAATTAAAATTTGACGGATTTATGACTGTATATACGCAGGATGAGGATGAGAAACAGGAAAATCAGCTGCTGGCCAAGAACCTGGAGGAAGATACGACCATCAGTCTGCGAGGTTTAAAGGAGCTTCAGCACTTTACCCAGCCGCCGGCTCACTATACAGAAGCAGCACTTGTAAAGACGCTGGAAGAACTGGGAATCGGAAGACCCAGTACCTATGCGCCTACGATCACCACGATCATTGCCAGAAGATATGTGGCAAAAGAAAATAAGAATCTGTATATGACAGAACTGGGAGAGGTAGTCAACAAGATTATGAAAGAGGCCTTTCCAAGTATTGTGGACGTGCATTTTACCGCTACTATGGAACAGCTTTTGGACAGTGTGGAAGAAGGAAAGGTGCAGTGGAAGACCGTGATCCGCAATTTCTATCCGGATCTGGAGGAAGCTGTGAAGAAAGCCAGACAGGAACTGGAACAGGTGAAGATCGAAGATGAAGTTACAGATGTGATCTGTGAGCAGTGCGGAAGAAATATGGTAGTGAAGTATGGACCCCATGGAAAATTCCTGGCCTGTCCGGGATTTCCGGAGTGTAAGAATACTAAACCATATTTAGAAAAGATTGGAGTTCCCTGTCCCATCTGCGGTAAGGAGGTAGTGGTAAGGAGAAGTAAGAAGGGACGTATCTATTACGGATGTGAGAATAATCCGGAATGCGAG
Organism: uncultured Blautia sp.; assembly: GCA_900543715.1. Lineage (GTDB taxonomy): Bacteria > Bacillota > Clostridia > Lachnospirales > Lachnospiraceae > Blautia > Blautia merdigallinarum. The sequence goes on along the minus strand of UQSX01000080.1, from coordinate 4,479 downwards.
TTTATGTCCTGGCAGAAACCATCCCAGGAAAAATGTCCTTCCTGCAGCAGCTATATGGTGGAGAAAGGAAATAAGCTGGTATGTTCTGACAAGCAATGCGGTTATGTAATGATGAAACCAAAGGATAAAGTCCTGGAAAACAGCATTGCGTAAAAGATACTGAAAGGAGTTTCTCAGAAAAAACAGTCTTTACTGGGCTTATGAGAGACTCCTTTAGCTTTGCATAGAAACAGTAAACAGGGTTCTCAGGATCCGACAGAAAATTTAGACATCCGATGGGGAAGAAGCAGTAATAGTCTGGAAAATGGGAAAACATTACTTGAAGAAAGAATTATTAGAAAACTGATAAAAAGACTGAAAATAGAAAAACTATACATTGATTTCAGAATAGTTGTATGCTAAAATGAATCATATAACAAAATGCATAGTTGCCTTTAGGCTGTCAGCTTGCGACTTGAGCTGCCTTAACAAAACCAAGGAAAGGAGGTTCGCCATGAGCGTACAATTATTAGATAAGACCAGGAAGATCAACAAGCTGCTTCACAATAACCATGCGTCTAAGGTCCTTTTTAATGATATTTGTGAAGTCATGGTAGAGACATTAGATTCAAATATTCTGGTAATCAGCAGAAAAGGAAAGGTTCTGGGGGTAGGTACCTGTCCCGGCGTAGAAGAAATAAAGGAATTGATTGACAGCGAAGTAGGCGGTTATATTGACAAGCTGTTAAATGAAAGACTTCTGGGCGTATTATCTACAAAGGAAAATGTAAATTTGGAGACACTGGGCTTTGAAAGTGATAATATCGGCCAGTATGTGGCTATCATCAGTCCGATCGATATAGCAGGAGAGAGACTGGGAACACTGTTTATGTACCGCAGCGAAAAATCTTATGATATTGAAGATATCATCGTCAGCGAATACGGCACAACTGTTGTAGGTCTTGAAATGATGCGCTCTGTACATGAAGAAAATGCAGAGGAAAACCGAAAGATCCAGGTAGTAAAATCTGCTTTCAATACGTTGTCCTTCTCAGAATTGGAGGCTATCATCCATATATTTGACGAGCTGGACGGTGACGAGGGAATCCTGGTGGCCAGCAAGATCGCAGACAGAGTAGGAATTACCCGGTCTGTGATCGTAAACGCTCTGAGAAAATTTGAGAGTGCGGGAGTTATTGAATCCCGATCTTCCGGTATGAAAGGAACTTATATTAAGGTACTGAACGAAGTGATCTTCGATGAGCTGGAAGAGATTAAAAAACGGAAATTGGTTAAAAAGTAATTACAGACAGATAAAGGGAGCTGTTCCTCAGAAACTGCCGAAAAAGGCCTGGGGAACAGCTTTTCTATTGCACGAAAAAGTCCGCTGTTTTTTAAAAAAAGATAAAGATGAGAAATTGGGAGGAAATAAAAGAAAAAATGAGATAATATTAAATATATAAAAAAATGCAGGGAATCCGCTGGTTGCGAAAAAATAGTAAATTAACTAATATATGACTATCGGTTAGCACTCGACAGAAATGAGTGCTAATAAAACGAAAGAATGGAAATTCTATAAGGAGGAAATAGATATGAAATTAGTACCATTAGGAGACAGAGTTGTATTAAAACAGTTAGAAGCAGAAGAGACAACCAAGTCAGGTATTGTACTTCCCGGACAGGCTCAGGAAAAACCTCAGCAGGCAGAAGTAGTTGCCGTAGGTCCAGGCGGAGTGATTGACGGTAAGGAAGTGAAGATGGAAGTTTCCGTAGGCGATCAGGTTATCTATTCCAAATATGCAGGAACAGACGTAAAACTTGGAGAAGAGGAATATATCATTGTAAAACAGAGTGATATCCTTGCAGTTGTAAAATAACAGAAATCAGCAGATAGAATTTATAGGAGGAATGTCATCATGGCAAAGGAAATCAAATACGGCGCAGAAGCAAGAGCAGCTCTGGAAGCTGGTGTTAATCAGTTAGCAGATACAGTAAGAGTAACATTAGGACCAAAAGGAAGAAACGTAGTACTGGATAAATCCTTCGGCGCTCCGCTGATCACAAACGACGGTGTTACAATCGCAAAAGAGATCGAGCTGGCCGACGGTTTTGAAAATATGGGCGCTCAGCTTATCAAAGAAGTAGCTTCCAAGACAAACGATGTAGCAGGTGACGGTACAACAACCGCTACGGTACTGGCTCAGGCTATGGTTCACGAAGGAATGAAAAACCTGGCAGCAGGAGCAAATCCTATCATCCTGAGAAAAGGAATGAAAAAAGCTACAGAGGTTGCTGTAGAAGCTATCCAGAACATGAGCAAGAATATTGAAGGCAGAGATCAGATCGCAAGAGTAGCAGCTATCTCAGCCGGCGATGACGAAGTAGGCGAAATGGTAGCAGAGGCTATGGAAAAAGTCAGCAAGGACGGCGTTATCACCATTGAAGAGTCTAAGACAATGAAGACAGAACTGGACCTGGTAGAAGGTATGCAGTTTGACCGTGGATATATTTCCGCATATATGGCAACAGATATGGATAAGATGGAAGCAGTTCTGGAAGATCCATACATCCTGATCACAGATAAGAAGATCTCTAATATTCAGGACATCCTGCCTCTGTTAGAGCAGATCGTTAAGACAGGCGCCAAACTGCTGATCATCGCTGAAGATATCGAGGGAGAAGCGCTTACAACTCTTATCGTTAATAAGTTAAGAGGAACCTTCTCTGTATGTGCAGTAAAGGCTCCGGGATACGGCGACAGAAGAAAAGAAATGTTAAAAGATATCGCAATCCTGACAAATGGTACAGTTATCTCTGATGAACTGGGTCTGGAATTAAAAGACACAACCATGGAGCAGTTAGGACGTGCAAAATCTGTTAAGGTTGAAAAAGAAAATACAGTTATCGTTGACGGCATGGGCGATAAAGAAGAAATCGCTGCAAGAGTTGCACAGATTAAACATCAGATCGCTGAGACAACTTCTGATTTTGACAGAGAAAAATTACAGGAAAGACTTGCCAAACTGGCAGGCGGCGTAGCTGTTATCCGTGTAGGCGCAGCTACAGAGACAGAGATGAAAGAAGCAAAACTTCGTATGGAAGACGCATTGAACGCTACAAGAGCAGCAGTTGAGGAAGGCATCATCGCAGGCGGCGGTTCTGCTTATATCCATGCATCTAAAGAGGTTGCAAAGGCAGTTGAAAATCTGGACGGAGATGAGAAGACCGGTGCAAGAGTTGTTCTGAAAGCTTTGGAAGCTCCTCTGTATCATATTGCAGCAAATGCAGGTCTGGAAGGCTCTGTGATCATCAACAAAGTAAAAGAGTCTGAAACAGGTGTTGGATTCGATGCTCTGAAAGAAGAATATGTAGATATGGTTAAAGAAGGAATCCTGGATCCTGCAAAGGTTACCAGAAGCGCATTACAGAACGCTACCAGCGTAGCTGGAACTCTGCTGACAACAGAAGCAGTGGTTTCTACCATTAAAGAAGAAACACCTGCAATGCCTGCCGGCGGCCAGGGAATGGGAATGATGTAATTTTGCGGTAGAAGAAATATCGCAGTTGTGCTCCCTTCCCAAGCAGACAAGTAAAATAAGAAACACTTGCTGCTTGGGAGGGAGTTTTTTATTCTGCAGGTTTCTTGCAACGTAAAATTTTTTGTGTTACACTGTTTATCAGAACATACGAAATAACAGGAGGAACGTAAGATGACGGACTTGTATTCGGAGCTCCTGGTCAAGAAGGAACAGACCGTAAAAGATCAGGCAATCAAGATTCTGCTGATTTTCTTTATTGTGTTTACAGCAATAGCGGGACTGCTTCTCACCCCTCTGGCTTGGGTGCTGACCATAGCTCTTGGCGTTGCGGCTTATTTTGTCATGCCGCTTTTGGATCTGGAATATGAATATGTATTTGTAAACGGCGAGCTGGATATCGACAGGATCGCTTCCAAATCAAAGAGAAAAAGGATGAAAAGCTTTGATCTGGCAAAAATGGAGATCATGGCTCCGGTAAACTCTCATAGAATGGACTACCAGAATCACAATACAAATATGAAGGTTCTGGATTTTTCTTCCGGTAATTCCCAGCACAAGATTTTTGCAATGATCATTCCGGATGAAAAGGATGTATACCGGGTGCTTCTGGAGCCTGATAAAGAGCTTCTGGACAATATCGCAAGAAGCTGTCCGAGAAAGGTTTTTCTGGATTGACAGTTTTGTCGGAATTTGTTATATTACTGTACTATAAACAAATTGAAGGGAGAATGAAAAATGGGTAAGATTATTGGTGAAGGCATTACTTTTGATGATGTTCTTTTAGTTCCGGCATATTCAGAAGTGATTCCAAATCAGGTAGAATTATCAACTTGGCTGACAAAGAAGGTAAAACTGAATATACCGATGATGAGTGCCGGTATGGATACGGTTACGGAGCATCGTATGGCAATCGCCATGGCAAGACAGGGCGGTATCGGAATTATTCACAAGAATATGTCTA
>UQSX01000079.1 GCA_900543715.1 uncultured Blautia sp. | reverse complement strand
GATGCGGCAGCCTCTCTTGGAGACCTGCCGGTTATGTGTACCCTGACTGTAGAATCTGACGGAAGCCTTTTTTTTGGAGGAAATGTGTACGATGCGGCCAAAGCTCTGGCAGATATGGGGGCGGATGCTGTGGGGATCAACTGTTCCACCGGACCGGACCAGCTTCTGGCTGTGACAGAGAACCTGAGAAAAGCTATAGAGATCCCCCTGATCATAAAGCCTAACGCAGGAATGCCTGTGATCGATGACCGGGGATTTCCTGTATATTCTATGGAGGCGCCGGAATTTGCCCTTCATATGAAACGCCTGGTGGAGGCAGGAGCAGATATTGTAGGGGGGTGCTGCGGAACTACGCCGGAGTATATCCGGAAACTGAAAGAAATTTTGTAAAACAATATAATATATACCAATACCGCAAAGGGGGTTTTTTTATGAGAATGACTTTTATAGGTGCCGCCCATGAGGTGACCGGAAGCTGCTACTTTCTGGAGGCGGCAGGAAAGAAGTTTCTTGTAGACTGTGGTATGGAACAGGGGCCGGATCAGTATGAAAATCAGGAGATCCCGGTGCCGCTGTCGGAAATTGATTTTGCGCTGCTGACCCATGCTCATATCGACCATTCGGGAAATTTCCCCCTGGCCTATGCCAAGGGGTTCAGAGGGCCAATTTACGCTACAGCGGCTACCTGCGATCTCTGTGATATCATGCTTCGTGACAGTGCTCATATCCAGATGTTTGAGGCAGAATGGCGGAACAGAAAAGCCAGAAGGAACGGGCAGCCGGAATTTGTCCCGGCTTATACTATGGAGGATGCCCTGGGAGTGATCCGGCAGTTTGCAGAATGCGACTATCACAGGATCATTCAGATTGCAGAGGGAATTCAGGTGCGTTTTACCGATGCGGGCCATCTTTTGGGATCTGCCAGCATTGAATTGTGGATCACAGAGGATGGAGAAGAGAGAAAGCTGGTATTTTCCGGAGATATCGGCAACACGGACCAGCCTCTGATCAAAGATCCGGAATATCTGGACAGTGCTGACTATGTGATCATGGAGTCCACATACGGAGACAGAAGCCACGGGGAGAAGCCAGATTATATAACAGAGCTGACAGATATTATCAGGAAGACCTTTCGCAGAGGCGGCAATGTGGTCATCCCTTCCTTTGCTGTAGGCAGGACCCAGGAAATGCTGTATTTTTTGAGGAAGATCAAGGCTGACAATCTCCTTCCGGAATTCCCTGGCTTTGAAGTGTATGTGGACAGCCCTCTGGCGGTGCAGGCCACCAGCATATTTAAGGAACACTATAGTGAATGCTATGATGAGGAGGCTATGGAGCTGATCCGTCAAGGGATCAATCCCATTACCTTCCCGGGATTAAAATTGTCTATAACCAGCGACGAATCCAGAGCAATCAATGTAAATGAAAGTCCTAAGGTGATCCTGTCTGCCAGCGGAATGTGCGATGCAGGACGTATTAAGCACCATTTAAAACATAACCTGTGGAGGCAGGAGTGTACCATTTTGTTTGTAGGATATCAGGCTGTAGGGACTCTTGGAAGAGCGCTGATCGAAGGAGCCACGGAAGTGAAGCTGTTTGGAGAAGAAATCCACGTAAATGCGGAGATCGTCCGGATGCCGGGAATCAGCGGTCATGCAGACAATGAAGGCCTTATGCGATGGGCTGACGCTTTTAAGGAAAAACCGAAAAAGGTATTTGTGACCCACGGAGATGACCAGGTATGCGAGGTCTTTGCAAAAAGATTGGAAAATGAACTGGGATATTCCGCCGTGGCTCCTTACAGCGGGACTATTGTAGACCTGCTTTCCGGTGAGGTAGTAAAAGAAACTCTGGGAATTGCAGTTAAACATGCAAAAGAGAAAGCGAAAACCAGAAAAGCTGCCGGTGTATATGCAAGATTACTTGCGGCCGGACAGCGCTTGATGACAGTTATCCGTCATAATGAGGGCGGAGCAAACAAAGATCTGGCAAAATTTGCGGATCAGATCAACGCTATGTGCGATAAATGGGACAGATAAACAATAGCCCATTAATTTTTCAGCTTGGCATGATTTTGCCGAAAGTCAGTGGGTGACATTTTTTCAGATTGATAAAAAACCCGGTTAAAAGTGCTGCTGCTGTTGAAACCGGCTTCCATTGCAATATCAGTTATGGATGCCTGGGTGGTCAACAGCAGCAGCTTTGCTTTGTGGAGCCGCTGCCCGGTGACATACTGAGAAAAAGACATTCCAACAAATTCCTTAAAAAGTCTGGAAAAATGAAATTTGGAAAAGCCTGCATAGGAGGCTGCCATTTCCAGAGTGATATTTGAGGAGAGATTTTGATTCAGATACTGGCATACAGCCAGAAATTTTTCCTGATATTGATGAGTTTCCTGGCGGCCAGTTATTCTGCCTGGATTTTTACCGGGAAGAATCTGCATTTGAAGAGCAGAAGACCGGAAAAGCAAGGTATAAAGCTGCAGGACCAGGGAATACAGACTGGCCTCCCAGAGGAGCTTTTTGCGTCTGGACTCCAGTATCACAGAGAGGAGGAGTTTCTCTGCTGCTATATAAGTAGGATTTTTTATGTTCCGCTTCAGAATAAAAAAAGAGGGGAAGGAAAACAGCAGAGACTGGAATTCTCTCAGGGAATACAGAATTTCCACGTCAAACTGAAAGATCAGCCGGGTGCCTTTGGAAGACCCGGTGAGTTCATGGATAGTCCCGGAGTGTAGAAATATAATATCGCCCTTATCCAGATGATACGTTTCTTCTTCAGTTTTTACCTGATAATCCCCGGAAAGGGGCAGGATAATCTCCACACAGGGATGCCAGTGAGGATCAATATGATAGCAGCCTTTCTGGAGGATTACCCGGAAATTGGAAGAATCCGGATAAGCTATATTTTCGCGGAAACCGGAGAAAATCTTTTTCATAGTTCAGACTCCAAGGAATAATGTAATAATAAAAAGAATAACAGTATCTCAGTAGAAAATCAACTATTAAAAATATGAGAGCTTTTTCTATAATTATGTGACATAGAGGATAGAAAAGAAAGAAAATTATAGAAGAAGGACACTTTATTTTATGGGCATTATATACATGGAATGCTATGATATAGCCATCAAAACTATTGAAGATGCCGAATGGCAAAAGGAAAAGGAGGAAAGAGTATGAAAAAAAGAATGAAAAGACTGGCAGCACTTTCCATGGCAGTTCTGATGGCAGCATCTATGGCAGCCTGCGGCGGTTCAGGCGGTGGAAGCAGTGATGGCGGATCCAGTTCAGGCGGTTCCAGTTCAGGAGATGACAAGGAGATTGTGTATTGGAACATTGGTACAGAGAGTCCTGATAAGGATATTGTTACAGCTGCGGTTGAAAAATTCAACTCTGAAACGGAATCTGGATATACTGTAACATCTGTTCCAACTCAGAATGACTCTTACAAAGAAAAATTGGTTGTGGCTATGAGTTCTGGTGAGTGCCCGGATATGTATTCCTGCTGGTCTGGAGGACCTATGTATGAATATATTGACTCTGGATTCGGTCAGCCTATTGATGATCTGTTTAATAATTCTGAGATTAAAGACAAACTGATGGAATCTGCCATCGGTCAGGCAACTTATAATGATCATATTTATGCAGTTCCTTATCAGAATGTATCTATGTCAGGTATTTTCTATAACAAAGAGATGTTCGAGAAATATGGTTTGGAAGAGCCTGCTACATTAGCTGATCTGGAAAATATTTGTGCAACTTTAAAAGAAAACGGTATTACACCATTCGCTCTGGCAAACAGCTCTAAATGGACAGGTTCTATGTACTTTATGAATCTGGCTGCAAGATACGGCGGACTGGAACCATTCCAGAATGCAGTTGCAGGAACAGGAAGCTTTACTGATGAATGCTTTATCCAGGCTGGAGAAAAGATCCAGGAGTGGGTAAATGCAGGATACTTCCCAGATGGTGTAAACTCTCTGAGTGAAGATGATGGACAGGCAAAACAGTTAATGTATCAGGAAACAGCAGGTATGCTTCTTTGCGGCTCCTGGTATACAGGTACTTTCTCTACTGACAGCGAAGAGTTTTATCAGAAGATAGGCTGGTTCCCATTCCCGGCAATTGAAGGCTCTGAGGCTGACCCATCTATTATGATCGGTACAGTAGGTGACCAGTTTATTGTATTTAACTGTGAGGGTGAAAAACTGGAAGCTGCTTTTGAGTGTGCTGAAGCACATCTGTCTGACGAGGTAATTGACCTTGGAGTAGAAAGCGGAAAGATTCCTCCAGTTAACGGAATTGAAGAAAAACTGACAGATCCAATTACAATAGAGGTTGTAGAAGCTGCTAACAACGCATCTGAAATCCAGCTGTGGTACGATCAGTATCTGCCGCCAGCAGTTTCAAATGCACATCTGGATGGTCTTCAGGAGGTATTTGGTCTCACTATGACTCCTCAGGAAGCCCAGGAATCCATGCAGCAGGCAATGGAAGAGTATAATGCTCAGAAAGCAGAATAAGCAACATGACGGAATAATCGGAAAGGCTCTGGAAACAGAGCCTTTCTTTTTGGATAAAACCGCTAAAGAAATCTATAAAAAATGAACAGTATGGATAGAAATTTATAGATTCTGGGAAGATTGTTCTATGTAGTTTTGTTAAACTTTTTGGTAGTATTGATACTATCAAAAAGTTCTTAAAGTAATAAGAAGGAGGGAATTCATTATGAAAGAAAAGAGTACTTCTTTGCTTGTCATCAGGCAGAGAAATACGAGAAAAGTAGCGGCGCTTTTCCTGGCACCGGTAACTATTCTGATGGTAATCTACATTTTTTATCCTATTGTAGATACCTTTATCACCAGTACATATCAGTGGAATGGAATTTCTGCTGACAGAAAGTTTATTGGTATTCAGAACTGGATCACACTGCTCCAGGACAAAAGTTTCTGGATTGCTTTTAAAAACAATCTGATCATCATGGTGCTTTCTATTGTAATCCAGATTCCTCTGGGACTTGCCCTGGCCACCTTCCTGGACTTTGGAGGGAAAAAACTTACGGTATTTAAAGTTATCTGGTTTATTCCATTGCTGATGTCTTCTGTAGCTATTGGTTTCCTGTTCACCTATGCTCTGGCTACAAACGGCGGTATTGTAAGTACCATATCCGGTTGGTTTGGAGGCGGAAACATTGACCTTCTGGGAAATCCCAAAACTGCGCTGCTTACAGTAATCGCTGTTATATGCTGGCAGTTTACACCGTTCTATATGGTATACTTTATGGCTGCATTTACAAATATTCCCTATGATGTATTTGAAGCAGCCAGAATTGACGGAGCTACCAGAGGACAGTATTTCTGGAAAATTGCACTTCCTCTTCTGGTGCCATCCATGAAGAGTGCAGCCATTCTATCTATGGTAGGTTCTTTGAAGTATTTCGATTTGATCTACGTAATGACCGGAGGCGGTCCGGGAACTTCTACTGAATTAATGGCAACATATATGTATAAAGAGTCCTTCAGCAACTTCAACATGGGTTACGGTTCTGCTGTTGCAGGCGGAATGTTCATTCTGATTTCTATGATCGCTCTTATTACAATGAAATTGATAAATGGAAAGAAGGAGGCGTAAAAACATATGGATGCTTATAAGAAAAGTCGAGTAAAAAGTATAATATGCTGGGTAATCGCCTTTGCATTGGCAATTTTTTACCTGGTAGTCTCTTTCCTTCCCTTTATATTCATGGTATTAAACTCTTTTAAAGAGAAGTTTGAAATGCTTACAGTGGGTGTCTTTGAACTTCCCCAGAGCTTGAATTTTGCGAATTATCAGGAAGTGCTTACAGGCGGATTTGGAAAATATTTTATGAACAGTGTGATCGTGCTTGCAATTTCCCTGATTTTGCTTCTGTTTATTGCCTCCTGCGCTTCTTATCCTTTGGCAAGATTCCAGTTCAAGCTGGCGAATCCTATTTATGCAGGAATTGTTGCATGTATGTCTATTCCAGTACACATTACACTGATTCCTGTGTTTAAGATGTCCCAGGCCACAGGTCTTTATGACAGTATTTGGGCGCTGATCGGACCCTATGTAGCGTTTGCTGTTCCGATTTCTGTGTTTATTCTTACCAGCTTTATGAAAGAGATTCCAAGGGAGATTGAAGAGTCTGCGGAAATCGACGGATGCGGAAAGATTAAAATGTTTTTCTCCATGATTCTCCCGCTCTCCAAACCAGGACTGGCTACATTGGCAATCTATAACGGTGTAAATATGTGGAATGAGTTCTCCTTCGCATACACATTGACACAGTCCTCTGAAAACCGGACGCTGCCTCTGGCTATTTGGGAGTTCCAGGGACAGTATTCCATGAATACGCCTATGATCATGGCGGTTCTGACACTGACACTGCTTCCTATGATCATAATGTTTATTATCTTCCAAGATAAGCTGGTGAAAGGTATGACAGCAGGAGCTGTAAAAGGTTGAGTTCATTCAAAAAGGGCGTTTTATACGCCCTTTTTTTAATCTTAAGCGAAAGGAAACCTGTGGACATAGGTTAAAAATAAATATATACTAATATTCATAGAGACTTGAAAGTAAAGACATTAGGAGGGCAAAAATGAAAAAGTGGATAGAACAAATTAATCAATGGAAACTGGATAAGAAAATGCAGGTTCTGGTTACCACAGCCATTATTGTTATGACCTTGATTATTTTGGCTGTATCCACCATTTCCTCAGTAACCTCCATGAAGGAAAAATCCATAGAACTGCTGCAGACAAATAATGATACCATGTCTGAAAACTATGCATCTTCCCTGGAACAATATAAAGCCCTCGCCATAGCTATTGTAATGGATGATACGGTGCAGAGCTATCTTCACTGTACCAGCAAGAGAGATCCTTCCTATACCGGATATGCCAACAATGCGGTTAATACTATGACCAGCTGTCAGAATATGTATCCAGATATGAATTTTATCGGCATTGTAAGCTATCAGATGGACGATTATCTCTATAAAGGGATAGAGGCCCTTAGTTCAAGTGATTTTCAGCAGGTCTATGCCCAGGATTACCAGCAGTGCGGGGCAGTTAGGGACGGTACTATACGCATAGGATTTTCCAACAAGTACTACAGGGGAGAGCGATATACGCTCAGTGTATATTTTCCGATCTATGATCTGAATACCATTATGATGGAGCGAGGGCTACTGTGTATGAATTTTACAAATCCGGTGCTGGAACAGATCCTGGAAGATAAATCAGGAACTGGAAGGCAGACAGCAGTAATACAGACAGACGGTACGATTATTGCGGATCATGATCTGGACAGCATTGGAGAAACTGTATCCTATAAAGAGAAAATGGTAGGAAGCGAAGGGGAATTTTCCTGGGAGGGCAGGCTCTATATCTATCAGAAAGTGTCAGACTGGAACTATTACATTGTCAGCAGTATTGAAAATATGGAGCTGTATGCTCCCAGCGTCCGAACTATTATCATTATGACGGCAATTCTTTTTTTCATGGTTATTCTGAGCTTTTTTGTGATAAAAGGTATCATAAGCCGGGTATACCGGCCTCTGGATCAGACCGTACAGAAAATGGACGAGGTAGCGGCAGGATGTCTGGAGTCCCGATTAAATGTAGAGAGTATGGGGGAAGACTTCCAGAAACTGGCTACAGGTTTTAACTCCATGATGGAAGAAATTCTGGTACTTATGGAACAGGTAAAAATGGAGCAGCATCAGATAGAACAGATCCGTTTTAACTCTCTGCAATCCCAGATCCAGCCCCATTTTCTTTATAATACCCTGGAATGTATTCACTGGCAGGCTATGGCAGATGGAAATAAAGAAATTTCCACATTGGTTATGGCTTTGGCAAAATACTATAGGATTTGTCTCAGCAAAGGGCATGATGTGATTTCTTTAGGATTAGAGATTGAACATATCAAGAATTATCTGATCATTCAGAATATGCGTTACGATAACATTATTGGAAGTGAGTTTCAGGTTGATGATACCTGTAAAGATGCAATGGTTCCTAAGCTGACTCTTCAGCCACTGGTGGAAAACTCTATTTATCATGGGATAAAAGTAAAAGAAGGAAGAAAAGGAAGTGTTTTTCTGAAGGCTGTAAGAAAAGAAAATACGGTGCTGATTACTTTGGAGGATACTGGAAGCGGAATGACTCAGTCTCAGATTGACGCTATGAACCAGCAGCTTTCAGAGTATGATGAATCTTTTGGCTATGGAGTAAGGAATGTCAATAAGAGGATCGAGCTGCTTTACGGGAAAGATTATGGTCTGTATTATCTTAGAAATGAGTTTGGAGGAGTGACTGTAGAAATACAGCTTCCCTATACTACAAAAGTGGACGAGGGAATTTTAAAAGGGGATATGATAAATGTATAAAGCTTTAATTGTTGATGATGAAAAGATGATCCGTATGGGAATGAAAAAAGTGATTCCCTGGGAACAGCTGGGGATTGGCGAAGTATATACCGCGGCTTCGGCAACCGAAGCCCTGGATGTTTTGGAAAATTACAAACCCCAGATTATGATCACAGATATCCAGATGAACGGAATGACAGGCCTGGAATTGATCGAGAAAGCCAGGGATATAATCCCGGAATTAAGAGTGATTGTTCTTACGGGATATGATAACTTTGAGTATGCCAGACAGAGTCTCCGCCTTCAGGTTCAGGACTTCTTTCTGAAGCCAATTGAGGAAGAAAATCTTTCCAGAGTTCTTAAAGAACAGGTGGCGTATTTAAACGAAGCCGAAGAAGAAAAGCGGAATTTCCTTCTTCGCCAGAGAACCCAGGGGACGGCAGAACAGATGGAGCTGGAAAAGTGCATCAGAGGAATTATTAACCGGTCTAAGGAAAGCAGTGAGTTCATGGGTGTTCTGGAACAGTACTATGGATTTCAGATGGACCAGGGACTTCAGATTGTGCTGATCATGCCTGCCCAAAATTATTCCGGGCAGGAATCAGAGCAGGATTTTCACGAGATGTCGGTGAAAAACATTTGCATGAGTGTTGTAGACGCTCAGGGAAAAGGAATCACTTTTTCCGATGATGGTATCATAGGAATTGTTTATTTTACAGAGGAAGAGAGCTCGGTCTTGGAACATATTGAGGAACTTTCAGGAATTCTCAAAGATGAGTTTGACACGAACCCTAAGATTGTGATGGGAAGTGCTGTATCGGGATTTTCGAATTTGCACATTTCTTATAATGATGCTAAATATCTGTTAGATACAGAGAAGGAAAGTATTCAGGATATTATCCAGACTTTCGGAGAGCAGAATAAAAATAATATTTTCCGTGATATTTTCAGTGAGCTAAAGGGAATCATGTGTTCCAACACGGGAAATACCGAGTATGTTATGAAAGCTTTCCGCACATTTGCAAAGGCTACCAAGTCTTATAATTTATCGCAGCAGACAGTGCGCAGGCTTTGCTTTGAGATGGCATCTGCCACCTATTTTGCCTATATGGGGGAGTCTAAGGAGACAGAGTCGGGACGCTTGGATGCATTATCAAAAAGTCTTCTGTCTGCCAATCGTGAAGAGGCATGTGAGGTAACAGAGATGTTTTTGAATCAAATGCTGGGGAAGGAAGAGGAAAGTGTTCATGAGATTGTAGATAAAGCAAAATATTATATTTCAGAACATCTAACAGAAGAACTTACAGTGTCAAATATTGCGGCGTCTCTGTATATTACGCCAAATTATTTTTCAAGATTGTTTAAAAGAGTAACTAAAGAAGGCTGTAATGAATATATTGTACGGAAGCGCATAGAAAAGGCAAAATCTCTTCTGGAAACCACCAGCCTGAAGACAGGAAAGATTGCTATGATGGTAGGATACCGTGACACCAATTATTTTTCTCTGGCTTTTAAGAAGCATACAGGGAAATCTCCTACAAAATACCGGGAAGAAATGCAGAAATAAGGGACAGGATCATAGAGCAATAAATGGGCAGTTTTTCGCATAAAGAAGATAGAGAAAGATTTGGGATCCGGTGTAAAATAAACACGTACATCAATGAGAACGGAGGATAGTGTATGAAAAATTTTAAAAAAGAACGGTCAGAGGCAAGAAAAAAGGCAAAAGAGCTGGTAAGTAAAATGACACTTATGGAAAAGGCAGCTCAGTTAAAATATGACGCATCGCCAGTAGAAAGACTAGGAGTACCTACATATAATTATTGGAATGAAGCGCTCCATGGAGTTGCAAGGGCAGGAGTTGCTACTATGTTTCCTCAGGCTATCGGAATGGCTGCGGCTTTTGACGAGGAAGAGATGAAAAAAGTAGGAGACATTATTGCCACAGAGGGCAGAGCAAAATACAATGAATACTCGAAACATGGAGACAGAGATATCTATAAGGGATTGACATTCTGGTCTCCTAATGTGAATATTTTCAGAGATCCACGCTGGGGAAGAGGACATGAGACCTATGGTGAAGACCCTTATCTGACATCACGTCTGGGTGTGAAATTTGTAGAGGGACTTCAGGGAGACGGACCGGTAATGAAAGCGGCTGCCTGTGCGAAACACTTTGCAGTACATAGCGGCCCTGAGTCGATCCGGCATGAATTTGATGCAAAAGCCACAATGAAGGATATGTGGGAGACCTACCTTCCTGCTTTTGAAGCGTTGGTGACAGAAGCGGATGTGGAATCTGTTATGGGAGCTTATAACAGAACAAATGGAGAACCCTGCTGTGGACACCAGTATTTAATGGAAGAGGTACTGAGAGGCAAGTGGAAATTTGACGGACATTTTGTATCTGACTGCTGGGCCATCAAAGACTTCCATGAAAACCATAAGATTACAAAAAATGCCAGAGAATCAGCTGCACTTGCTTTAAAGAGAGGCTGTGACGTGAACTGCGGTAATACTTATCTGCATCTGCTGGGAGCTGTGGAAGACGGACTGATCACGGAAGAGGACATTACAAAGTCAGCAGAGAGGGCTCTTACAGCAAGATATCTGATGGGGCTTTTTGATGGAAGCGAGTATGATGAAATCCCCTATGAAAAGGTAGAATGTAAAGAACATGTGGAAGAAGCCCTTAATATAGCCAGAAAAGGCTGTGTGCTTCTGAAAAATGACGGTGTGCTGCCTTTGGATAAATCGACGATCAAGACCATTGGAGTAGTAGGACCTAATGCAGACAGCCGTGCTGCTTTGATTGGAAATTACCATGGGACTTCATCCAGATATATTACTGTGCTGGAAGGAATTCAAGATGAAGTTGGCGAAGATGTGAGAGTCTTATATTCTCAGGGCTGTCACTTATATAAGGACAGAGTAGAAAACCTGGCATGGGAACAGGATCGTATCTCAGAAGCTGTAATTACTGCAGAGCACAGTGATGTAGTAGTAATCTGCGTAGGGCTTGATGAGACATTGGAAGGTGAAGAAGGAGATACAGGAAACAGTGATGCTTCAGGAGATAAAAAGGACCTCCATCTGCCAAAGGTTCAGGAAGAACTTATAGAAAAAGTGGCCGCAGTAGGGAAACCTACCATAGTTGTTCTGATGGCAGGCAGTGCTATTGATTTAAATTATGCCCAGGAAAATTGCAACGGAATCCTCCTGGCATGGTATCCGGGTGCCAGAGGAGGAAAGGCTGTAGCAGACCTGCTTTTTGGAAAGACTTCTCCTTCAGGAAAGCTTCCGGTGACTTTCTATAAAGATCTGGAAGGTATGCCGGAGTTTACGGATTACTCTATGAAAGGACGGACTTACCGTTATATTGAGAAAAAACCGCTGTATCCCTTTGGATATGGTCTGACCTATGGGGACGTTGAGGTTACATCTGCGAAAGTGCTCAATCAGGTGACTGCAGATTCTGATATCGAAGTGGAAGTTACTGTGGAGAATAAAGGGACAAGAGCTACGGAAGAAGTAGTGCAGCTTTATATTAAGGACCTGGAGTCTCCTCTGGCAGTGCGTAATCATAGCCTGTGCGGATTTAGAAGAGTGGCTTTGGAAGCGGGAGAGAAGAAGAACGTTACTCTTACTGTGGCAAACAGAGCTATGGCAGTTGTAGACCAGGCAGGAGAGCGTCATGTAGACAGCAGGAACTTCAAGATTTTTGCCGGAATTTCACAGCCTGATGAAAGAAGCCAGGAACTTACAGGGAAAAAACCGGCAGAAATAAATGTGACACTTGGATAAAGAAAGAAGACAGATTTCTCTATAGAAAAGAAAAACTACTCATGTTAACATGAGGGGCAGAATAGGCATACCCTATCCTGCCCCTTCTACATATTAGTGAATGTACATGATTTAGTAGAAGAACAGGAGGGGAATTTTGACCAGAGGAAAGAGAAAGGACTGAAGAGCTATGCAGAACTGGAAAAAGAAAATCGTAATCCTGGGATTAAGCGTTTCCCTTGGAATGTCAGGAGTATATGGATGCGGAAATACAGAGGAGACGAAAGGGGAAACGGAAAGTGCTTCAGGAGAAAGCCAGGAAACCGCAGAGAATGCGGAAGAGAGCAGTCAGGTCCAGGAAGAAAAGCCAGAGATCACTCAGGCGGAACATCCACAGTTTGTAGCAGATGGCATCAGAAGGGTGGTGCTGGTAGAAGAGGGTCAGGAGATTTTCAATCTTTCAAATGAACCGGCAGGGTACAAGATGGATTTTGACTATTGGGAAATCCTGAATCCCTACGATGAGACGGTAACTGTAAATACAGAGACAATGTATGATCTTTTTGATGTGCTCTGCGGCTTAGACTTTCAGGCGCCGGTAGCTGTAGATGCAGAAATGGATACAGGAATTGCTGATTCACAGACAAGTATCACACTTGACTTTGTGAATACGCTGGATGCTACCCAGGCAAAACAGACAGACTATGCAGATAAGACAGCCACTATTATTCTGGGAAATGAAGATGGTGCAGGAAATCGTTTTGCTGCAGTACAGGGATTTGAAGATCAGATATATAAGCTGTCAGCCAGCACCATAGATTCTATTTTCGGCTTAGACCCGTTTTCCTATATTCTGAAGATTCCGGTTTTGGTTAACATTGATACAGTAGAAAGTCTGGAAATTCAGGCAGGAAAGAAATCTTATGAAATGAATGTGGATTCCGTAAATGGGGAATACCAATTTGGAAATAAAGATGTAGAGAAAACAGATTTTACCACCCTTTATCAGGAAATCTGCAGTATAATGCTGGAAGCAGAGGCCGAGGAGGAGAAGATTACAAAGGAAGAAGAACCGGGACTGAAAATCACTTTCCACAGAAACAGTGAAGAGTATCCGGAAATCCAGGTGGCCTACTATTCTTACGACGATACCTATGATCTGCTGGAAGTAAACGGAAACAGCTATTTCCTGGTAAATGCAGAAGAAGTGGATAATCTTGTGAGCTCCATAAAGAAAGCCTTTTAACAGAATAAATATTAAGGGGAAATTATATAGCAATATTGCCCTGGCAGAATAAGATTCTTATCCTGCCGGGGCTTTTTCTGTGAAAGTATATGAGAAACAGGAATACCCCAAAACCCCAGTAAATACAAGGACTTTCCTAACAGTCGAGTCCCGAATTTGCCCCAGATCATTGACTTTTTGAAATCTGCTTCCTATCCTGTAGATAGTAAACGGCGAAGAGGAGCCAATACCTGCTTTTTGCTGTGACAGATCGAGAGGAGATGAAGTGTATGGAAAATAAGAAGACATTTGGGACCTATGTCTTACAGAGACGCCGGGAACTGGGAATGACACAGAAGGAGCTGGCAGAGAAATTATATGTGACAGAATCTGCTGTCAGCAAATGGGAGCGGGGCTTAAGCTACCCGGATATTACTCTTTTACAGAATCTATGCACTGTCCTGTGAGTGGTAAGGTGATTTTACAGCCACAGGGTAAGGAGTTTTTTACATGACGC
>UQSX01000078.1 GCA_900543715.1 uncultured Blautia sp. | reverse complement strand
TCATCTATCACGAATCCTCAGTATCTACAGCATCATTAATATTCCCAATTTCCACGTCTTTATAAAAATACTTCAAAATTTCCTGATAATTTTTACCAGTATCCGCCATCCCTTTTGCTCCGTTCTGGCTCATGCCGACACCATGTCCGTATCCTCCTCCCAGTATCTTATAGCCGGTCAGATCTCCCTGCTCATCTCTGCTCTCTTCCAGTGTAAAATAAGCGCTGGGAAGAAGAGATGTGCCCATAACCTGAGAACCATCCTGTCTGGTAACAGACAGTCCCTCTGGGGCCAGCGCTGTCCGGATATCGTATTCGCTATGTAATTCCTTGTCTCCCTGATCTGTATGGATCACCAGTTTCAGCACGCCTCCTTCTGTTCCTTCTTCTCCGGTCTCTATACCAGCCACAGAGGAGACGCCTTCAAACATCCCCTGGACATTTTCCAGTATTTTCCCAAGAGACAGTTCCACTTCCCACTGATACCATGGTTCTCCTGAATCATAAGTACACTCTACGCTCTGGAGGTAGGAAGAAGGAGCAGAAGCCGCCCATACCTGGTCTGTGCTTGTTCTTCCATGGGAAGTAGAAAAGTAGTAGGCCGTAATAGGCGATCCATTGTTCAGAAGTATTTCTCCTGCAGTTTCCTCCACTGCCTGGCTGGCCTCCTTGGCTTCCCCGCTGTTTTGATATACCTGATAAGAAACACTGTCATCTACCTGGGCGCCCAGTGCTTCCAAGGAGCTGTTGGTCATCTGAACGCAGGCGTAGGTCCTGGCACAGACTGCCTGGGCTTTTAATGCTTCCTTAGGATAGGAAGCCGGCATCTCACTGGGCACCACTCCATAGAGATATTCCTCCAAAGGCAGAGCGTTTACCAGTCTGAGTCCATTTTCATCTTTATACACGGTCAAACTTCCCCGGTAGGAAGGGGAACCCTGGCCTCTGGACAGAGAAGTCACCTTCATACACGCCTTTTCTTCTCCGGGAGAGAGGGTGTAACTCCCCTCTCCCAGCCTGGCACTGTCTTTGGTAAGCTCCAGAGTATCTCCGGCCTGAAAGGTTTCCCCGCCGCTTCCCTGACAGGTGCCCTGGAATTCTATGAAGATCCTGTCATGGTAATAGCTCTTATACCCATTATCCATGATCAGCACCCGTATAGGCAGCTCCTGGCTTTCTTCCTTCCCGGCATTTTTCTGTCCGGCAGTTTCTGCTGCCGCTGCAATTTCTGCTGTCTTCTCTTCAGCCAGCTCCACAATACGCTCCTTCAGGGAAGATACCGCCTCTGCCGCACTGGCCCATTCATTTTCTTTCAGCGCATACTCTTTTAAAATCTCAGATTCTGCAATTCCTCTTTCCTCACCTGCTTTCCCTGCACACCATACAATTAAGATTCCCACAAGAGCTGCCAGTATGATCAAAATTTTCCATTTCATTTTTTCTTTCCAGTCCATACTTCCAATATATGTAATTTTTTCAAAAGTGAGAACCCTCATCCAGGCGCCTCCACGATGCTCCCGCTCTAATGAAAAAGGCTGTCCTGGGAAGCCATAGAGACTATGGGATTCCGGAACAGCCAAAATATTTATGGGCCTGTATCAGTCTTTTACAGAAAATTTATATACCGTTGTGGTATCGTACTTTTCTCCGGACTTTAAAACAGAGCTCTGGAAACTGGCCTGATTGCAGGCGTCGGGATAATACTGGGTCTCCATGCAGAAACCGCCCCTCTTCTGATATATACAGCCGTCTTTGCCTTTCTCATTGTCTATAAAGTTGCCAATGTAGAACTGCATACCTGGAAGATCTGTATATACCTCCATAACTATGCCGCTTTCCTCATACTCTGCAGCGGCAGCTTTTCTCATAGGTCCTTTCTCTCTGGTCAAAGCGTAGTTATGGTCATATCCGCCGCCAAACTTCAGCTGTTCAAAGTCTGCCTCCAGATCCTGTCCAATCTTCTTAGGCTCCTGAAAGTCCATAGGCGTTCCTGCCACAGGAACGATCTCCCCTGTAGGAATGGCCTCTGAATCTGATACTGGCGTATACTCTGGCGCCAGAATCTGAACCTTATGATTCAGCAGAGCTTCAGGGCCGGCCTCATGTCCCCCAAGGTTAAAATAAGAATGGTTGGTCATGTTTACAATGGTATCCTGGTCTGCTTCTCCCTCATAATGAATCTGGATCTCATTATCTCCGGTCAGGGTATAGGTAACTTCTGTATGGAAGTTGCCTGGAAAGCCCTGATCCATATCCGGGCTGTAAAGGGCAAAAGTAACAGAATTTTTCTCTTGATCCACAGTCTTCACATCCCATACCCTGGTGCGGTACCAGTCCGGTCCGCTGTGAAGATTATTTTTATTATCATTAACTGCCAGTTTGTATTCCTTTCCATTTAACGAAAATCTGGCGCCTCCGATACGATTTCCATTTCTTCCGATCACTGCGCCAAAATGACAGGAATTGTCATAATATCCCTCGGCACTGTCATAGCCCAGAGCTACATCTCTTAATCTGCCTGCCTTATCTGATACAAGTATTTTCACCAGCGTAGCACCGAAGTCACTGACTCCAATGGTCATTCCATTGGCATTTGTGATCTCATACAAAAAAACTTCCCGGTTGTCCGGGCTTTTACCAAATGGTTCTTTCACGATCCCCATAATATGTATTTCTCCTTAAATAAAACTAAAAGTCCCAAAGTGCCGTTTCCCATCTTCTGACTCCTAGCCTAGGCCAGGTGGGCAACCGCAACCGGCGCGCTGTCTTCCGCTGCGTAATGACGGCCTGACATTGAAACCGGCAATATAGGAATCCCGTTTAAAGTAATGTAGGTTCAAAATTAATGGGAGCGTCGAACACCCCAGGACTTTTTCTGATTTTTATTATACTCTAGTATATGGATTATTTCAACAAAAATGCATCGGCTGTTCAGGAAAAATTAACCTAAACTTTACTGTACCTTATCATTTCGCTTTATTCTGCACATATTCCAGGCAGATCTGCCGCACCTCTTCCATAGATCCTCTGGCAGTTTTTTCTTCATAGTCCATCCGGTCAATGCAGCGGTTTATATAATCATTTTCCTGTATAAAACGAAAACTGGAAGGAAAATTCAGATCAAAAATAAAAGCCAGATAGGAGATCCACATATCCAAATGGGTCCGTCTCTCCTCCCTATGCACACATCTGTGCTCCCTTACAGCCTGCAGTACATTCTCAGATACTCCTTCCTTCTGGATCTCTTCTCTGGAAAGGTCAAAATGTGCCTCCAGGCTGTCCACAGATTTTACCCGAAAATTATCCAGCTTATCTGCGTCTCTGATGATCTTACAGTGGAGAAGGGTCCTTGGGTCCTGGATCCCGGGAAGACTGTACATAGAGTGAAAAGCAATGGCCTGTCTGATGATATCATCATAATCCCTGACAGAAAGAAACCTGCTGATCTCTCCCTCTTCAAAAAGCAGCCGAACCCCGAACCTGGCATGATCAAAACGGCTGTCATCATAGCTGTTATAGGCTTTCAGCTGTTCAAATCTTCCAATATCATGAAGAAGGGCAATGAGAAGAGCCAGCTCTCTGTCTTCTTCTTTCATTCCTTCCCCAGTGCAGATATAGTCTGCTGCCTTTACCACGCCGAAAGTATGCTCTTTCTTTAATCGGATTTTAGGATTTCCCAGATCAAAATTCTGAAGATATTTTTCAAACTGTGATTTTGCATGTTCAAGGTCAAGCGCTCCCATGATATACCTCCAATTTTCTTTTATGGTCTGAGTTTTCTTATGTGGTTTATGGAATATTCACAGTGAAAGAGAAGCGGCATTCCGCTTCTCTTCCCTGACATGACTGTCACTGGATCTTTAATATCTTCTTTACCACATCCGGCATCTCTCCTGCCTCGGCCACCGTATTATGGCGTACCGGAGCTGTGCGGATTTCATCTATAGCTTTTGGAATCTTTACTCCGGAAATTTTCTCTAACTCATCTGCCAGAGCAAAGTCATCCATATTCTCATATTTTTTGTCAATGGCTGTCAGAACACTTCTTGTAAATTTATATGGGCTTGCTGTAGAAGCGATCACAGCTGGTTTCTCATCCCCGGTCTCAGACAGATATTTCTGATAAACTTCCACAGCTACGGCCGTATGCGTATCCAGCACATACTGATTTTCCTGATAGAAACTGCGGATAGTCTCAGCGGTTTCCTCTTCTGTGGCATAGTTTCCATAAAATTCTTTCAGTCCTTCTTCCATCTGGGGCGTGATCTGGTAGACACCTTTTCCTGTCAGATCTTCCATCAGCTCCCGGTTCTTTTCGCTGTCCTCTCCTGCGATCCGATAGATCAGTCTCTCCAGATTGCTGGAAATCAGAATATCCATCGAAGGCGATGAGGTAAGGATAAAGTCTCTGTTTCTGTCATAGCAGCCTGTACGGAAGAAATCATACAGAACCTTATTCTCATTGGAAGCACAGATAAATCTTCCATAGGGGATCCCCATCTGCTTTGCATAATAGGCAGCCAGAATATTTCCAAAATTTCCTGTAGGTACTACCGCATTGATCTCTTCTCCTTTTTGGATCTCTCCTCTTCCCATCAATTTCACATAGGCGTAAACATAATATGCCACCTGAGGTACCAGACGTCCAATATTAATGGAATTTGCAGAGGAAAACTGGTATCCAGACTGATCCAGCTCTTTGGCCAGTTCCTTATCATTAAACATTTTCTTCACGCCGGACTGGGCGTCGTCAAAGTTTCCAGTGATACCTACCACATAGGTATTTTCCCCTTTCTGGGTCACCATCTGTTTTTCCTGCACAGGGCTGACGCCGTTCTTCGGATAAAATACGATAATTTTTGTCCCAGGTACGTCTGCAAAGCCTGCCATAGCTGCCTTACCGGTATCTCCTGAGGTAGCTGTAAGGATCACGATTTCATTTTTTACATGATTTTTCTTGGCTGCAGTGGTCAGCAGGTGAGGCAGGATAGACAGAGCCATGTCCTTAAAGGCTATCGTAGGTCCATGGAAAAGCTCCATGATATGGGCATTTCCTTTCTTTACCAGAGGCACGATCTCCTCTGCATCAAACTTGCTGTCATAGGCCTTCTCTATGCAGGCTTTCAGCTCTTCCTCTGTAAAATCTGTCAGGAAACGGCTCATAACCTCATATGCGATCTCCTGATAGCTCATCTTTGAAAGAGTTTCCAGATCAATGTCCAGTTCCGGAATGCTGTCTGGTACGAATAATCCTCCGTCATCAGACAGCCCTTTAAGAATTGCCTGACTTGCTGTAAGTTTGTCTCCTGTTCCTCTTGTACTCTTATATAATACCTGCATGTCCTATATCCTTTCTTCATGGGTATGTGTAAAACGCATGAACTCCATGTTTAAATAAAAATTTCAAATCACTTTTAAACCATTCCACATTTTCCTGATCTGCGGTGGACTCTTCCACAAAATACAGGGCTCCTTTGGAATAGTCTTCCCCGTCAATGGCCCGGTTCACAGCCTCTCTGGTCTCTTCAGATACGGTAACTGTATGGATCCTTCCATCTACAGTAGGTGAAAACTGGGGGCTTCCCGCTACATTCTGCCATACAACTTCCGTAACCGTGGACGGAAACTCCGGGTGTTCTATCCGGTTAAAGATCACGTTAGCCACCAGGATCTTTCCTATATCGTCCTCTCCTCCTGCCTCTGCTTCCACAATCTTCAGAAGGGTCTCATAGTCTTCGTCAGACATGGTCAGATGCTCTTCTGACATACCGATGGATTCATTCTTCAAAAGTTCCAGATTTTCTGAGCCTTCTTCCGCAAAATCCAGGTGAGAATCCAGCTCTCTTCTGCCTACTCTCTGCCCTACAAGAACCACCTCAAAAGAAGTTCCTACTTTAGTCACTTCCGACTGGGCCTCGTTGCCAACCAAAACGCCCTGGATAATAGAGTCCAGACCATAGACCTCTTGGTCCTCCAGGTCACTGTCTTCGTTTTGCTCCTCCTTTTGCTTGGGAGTCTCCTCTTTGTTTTTTCCCTGGGCATGAACACTATTGCAGGAAAAGGATACAGCCGCCACGGCAATGGCCCCCACCATAAAAACAGCTTTCTCCCGCCTGCTTTTCTTGGATATTTTCCGTCTCCCTGCCCATTCTGACACACGTTCCATCAGACAGTGGATACCGGCTAAAATTGTACAAATAATATTCATACTCTTTTTTCCTTTTGTTTTCTATTGTCGCAATATCTCTAATTGAACAAAATTATACGTTACACCCTGCGGCCTCGTCAAGCGGAAAGTAGGCTTTTTAGACATTATGCACAATTTTCTTTTTAAGATTTTGTATTGAATTTACAACAAAGCAAAGAGACCTTTCCAATTTTCCAGGGACTCGGCACTGCCCTCCGGAGCATAAAAGGTCTCTTTCTATAATCTTATCTTTTATCTGTTGTTAATCGCTGTAACCAGTGCGTCAATAGATGCCCGGATAATATCCGGATCTACCCCTGCCCCCCAGGCCAGGCTGCCATCCGGCTTCCTGATTCCTACATAGGCGATAGCCTTGGAGCTGGAGCTTTGTTCCAGAGCATGCTCCTGATAAGTCACCAGATCATACTGGAAGTCATATGCCTTCTTCAGAGCGTTGCTTACCGCATTGAGACGGCCGTTTCCGGTAGCTTCTGTAGTGATGGATCTGCCGTTAAACTCTGAAGTCACCTGGGTAGTAATACCTCCCTCTTTCTGCTGGAAATGAACCTCTGTAATATTCAGAGGTGCTTTCACATTCTCAAAGGTCTTCTTAAACAGTTCGAAGATCTCCTCCGGCAGAAGTTCTTTCTGGGTATGGTCAGATACTGCCTTGGCTGTATAGCCCATGGCTTCTCTCATCTTCGCAGGAAGATTCAGGCCGAATTTTGTCTCCAGGATATATCCCACGCCGCCCTTGCCGGACTGACTGTTAATACGGATAACATCTGCGTCATAATTTCTTCCAAGATCCTTTGGATCGATGGGCAGATAAGGAACTGTCCAGTGTTCCGGCTTCTTCTCATCCAGCCAGTGCATGCCTTTGGCAATGGCGTCCTGATGAGATCCAGAAAAAGCTGCAAAAACCAGTGCGCCGCTGTAGGGGCTTCTCTCATTGATCTTCATTCCTGTAAATTCTTCGTATTTCTCACTGATCTCTGTCATATTGGTAAAGTCCAGTTCAGGCTCTACGCCCTGAGAATACATATTCAGAGCAAGGGTAACGATGTCTACGTTTCCTGTTCTCTCACCATTTCCAAAAAGAGTACCCTCAATCCTGTCAGCTCCTGCCAGAAGCCCCATCTCTGCATCGGCTACGCCGCAGCCCCTGTCATTATGAGGGTGGAGGGATACTACTACATTCTCTCTGTATTTCAGGTTCTTGCACATATACTCAATCTGGCTGGCGTAAACATGGGGCATGGAGTGCTGGACCGTAACCGGCAGATTGATGATGGCTTTCCTGTCTGCAGTGGGCTGCCATACATCTAATACAGCATTGCATACTTCCAGAGCATACTCCGGCTCTGTACCTGTAAAACTTTCCGGGCTGTACTCAAAACGGTAGTCTGCATCTGCCTCCTCTGTAAGTTCTTTCAGAAGAACAGCTCCATCCACAGCGATCTTCTTGATCTCTTCTTTGGATTTTCTGAACACCTGCTCTCTCTGGGCTAAAGAAGTAGAATTGTACACATGTACAATGACATTCTTCGCTCCTTTTACTGCTTCAAAAGTTTTCTTGATAATATGCTCTCTGGCCTGAGTCAGTACCTGGATGGTCACGTCGTCAGGAATCAGGTTTTCTTCAATTAGAGTACGGAGGAAGGTATATTCCGTTTCAGAAGCGGCAGGAAATCCCACCTCAATCTCCTTAAATCCGATTTTCACCAGCATTTTGAAGAATTCAATCTTCTGTTCCAGGTTCATAGGGATCACCAGCGCCTGGTTTCCATCCCGCAGATCCACGCTGCACCAGATCGGTGCATGATCTACATAGTCTTTCTCAGCCCAGTCCAAACATTTCACCGGGGGAAGAAAATACTGCCTTTTGTATTTACCGCAATTTTTCATTCTTCAATTCCTCCCATTCCACTTTACAATAGCTTCTTATTAAGATACCATTTTCCGGTGAAAACGTCAATTCTTTTGGAGGAATTTACTCAGTTTACGCCTGCTTTCCGAAGCCCAAATACCCCTGCCAGATACAGTGCGCCTCCTATAAGCGCTCCGAAAAACAACTGTATAACCATGGCAGTTTTCAGAATATTCCCTGCCGCTTCATGAAACCAGGGTGTCTGAATAATCTTCGGCAGTACTCCAGCCGCCAGAAGCCATAAAAAGACCAGTATCCAGCCGCCTCTTGTGTGAAACCGATGGATAAATGCCCCTCCTGCACAGGACAGTCCTGTGATCAGCAGCCCATAGACTGGAAGCCAGGGTATAGATACATAATCTGAAAAAATACTGATCGCAGTCTCCAGTTGTCTGGTCCCCGGAGAGCCGGAAAAGAGACTATGAGAAATCAGCATTTCCAGTTCCAGAAAAATCTTCAGTTCCACAACCATGATCAGACTCTGAAAAAAGGTCACAATGCCTGATACAAAAAGAAATTCCTTTCTGGTATGACCAAAACGCAGATAAAAATCATATCCATAGAATACCTCTGTGCCAAAGCCTATAACGCACATGATTATGCCTCCAAAAGCAGCCAGCATGGTGGCGAAAGGCAGAGCCCCAGGCAGCTGCGTCCCTGCTTTCATGGCTCCGGTAAACAGGTTTCCAAAAATCCATACTATTCCAGTCAGTGAAATATAGATATAAAACTCCTTTTTCCTGATCTTCCAAAGTGCTCTTACGCTTTTCCACATACTCTCCACCTCCTGCTATATGCGAATTTCCAGATTTTTCAACAGCTTCCAGGAAAAGTATTCCATAAGATGATAGACTACTATAAAAACCAGCAGCCAGAGCAGCGGATTTTCCTGTAAAAACAAGAACGACATCTGTATCTCAATGATATCCTCTGCATCTATGATGGCCATAACGTTATAACCCACAAATCCCCCGATACCGGCGCAGGCAACTACTATAGCAGCCAAGACGATCCACTGTTTTCTGGTCTTTAGATAGAGGATTGTCAGCAGCTCCACGGCTCCCTGTACCAGCATCATCAGCACAAAGCCCCAGAAGACCATGGTCAAATCTTCTGTTTTCACAGAAGGCCACCTTCCAAACGCAACAGCCGCTGCGGAAATAAGGGCTATGAAAAGAGCGCTGAGCAGCTTGGCAAACTGCATATCCTCAAATGATTTTTTTCTGGTATATCCCATAAAAATTTTCAAAGGTTCATATACGCTATATCTGGAATAGACCATAAGCATTAAAGTAGCCGCTGACACTATGACAAGTCCCCCTGCAAACATAGAGCCTGCAATTTCTTTCACACTTTCCAGGTTCCGCTGGGAAAGACGGAAAAACTGTGCTATGCATAGTAGGAAAACCATACCTGATCCCACCCAGACATTCTCCCATACGACTTTTAGGATTCTCTTACCTCTCTTCATATCACTCTTCCTCCCCGGCGCACAAAGAAACAAATACCTTCTGAAGGTTCATTGGCTGCAGTGTGATTCCCTGGGTCTGGTTCAGGGTTTCTCCCTCTTTCAGCCTGACCATAACACTTTTGCTCCTGCCTAAGATTTCCTGGTGATGGATTTCTTTTCCTTTAACTGCCTCATCTACTTCCTCTGCTCTGCCGCTGACATAGATACTGTGCTCCAGCAGTTCCTGGGTATTTTCTTTCAAAAGAATTCTTCCCTCATGGAGAAAGATTACTTCTTCAAACAGATCTGCCGCTTCCTCAATGATATGAGTAGAGATAACAAAAGTCCTGCCGCTTTCTGTAAACTCTTCCAGTAAGAGTCTATAAAACTGTTCCCGGGCCACTACATCCAGGCCGGAAACCGGTTCATCCAGAAAAGTAAATTCCGCCTTGCTGGCCAGTGCCAGCACAATAGAAAGCATGGAAAGCATGCCCTTAGACAGCTTCAATGTCTTTTTCTTTTTATCCAGATGAAACAGTTCTACTAATTCTTCTGCCATATTCTTATCCCATTTAGGCAGATAGGCCTCTGCCATTTCCAGATAATCCTTTACCCTAAGACCAGAGGAATCTCCCACTGCATTGGGACTTATTTCTCTGGAAAAGAAAATCTCCTCAAGGGCCCTGGAATTCTCCCATACCTTTTCCTCATTTAAAAAAACTTCTCCTGAAGTGGCCGGATTCTGAGCGGAAAGAATAGACAGCAGCGTAGTCTTCCCGGCGCCATTTCTCCCGATGAGGCCGTAAATCTTCCCCTGTTCCAGAGTCAGGTCTATATTGTGGAGCACTTCCTGTTTCCTGTATTGTTTAACAATTCCCCTGCATTGTAAAATTTTTTCACTCATTCTCTTTCCCTCCCTGATTCCATGCGATCATTTCAATCAGTTCCTCTTTGCTGATCCCCAGATTAGCTGCCTCTGCCAACATGGCTTTTACATAGTCTTCAAAAAAATGTTCTCTTCTTTTCTTTCGGATCGCCTCCTTGGCGCCTGCCGCTACAAACATACCGATTCCCCTTTTCTTATACAAAATACCTTCGTCTACTAAAAGATTCACACCCTTAGCTGCTGTGGCCGGATTAATGGCGTAAAGTTTCGCCAGCTCATTGGTGCTGGGCACTCTTTCCTCTTCCAGGAGAATATCCCTCAGGATATCTCTTTCAATCATTTCCTTAATCTGAAGATAAATCGATTTCTCCTGATTCAAAAGTTCCTGCAAGATTTCTCACATCCTTTCTATTCTGTCTATGGACCCATAAATTCTTTTTTGTTTCTTCTCTGAATCTTTCCCTACATTTTGGCCTATTACTTATATGGTTCATTACTTGTGTAATTAACCATATCACTAAGCATGAAAAAAGTCAATAGAAAAACCAGAAAAACAGATTTTTTCTGCTTTCCCGGTTTTCTGTATGTGTTTATATCTTTTCCTGTCTCCGACAGCCCCCTGTACCTTTACCTGTGTCCAGCTCCTTTTCTGTCTATTTTTCAAAAACAACTGCAACTTTGCCGCAGTTTCCACCTGCCATCAGAGCATAAGCCTCTCCGGCCTTTTCCAGAGGAAACTCATGAGTGATCAGCTTTTCCGGGTGAATGTTCCACCGTACCAGGTGCTCTGTCAGTTCTTCCATTTTCCAGAGAGAAGTTACCCAGGAGCCATAAATAGTTTTCTGTCCATGGATCATATCCGGGCTGGGATTCAGGGTGCTGGTACCTCCTTCCCCTACAAAAGCAATCCTTCCCCAGTCTCTGGTTCCCCGGACCGCAAGCTGCCGGGCCTGGTCATTGGCGCTGGCATCAATGGCCCGCTCTGCTCCATGTCCCCCTGTAGCCTCTAGGATTTCTTCTAAAGCTTCCTCTCCCGGCTTAATGATCAAGTCTGCAAGTCCTAGTTTTTTCGCCAGATTAATCCGGTAGTCATTCATCTCCACACCGATCAATTTATCTGCGCCCATAGCTCTGGCAAGCATTAAAGCAGCAAGTCCCACTGGTCCCAGTCCCGTAACCAGCACTGTATGATTTCCGGAAATGCCTATTTTCTCAATGGCTTCATAAACGGTTCCAAACCCACAGGCCACCTGAGCGCCGTCCTTGTAGGTCAGCGGTTCCGGTAATGGGATCAGGTCTTTTTCCTCTGCAAGGATATAAGGCGCCATACCTCCGTCTCTCTGCCAGCCATAGGCTCTTCTGTACTGGCTCTTGCAGGATATATAATACCCCTTCCTGCAGTCATGGCAGACACCGCAGCCTGAAATATGATAGACAATGACCCTGTCTCCTTTCTTAAACCGCCGCAGTCCCTGACCTTCCTCTACGATCTGCCCGCAGGGTTCATGACCTGCAATGGTTCCTGGGATATAAGCCTCCGGTCCTTTTCCCACATGTTCCCGGTAAATACAGCGGATATCGCTGCCGCAGATAGTAGATGCCATAGTTTTTATCAGCACCTGGCCGAATCCCGGCTTTAGAATTTCAAAATCTCTCAGTTCCACTGTGCTGTTGCCTGGCAGGATCGCACCTTCCATTGTACCCATCTTAAAATCCTCCTCTATATTTTCTCAGGTTTTCATTTATCTTTATTATACGTTTATATGGAGTGTTTTTAAGAGAGAACAGCGACAGCTTTCAGAAAATATGTCGCCTTTTCGCAGGTTTATTTCTATTCTTTCTTGACTGTCCTCTTCTGTTCCTGATAGACTGTAAGAAAACCGGAAGAATTTCTGAAACCGCCTGTTGGATTACTAAAAACAACGTTCTTCCCTGTCAGGAGGAAATAAAATGAACACCCTGCTCCAGAATCTGGATTTTACTTTCACTGTTGAAAATATCCCCGTCCATGTCCTTACCATTGCCCTTTGCCGTCAGGTACTCCATGTACCTTTTCACAGCCATGGCGCCGGCTGCTATGAGCTGCACTATATCGTCTCTGGGAAGGGGGAGATCCATTTAAAAGATGGATATTTTCACACAGCTCCGGAAACCTTTTATATGGCAGGTCCTCACACAGAACATTCTGAGATTTCCCACAAAAAAGAACCCATGGTGGAATACTGCCTTTATTTCCATATAGACCATTGCCTTCCCAGTATCATTAGCGGAAAAAAGCCGATCCTGTCTGCTCTGATCTCCCAGGATCTTATTCTGGAAAGAAAGGGTTCCTGTCTGCTACCTCTTTTAGAAGAGCTGAAAGAGGAGCTGGAGAAAAAGCCCTTTGGATATGGGGAATACATCTGCGGCCTCCTCAAACAGATTTTTATTCTCTGCATCCGCAGTTCCCGGTCCGCTGCCAGTGAGGGAAATTCCTCTTCTTCTCAGAATCTGGTCCTGCAAAAATCCGTCATTGCAGAAGATTATTTTTTATATGAATATGAGAATCTGACTCTTAGGGAACTGTCCCGCCGCTTAGGGTTAAGCACCAGACAGACAGAACGTTTCCTGAAAGAATTTTACGGACAGACCTTTCTGGAAAAGCGGACTCAGGCCCGTATGGAGCGGGCTCTTGTCCTTTTGGGACAGCCGGACCAGACAGTCACCTCCGTATCCAATACCCTGGGTTATTCTTCACCAGAGCACTTCTCCGGCGCCTTTCGGAAGTACTTCGGCACCAGCCCAAAAAATTTTCTAAAAAAGTGTTGATTTTTGAAAAAATTCTGGTATAATAGCATTTGTTGATTGCGGGGTATGGCGTAGCTTGGTAGCGCGCACGGCTGGGGGCCGTGAGGTCGCAGGTTCAAATCCTGTTGCCCCGATAGATTAAGGCTGGACTTCCACATAAGGAATTCCAGCCTTTTTTCATTATAATATGACATATCCTGGAGAGTGCATGGCAAATCTTCTTCTCTTTCTGCTCTCTGATTTCCGCATCCTGAAGCTGCCAGTAATAAACAGCAGGTCAATAATAGGATTCTCTTTTTCAACTTCCTCCCCTTCTTTTAAAATCCCAGCTCCGTAAAGCTTCCTTCTGTCATCCCCAACTGTATATCAAATCTGGTATCTTCTCCTGCTACAAGTTTTATCCTGCTTTCTCCCTTTTCCAGGGAGATGCTTTCCTGGGCATTTAGTTCCCCTGGAGAATCACACTCTGCCAGAGTGGTCAGAGCCCCTTCCGGGTCAATAAGCACTACTTTCAATTTACCGCTGTATAATGTGATTTCATAAGAGAACTCCGCTTCTGTAGTTTCCTGGGCTTCCCAGGACCATACGATATCCATTCCTTCCAGCCTTTCCCGCTTAGCGAGGAGATTTTATATCTTTACGGAGGACTTCCTTAGGCGGTTCAATCTCATTTGCCAGGGTATGTTCTGTTAATTCCGATAAAACCTTAAATTTT
>UQSX01000077.1 GCA_900543715.1 uncultured Blautia sp. | reverse complement strand
GTGGGATCATGGATCAGTTCGCCATTGCTATGGGGAAAAAGGATCATGCGATCTTCCTTGATACCCAGAACCTTCAATATGAATATGCCCCTATCCATATGGAAGGATATAAAATCGTGATTGCTGCCAGCAACAAAAAGAGGAGACTGACAGACTCTAAATATAATGAAAGAAGAGCTGAGTGCGAGGAAGCCCTGAAAGATATTCAAAAGGTAAAGAGCATTCATGCTCTGGGAGAACTGACAGAGGAAGAGTTTGAACAGGTGAAAGAGGCTGTAAAGAATCCTGTGTGCAGGAAGAGGGCAAAACATGCGGTATATGAAAACCAGCGGACAGTTCAGGCGGTAAAAGCTCTGAAAAATAACAAACTGGATGTTTTTGGAAAATTGATGAATGAATCTCATATTTCCTTAAGAGACGACTATGAGGTCACCGGGAAAGAGCTGGATACTCTGGTGGGGGCTGCCTGGAAACAGGAAGGCGTCATCGGCTCCAGAATGACAGGCGCAGGTTTTGGAGGCTGTACGGTCAGCATTGTGAGAGAAGATAAAGTAAATGCATTTATTAAAAATGTAGGTGAAGTCTACGAAAAAGAAATCGGATATGCTGCAGATTTTTATGTAGTGGAAATTGGTGACGGAACAAGAAGAATTGCCTGAAAGAGCAATAGTAAGGAGAAGGGTGAAAGATATGTTGAACAAGAATATCAGAGATCTGGTACAGTATGGGATTGATACAGGGCTGGTGCCTGAGTGTGAGAGGGTTTATACCACAAATCTTCTGCTGGATGTATTTCATGAAGACGAATACACAGAGCCGGAGGACCAGGAAGTATGCAAAGACCTGGAGACCATTCTGGGAGAACTTTTAAATGAGGCAGTAAAAAGAGAAATTATTGAAGACAGCATTGGCTACCGGGATCTGTTTGATACCAAGATCATGAACTGCCTGGTTCCCCGTCCGGCCCAGGTTCAGGAAAAATTCTGGAAAGAGTACGAAAAAAGTCCTGAAGCGGCTACAGAATTTTTCTATAAATTCAGTCAGGATACCGATTATATACGCCGTTACCGCATAAAGAAAGACAGGCGCTGGACTGTGGAAAGTCCCTATGGGACCATAGATATCACCATTAACCTTTCCAAGCCGGAAAAAGATCCAAAGGCTATTGCCGCTGCAAAGAATGCAAAACAGAGCAGCTATCCAAAATGTCAGCTTTGTATGGAAAATGAAGGATATGCAGGAAGACTGAACCACCCTGCAAGAGAAAACCACCGGATCATCCCGATCACTATTAATGACAGCCAGTGGGGATTCCAGTATTCTCCATATGTTTACTATAACGAACATTGTATTGTCTTCAATGGACAGCACATTCCTATGAAGATTGAGAGAAACACTTTTGTAAAACTTTTTGATTTTATCAAGCTGTTCCCCCATTATTTCCTGGGTTCCAATGCAGACCTGCCCATTGTAGGAGGCTCTATTTTAAGCCACGATCACTTCCAGGGAGGACACTATACCTTTGCCATGGCCAAGGCGCCTATGGAAGAAAAAGTTGCCATTCCAGGCTACGAGGACGTAGAAGCAGGCATTGTAAAATGGCCTCTTTCCGTGCTGAGGATCCGGAGCAAAGACGAGAAGCGGCTTATTGATCTGGCCAGCCATGTGCTGGAAGTATGGAGAGGATATACAGACGAAGCAGCCTTTGTCTTTGCAGAAACAGATGGAGAGCCTCACAATACCATTACTCCTATCGCCAGAAAGAAAGGGGATATGTTCGAGCTGGATCTGACCCTTAGAAATAATATCACTACGGAGGAAAATCCTTTAGGAGTGTACCATCCCCATGCAGAGTACCACCATATCAAGAAAGAAAATATCGGTCTTATTGAGGTTATGGGTCTGGCAGTCCTTCCTGCAAGACTGAAGGAAGAACTGGAACTTCTGGCAGGATACATATTGGAAGGAAAAGATCCTGCAGAAAATGAAATGCTGGAAAAACACAGCGTCTGGGTAAAGGAATTCCTTCCAAAATATCCTGAGATCACAAAGGAGAATGTAATGGACATCCTTCAGGAAGAAGTGGGGCAGGTATTTGTCCATGTACTGGAGGACGCAGGAGTTTATAAATGTACACCTGAGGGAAGGGAAGCCTTCCGCCGCTTTATAAAGGCTTTATAAGAACAAATACAGAGGAAACAAAAAAGATAGGCGTTCCTGCCTGTCTTTTTTGTTTCCTTTATGCTATACTACAAGAATAAGATAGAAATTATCCAACAACAAGGAGAACAGACATGAAGGAAAAAATCCTGCTGATAGACGGGCACAGTATTTTGAACAGAACCTATTACGGGCTTCCGGACCTGACAAATTCCGAAGGCCTTCATACCAACGCCATATACGGGTTTCTTAATATCCTATTTAAAATGCTGGAGGAGGAGAATCCCGATTACCTTACAGTAGCCTTTGACCTTCCTGCGCCTACCTTCCGCCATAAAATGTATGATGCCTACAAAGAGACCAGAAAGCCTATGCCGGGAGAGCTGCGGGAACAGGTGCCGGTGATGAAAGATGTGCTGGAAGCCATGGGAGTCAATATTGTATCTAAAGAAGGATATGAGGCAGATGATGTCCTGGGAACTCTGGCAAAGAAAAGCGAAACCCAGGGAATGGATGTGACCATTCTTTCCGGCGACAGGGATCTCCTTCAGCTGGCCACGGAACACATCTGTATCCGGATCCCCAAGACAAAGGGAGGAAAAACTACCATTGAGGACTACTATGCAAAAGACGTGAAAGAGACTTACCAGCTTACGCCGCCTCAGATCATAGAGCTGAAAGCCCTGATGGGAGATTCTGCCGACAATATTCCCGGACTTCCAGGAGTGGGTGAGAAAACTGCCACAAAGCTTCTTCTGGAATACGGAACTGCAGAAAATGCTTATGCCCATGTGGAGGAGATCAAGCCCAAGAAAGCCCAGAACGCTTTTCTGGAGCATTATGATCTGGCAGTGCTGAGCCGAAAGCTGGCGACCATCAATACGGATAGTCCTGTGGAACTTGAACGGGAGAAGGCAAGGGTCCATGATTTCTATACCCAGGAGGCCTATGAATTTTTCAAGGAGCTGGAGTTTAAAAACTTCCTTTCCAGATTCCAGGATAAGGGAGAACAGGTAAAGACAGAAGAGTATTTCCAGACAGTGACGGATCTTGCCCTTGCAGAAGAAATCTTCAAAAAAGCAGAAGAAAAAGAAGGCATCGGCCTGGAACTTCTGGAAGAGGGAGATAGTTTCCTTGGCCTGGGGCTGTCCTATGAGGAGGAAGAGAAGTTTCAGGTGTACTGTTTTCTGCCCCAGGGATTTTTGAGCAGGGATTATCTCATGGAGAAGGCTGACCGTCTCTGCGGACATGGCAGACTGGTTGCTTCTCTGGATATTAAGACTATGCTCCGTCACATGGATATCCAGGAGCATACAGCTATGTTTGACGCAGGGATCGCTGCCTATCTTCTGAATCCTCTGAAGTCCCAATATACTTATGATGATATTGCCAAGGAATACCTGGGAGAAATCCTTCCTGCTAAAGAAGACCTTATAGGAAAGCTTTCCTATGTGAAGGCTTCTGATGAAAAAGAACAGGAAGTTGCCAAAAGTATCTGCTACATGGCTTATGTGGCGCTGAAGTCTCAAAAGCCCCTTCTGGGAGCTCTGGAAAGCACAGGAATGAAAGCTTTATTTACAGACATTGAAATGCCTCTGCTCTTTACTCTTTCTGATATGGAAAAGGAGGGCATCCGGGTCAATGGAGAAGAGCTGAAGGAATATGGAGAAAAACTCCAGGTCCGTATTGAAGAGCTGGAGAAAACCATCTGGGAAGAGGCCGGAGAGGAATTTAATATCAATTCGCCCAAACAGTTAGGGGTGATCCTTTTTGAAAAGATGAAGCTGCCAGGGGGAAAGAAGACTAAGACCGGATATTCCACTGCAGCAGATGTGCTGGATAAGCTGGCGCCGGACCATCAGATTGTGGCGGATATCCTGGAATACCGGCAGCTTGCAAAGCTGAAATCCACTTATGCAGACGGTCTGGCCAACTATATAGATGAAGGAGGAAGGATCCATTCCACCTTTAATCAGACCATTACCGCCACTGGAAGGATCAGCAGTACAGAGCCTAACCTTCAGAACATCCCTGTCCGGACAGAGCTGGGAAGAATGCTCAGGAAGGTCTTTATCCCTAAAGAGGGTTATGTATTTCTGGATGCAGATTATTCCCAGATCGAGCTTCGCGTGCTGGCCCATATGTCAGGAGATGAGAAGCTGATCCAGGCATACCGGGAGGCCCAGGATATCCACAGAATCACAGCTTCCCAGGTCTTCCATGTTCCCTTTGAACAGGTGACACCTCTTCAGAGAAGAAATGCCAAGGCAGTGAACTTTGGGATTGTCTATGGCATCAGCTCCTTTGGATTGAGCCAGGATCTGAGTATTACCAGAAAAGAGGCTGCTCAGTATATTGAGGATTATTTCAAGACCTATCCAAAGATCAAAGGATTTCTGGACGGACTGGTGAAACAGGCAAAGGAACAAGGATATGTGTCTACTATGTTTGGAAGAAGACGTCCGGTGCCGGAACTGAAATCCAGCAACTTTATGCAGCGTTCTTTCGGAGAAAGGGTAGCTATGAATTCTCCCATTCAGGGAACCGCTGCTGACATCATAAAAATTGCCATGAACCGGGTAAGCAGAAGACTCAGAGAAGAAAATCTGAAGTCAAAGCTGATCCTTCAGGTTCATGATGAGCTGCTCATTGAGACAGCCAGAGAGGAAGAGCCCAGGGTGGCCGCTATCCTGGAGGAAGAGATGAAAGGAGCAGCAGAGCTGTCTGTGGCTTTGGAAGTGGATATGCATACCGGAGAAAACTGGTATGAAGCCAAATAGCGGATTTTTACGAAGGAGGGAAAAGTATGAGAGTAATCGGTGTGACAGGGGGCGTAGGCTCAGGAAAAAGCGCGGTTTTAAATTATATTGAGGCCCATTTTGATGCCAGGATCGTAAAGGCAGACGAAGTAGGACATATGCTGATGATGCCCTGGGGAAAATGCTATGAGCCGGTGGTGAAGCTTTTTGGAGACTGGGTCGTAAAGGAGGACGGCTCTCTGGACCGTCAGGCCATTGCCCAAATCGTATTTAAGGATTCCGAAATGCTGAAAAAGCTCAATGGGATTATCCACCCTGAAGTGAAAAAATACATTGTGAATGAGATAGAAAGATCCAGAAAAGAAGAGACAGAATTCTTCTTTTTGGAAGCCGCCCTTCTTCTGGAAGAAAAATATGATGAAATCTGTGACGAGATATGGTATATTTATTGCGAAAAAGAAGTCCGGATGGAGCGCCTTCGCCGGGACCGGGGATATTCAGATGAACGGATCCGCCAGGTAATGGAAAATCAGCTTCCCGATGAGGAGTATGAGGCTCACTGTGACTTCCAATTATATAACGATGAAGATGTGGCCCACACCTATCTTCAGATCGAGCGAAGGATGAGAACATATTATGAATCTGTGTAGTATAGCCAGCGGAAGCAGCGGCAACTGTATTTACGTGGGAAGTGAGCACACCAGCCTGCTGGTAGACGTTGGGATCAGTAAAAAGCGCATTGAGGAAGGACTGCGCAGCATTGACCGGAGCTGTCAGGAGTGTGACGGAATCCTGATCACCCATGAACACTCCGATCACATTAAAGGTCTGGGAGTGATTTCCAGAAAGCATGAGATACCGGTTTATTGTACAAAAGGGACCATGGAGGCGATCCAGAGGATGAACAGTCTGGGGAAACTGCCTCTTGATCTTTTTCACGTCATCGAGGCTGACCGCCCTTTTCAGATCGGAGACCTTCAGGTAAACCCTTTCGCCATCTCCCATGATGCGGCGGAACCGGTAGGGTAAAAGTCTGTAGGGATTGCCACAGACCTGGGGTATTATGATGAGTACATAGTCCAGAATCTTTCAGGACTGGATGTGCTTCTTCTGGAGGCCAATCATGACGTGAACATGCTTCAGGTGGGAAGGTATCCCTATTATCTGAAGCAGCGTATCCTGGGAAATAAGGGGCACTTGTCCAATGAGACGGCGGGAAGACTGCTTTGCAGGCTTCTCCATGACCGCCTCCAGGCGGTTTTTCTGGGACATCTGAGCCAGGAAAACAATTACGAGGCACTGGCCTATGAGACCGTGTGCTCAGAGGTGACTATGGGAGAAAATCCCTGGACTTCCTCAGATTTTAAGATTACCGTGGCCCACAGGGAGAGAATATCCGACCTGGTCACCATTTAGAAAAGGAGCAGAATCATGAAAAAGACAATTATTACTGTAGTGGGAAAAGATACTGTAGGCATTATCGCAAAGGTATGTACTTATCTGGCAGAGAACAGGGTGAATATCCTGGATATTTCCCAGACCATTGTAGATGGATATTTCAATATGATGATGATCACAGATACCAGCCTGTCCCCGAAAAAGCTGGATGTGCTTTCCAAGGAACTGGAAGAAGTGGGGAAAGAAATCGGCGTGGCGGTCCATGTGCAGCATGAGGATATCTTTACCAAGATGCACCGCATCTGAGACACCAGGGAGAAAGGACAGGTAAGACAGATTATGATAAATATGTATGAGGTCAATGAGACCAATAAAATGATCGAGCAGGAAAATCTGGATGTGCGTACCATTACTTTGGGTATCAGCCTTCTGGACTGTATTGATTCGGACCTGCAGCAGGTAAACCGGAAAGTCTATGAGAAGATCACCACCCTTGCCGGACATCTGGTGGAAACGGGAGATGAGATCTCCAGGGAATTCGGAGTTCCTGTAGTAAACAAAAGAATCTCTGTTACACCCATTGCTCTTGTAGGGGGAGCAGCCTGCAAATCCTCTGAAGACTTTGTAACCCTGGCTCAGACCCTGGACAAAGCAGCAAAAGAAGTAGGTGTAAATTTCATCGGCGGCTACAGCGCTACCGTGGCAAAGGGAATGACAAAGGCAGACGAGCTGCTGATCCGTTCTATTCCTGAAGCCCTGGCCTGTACAGAGCGGGTATGCAGTTCTGTAAATCTGGGCTCTACAAAAACCGGTATTAACATGGACGCTGTGCGCCTTATGGGAGATATTGTCCTGGAAACCGCCAAGGCTACTGCAGACCAGGATTCTCTGGGCTGTGCCAAGCTGGTGGTATTCTGTAACGCTCCGGACGACAATCCATTTATGGCAGGAGCTTTCCACGGGGTCACAGAAGCAGATGCAGTTATTAACGTAGGTGTTTCCGGCCCCGGCGTTGTAAAGACAGCTTTGGAGAGAGTTCGGGGAAAAGATTTTGAGGTGCTGTGCGAGACCATTAAGAAAACCGCCTTTAAGGTGACCAGAGTGGGACAGCTTGTGGCACAGGAAGCTTCTAAGAGACTGGGTATTCCCTTTGGAATCGTGGACCTTTCCCTGGCTCCTACACCAGCCATCGGTGACAGTGTGGCAGACATCCTCCACGAGATCGGAGTAGAATATGCAGGTGCGCCGGGAACCACTGCGGCTCTGGCTCTGCTCAACGACCAGGTGAAAAAGGGCGGAGTTATGGCCTCTTCCTATGTAGGAGGATTAAGCGGAGCCTTTATTCCTGTCAGTGAAGACCAGGGTATGATCGATGCTGTCCGTGCCAATGCCCTGACTATAGAGAAACTGGAGGCTATGACCTGTGTCTGCTCTGTGGGACTGGATATGATCGCTATTCCGGGAGATACCAAGGCCACTACCATTGCAGGAATCATTGCAGATGAATGTGCCATCGGTATGGTAAACCAGAAGACTACCGCTGTCCGTCTGATTCCGGTAATCGGAAAAGGAGTGGGAGAGACCGTAGAGTTCGGCGGCCTGTTAGGCTATGCGCCTATCATGCCTGTAAATCCTTACTCCTGCGATAATTTCGTAAACCGGGGAGGAAGGATTCCGGCGCCTATACACAGTTTCAAGAACTGATACTGTAAAAAGGAGAGATTTTCTATGATGCAAGGGCTGCTTGCAGCAGTGGCTGTGATTCTCCGCTTTGCCTTTCTTTTTGGGATTTATTATCTGATAAAGGGCCTGCTTCTGCTGTCAGGCAGAAGACTGCCTTTGAGAGGAATGGGAGACATGAGCAAAGAAGACTGGGAAAAATGGGCTTCAGGAGAAGGCAGGGTATGCCTTTATTGGGCGGGAGTCCTGCTTCTTGCCTCTGCCTGCTTCTTCCTTTTAAAGACTATATCTTATATTCTGGTACTTGCAGTTTGTGTGCTGCTGGTGCTGGGATATGTGAAGAGAGTGAGAAATAATATAAAATATAGAAAGTAAAACGAAGAATGGACTTTCAGCCAATGCTGATTCAGGCCTTCTGACGAAAAAGAGACTATTCTGCAAAATCCAGGCTTTTATAAAGCCTCAGGTTTTGTGGGATAGTCTCTTTTCCTTTTTACAGAAGAGGATTGTCCGGCTATTGCGGCCCAGAATGAGGAAACCGGGAACTGGGCGACAGGAATAACCAGGTTACTGTGACCTAGAATGGGAAAACCGGGAATCTGGAGGTAGGAATAACCAGACTACTGTGGCCCAGAATGAGGAAACCGGGAATCTGGAGGTAGAAACAGTCAGATTTCTACAGCCTAGGATGAAAAAATTGGAATCTGAGTGGCAGAAGCTCCATAACAAGGGCTCCATACCAAATACCTTGTGATAAGAGCGCTGTCGGACAATGTTTGTGATCATTGTTTCCCCTGTCGGGAAATCTTTCTATATTCGGAAGGAGAGACAGAAAGATTCTTTCGAAAAATGCGGGAAAATGCAAGCTGGTCATCAAAGCCAAGGGATCCGGATATCACGGAAACCGGAAGTTCTGTGGTAGTCAGCAGTCGGCAGGCTTTTTTCAGCTTCAGATCCAAGATATATTTTTTAGGGGATACTCCGAACTTTTCATGAAAGGTTCGGGTCAGATAGTTGGGATGAATACCAAAGGAGCGGGCCACATCTTTCAGAACAATCCGGTCTGCGTAGTTTACGTCCAGAAAAAATTTCACTTCATCGGCTACAGAATCTTTTCCCCAGCTCTCTTCATTGAACCCCACATCTTCAAACAAATCTGACATAATATGATACAGGATTCCTGTGGCTTTAAAATATTGACTGGTAGGACTTCCTTTCAATGAAAGAATATCAAAAATAAAATTTTTATACTTCTGTGTATCTAATCCATGGATCCTGTAAATATCTTTTGAAGAGGTCATGATCTGATAGAGATACTGCTCTGAATTGATCCCGAGAAAACTGATCCAGGCATAATGCCAAGGTTCTTCCTTGTCTGCTTCATAATAGGATACTTTTCCTGCAGGAATGATAAAAGCGTCTCCGGCTTCGATCTGAAAAATGTGTTCATTAATATGAAACTTCCCCTTTCCCTCCAATACAAAATGAATCAGCTGATAAGAACGGAACTTCGGCCCATAGCTGTAACCGGGTGCACACTCTTCATATCCTGCACTGTAAAATGACAGATCTGCATTTGTCTTATACTGCAGCGAATGCTGCGTTTCTTTATATTCTCTCATATCTTTATTATAATCCCAAAAGTTAGTTTTTTCCATATATATCATATGAAATGCCATAGAAAAAAGTCATTGTATAGTGTTAAATATAATTAAAGGCGCCGAAGAAAATAAAAGGAAGGGGTTGATGGATTGGATAATAAAAAACAGCTTTATCATCTGGAACCGCCAAGAGGGCTTCTCAATGATCCCAATGGACTGGCTTTTTTTCAGGGAAAATATTATGTATTTTTCCAATGGAACAGGTTTGCCAAGGATCATTCCTATAAGGAATGGGGAATGTTTACCTCGCCGGACATGACCCGCTGGACTTTTGAAGGCAGCGCCCTGCTTCCTGACCAGACTTATGACAGATGCGGCGTGTATTCCGGGAGTAGCTACGTGATAGAAGACAGACTATATTTGTTTTATACAGGTAATGTAAAAAACGAAAATAGAAGAAAAAGCTATCAGTCTATGGCGGTTACAGAAAACGGACAGAAATTTTTAAAACTTGGATGCTTTGCAGAAACACCGGCCGGATATACAGAACATTTCCGGGATCCGAAAGTCTTTGGGGGAAAATGTGGCGACTACTTTATGCTTATCGGAGCCCAGCGGCAAAATGGAAAAGGAGCCCTTGCCCTGTATCATTCAGAAAATGGACAGAAATGGGAATATAAGGGAATGCCTGGCACATCAGAGAACTATGAAATGATAGAATGTCCGGATCTGTTCCGGATAAAAGACCAGTATATTCTCCTTTACAATCTTCAAAGCCGGGATAATGAAAGGGACAGGGATATTTCCAGTTTTTCCGCAGGAAAGTTTGTGGATTTTAATGAAGAGGAAGGAACCTTCCAGGAACAGAATCTGGATCAGGGGTATTTCTTACTGGACCAGGGATTTGATTTCTATGCGCCGCAGACTTTTGAAGACAGGAATGGAAGACGAATTCTCTATGCATGGATGTCCCGTATGGAAGAGGATCAGGAAAAGGTTTTTTCTGAAGGGGAACCCAGGATCCACTGCCTGACTTTGCCCAGGGAACTTACTGTTTCAGAGGGAGAGCTGCTACAGAATCCGGTGAAGGAGCTGGAAACTCTTAAAGGAGAACAGGTTCCGGTCCGGCAGATAGAAAAAAAAGTTTTCCAGATGTTTCCAGGAGTGCGGACTTTCCGGCTGGAATTCCTGAACCAGAATCCGGGCCACCGAGTTACTGTAAGCTTTTACGGCGGAGACACAGTGATAGATTGGATTCCGGAAGAAAAAACAGTACGGTTTAGCAGAAAAAACTGGGTCAGCGGCAAGAAAGAAGTTCGAGAGTGCTTTGTGGAAAATCTTTGGAAGGCCGAAATATGGTCAGATCAGTCCAGCCTTGAAATTTTTTTAAACGGCGGCCGGCAGGTGCTGTCTTCACGGATTTACCCGGAAGGGACGGACACCCAGGTTCTGATCCGGGGACTTTCAGCGGAGAAGGATATCTGTATGAATGAAATCAGCGGAGATTATATACAGTTTTTTTGAAAAAGTGAATGGAGGCTAAAAAATGTTGTTTTTTAAGAAA
This sequence comes from uncultured Blautia sp., assembly GCA_900543715.1. GTDB lineage: Bacteria > Bacillota > Clostridia > Lachnospirales > Lachnospiraceae > Blautia > Blautia merdigallinarum. Next base: position 3,267 of record UQSX01000077.1, on the reverse strand, counting down.
AATAAATCAGAGGGACCTGTGATTTTGTGCGCGCCTGTTTCAGGAAAGATGATAGACCTTAAGGATGTTCCGGATCCGGTTTTTTCTTCCGGAACCATGGGACCGGGAGCAGGCAGAAAAGGGAATCATCTGTGCACCCTGTGATGGGAAGATCACAATGCTTGCAGAGACTCTTCATGCATTTGGAATGGAGACAGAAAACGGCGCAGAGATTCTGATCCATGTAGGACTTGATACAGTGGAATTAAACGGAGAGGGGTTTAAAAAGCTAGCTTCAGAAGGAAAGAAAGTAAAACGGGGAACACCGATTATAGAGGTGGACCTTGATATGATGAAAGAAAAGGGGATTGTAATGACAACTCCTATGGTGATTACCAATAGTGAGGAATACACCATTACACTTCATCAGTGTGGGAATGTAAATGAGGGAGAGACTGAAGTGCTCACATGTGAGAAAAGATAAAAACAGAAAAAGGAGGAAAAATAAAATGACAGATAAAGAACTGGCTGCAAAAATCGTGGAACTTGTAGGCGGTATCGAAAACATTGTATCTGTGCGCCATTGTGCCACAAGACTCCGGATCGTAGTTTCAGATAAGGAGAAGATCCAGGTAAAGGATGTTGAAAATCTGGATAAGGTAAAAGGGTCCTTTTTCAATTCCGGACAATATCAGATCATTCTGGGGACGGGACTGGTAAACCGGATTTATGAGGAAGTGGTAAAGATCACCGGAAGAGCAGATGTGGGTGAGGCAAAAGAAGAAAAGAAGGAAGCGGTATATGGAAATAAATTCCAGAGAGCCATCCGGATGTTTTCTGATGTGTTTGTACCCATTATCCCTGTGCTGGTAGCAACTGGTCTTTTCATGGGGTTAAGAGGACTTCTGACCCAGGAAGCAGTCCTGGGTCTGTTCGGTATGACGCCGGAGGACGTTCCTTCTTCTCTGCTGACATTTACCCAGATATTGACAGATACAGCCTTTTCTTTCCTGCCTGCGCTGGTATGCTGGTCTACCTTCCGTAATTTCGGCGGCAGCCCGGTCATTGGTATTGTACTTGGTCTGATGCTGGTAAGTCCCAGCCTTCCAAGCTCCTATGATGTAGGATCAGGAGCAGCAGAACCCTTACAATTCTTTGGTATTATCCCTGTAGCTGGTTATCAGGGATCTGTACTTCCGGCTTTTGCCACAGGTATCGTCACAGCAAAATTTGAAAAATGGCTGCGCAAGCACGTTCCTGACGCTATTGACCTGATCGTAACGCCTTTTATCACTCTTTTCGTGGGAATCGTTCTGGCTCTGTTTGCCATTGGACCGGTTCTCCACTATGTAGAAAACGGTGTGCTTTTTGTAGTAGAGAATCTGTTATTCCTTCCTATGGGTATCGGCGGACTTCTGTATGGCTGCTTTGGACAGCTTCTTGGAATTTTCGGTATCCACCATATCCTGAATTTCCTGGAAATCAGTATGCTGGCTCAGGACGGCTGGAACTATCTGAATCCCATCGGAACCTGCGGTAATGTGGCCCAGGCCGGAGCGGTGCTGGCCGTGGCTATTAAAGCCACATCAAATAAAACAAAACAGGTTGCTTATCCCTCCTGCCTGTCTGCTCTGCTGGGAATCACAGAACCTGCAGTATTTGGTGTAAACCTGCGTTTTGTAAAGCCTTTCATCATGTCCATGATCGGCGGCGGTGTAGGAGGATTTCTGGCTTCTCTGCTGAACCTGAGGGCAACAGGAATGTCTATTACAGGTATTCCGGGAACCCTGTTGTACTTAAATGAACAGCTGCCCCTTTATCTGCTGGTCAATGTAGTGGCTTTTGCAGTTGCCTTTGTACTTACATGGCTCTTTGGGTTTAATAAAAAAATGGAAAATCAGTAAAAAAATATATAACGGAGATTATGCTATGGATATCACATTTCATCAGGATGGACGGATTATACATATCCGGAATCAGAAGATCAGTTACGTGATGGAAATCGTTGACGGGAAATATCTGGTCCACAGGTATTTCGGCAAAACACTCCGCAGATACCGGGGGAGCGGACTCCCCCGGTATTTTAAACGGGGTTATTCTACAGAACACGAAATAAGCGGAGAATATGTTTCCTTTGACAATTTCCCCTTTGAATATCCTGTGAGAGGACAGGGGGACTACCGGATTCCTGCTTTTGCAGTTACCCAGGAGAACGGGATCACCTTTGCCTCGCCGGTATTTCGCAGGGCCTCCGTGATGGAAGGAATCCCGGCCCTGCCGGGCCTGCCTTCTGTTACAGCCAGTACGGAAGAAACCAGGACTCTCCAGGTGGTATTGGAAGATCCGGTGATGGGGCTGCAACTGACCCTTTACTATACGATCATAGGAGAAAACAGCGCCCTTATCCGCTTCCAGAAAGTAGAAAATATAGGAGAACATAAATTTCTGATCCAGAATGTCCAGAGTCTGTCTTTGGAACTTCCCTCAAAGGAATATGACTTTCTGTCCCTTTACGGTACTCATGGAAAGGAAGGAAACCGAAACCGCTTTCGCCTCCACAGAGGAGTTCAAAGGATTGAAAGTGTCCGGGGAAGCAGCAGTCCCCAGCATCAGCCTTTTTTCGGACTGTTGTCTCCGGATACTTCAGAGGAAAAAGGAGAGGTGTTCGGTATTCATCTGATCTACAGCGGAAACTTTCTTGCACAGGCGGAAAGAGACCAGTTTGGAAATGTCCGTGGACAGATCGGCATTCACCCGGATACCTTCTGCTGGAACCTGGAACCTGGACAGTGCTTTTATACCCCTGAAGCCGTTTTAAATTACAGCGATGAAGGTCTTAATGGTATGAGCCGGAATTTTCACCAGCTTTACCGGGAACATCTGCTTCCGGAAAATTTCCGCAAAAAGGAGCGGCCGGTTCTCCTGAACTCCTGGGAAGCTATGTACTATGATGTGACTCTGGAGAAAATCCGCCAGCAGACTTTCCAGGCAAAGGAGCTGGGAATAGAGCTTTTTGTGCTGGATGACGGTTGGTTCCGTATGGGAAATGACAGCCGCAGTTCCATGGGAGACTGGATCTGCAATGGAAAGAAGCTGCCCGGAGGCATTGAAACAGCTGCTGCCATTGTCCGGGAACAGGGGCTTTGTTTCGGCCTTTGGTTTGAACCTGAGGCGGTGAGCAGAAAAAGCCGTCTTTATGAGGAACATCCGGACTGGGCTCTTCATATTCCCGGCTATCCCCTGACGGAAGGAAGACATGAATACCTGCTGGATCTGACCAGGGAAGAT
>UQSX01000076.1 GCA_900543715.1 uncultured Blautia sp. | reverse complement strand
GTCTTTATCTTTTAGGTTCTCATATAAATCCTTAATCTCCTGGTTTTTCTCGTCCAGGACGTGTTCTTTCACCAGTGTTGAGAGCACCTCAAACTTCTCGTTATTCTCTTTAAACTGCTGCAGAGATGTCTCCATCATTTTTATCAGGTTTTCTGTATACTCCTTAAACGCCGCGCCTTCTGCGGAATTACCAGCATTCTTTTTGGCCTCAATCAATTGTGTCCTCATTTTTTTCATCCGGCTCGCCGGCAGATCCGGTGTCGCATAGGACATGATTTCTTCCTTCGTAAGCCCAGAGACGGAACCAGAAACAATTTCCGGTATCTGGTACTGGTCAAATGTGCCCTGACAGCACAAATCAACCAGTTCCCCGTCTACATCTTCAAGCATTGCAAAAACGGTCTGACGCATCTGCTCCGCATTAAGCTTTGGGATTGCAACCCGCCGCACGTCTTTAATGCCCAGCCCGTATTGGAAAGCCATCTGTATTACTTCAATCTGGTCCGCCCCCAGCTTTTTACGGCACTCTTCTAAATATTTCTGTTCTTCTATTGTCATATCTGCCTCCTGCAATAAAAAAAGACAATCCAATCGGCTGCCTCTCGATTCATTTCTTATCTTACTTTTGGGGAATTTGCTTTATTTTTCTGTTTTTCCGCCTTACCTTCCTGCCAATCCTGGGATACTGGTTCAAACTCGCTTTTTCCATGTTCCTCAAGCCATCCCCTAATATCGTCAATCGGTGTTACAATAATTTTTTTCATGAAATCATTCGCAGCTATGGCCTGATATCCTGCACCCTGGTTCAAGATAATCATTTTTTCTGCATATTCCGAAATCTTACTATACTGGGTGTGGCTTTCCAGCAATTTGATTTTTTCACGAAAAGACGCAATGAATAGCTTATATGGCATGGATAGGCATGTAATGCCTCGCTCCTCTGCAAATTTTAGTGCGTCTGTATAACTTTTTTGTTCTGATTCAGTCACTTTCCCATCATTGTCGAAAAATTGATACTTCAAATTATTCCTCCTATATATCAAGCAATCCCCTACCGTACCTTTCCTGATCGGGCCGGAACCTTATCCGTTATATTCTCTAAAGAAGAAATAAGAGCCATAATTTTTTCACTGTGAACTTTTTCCAAAACAGTCTCTAAATAGTCTATGATGTCCTGGCGCTTTTCCCGGTCTCCAATATCCCTGTAGATACGTCTTACCGGATCGGACTGGTTGTCCCCGGCTCTCATGTATCCTGCATCAAGATAATGGATAAAGTCTGTTTCCTTCATCACTTCGTTCAGTTCCCATGCCACTTCCGCCATTTCTTCCTTCTTATCTGCTTTCCTGACAGCTCCGACCTCATCTAATTTATCTGCCAGACTCACGCCCTGCTTTCTGTCCTGGTCTGGTAAGAGCGAAGAACGGTACATCAAAAAGCAGGTTAGATGGTCCCTCAATCTATGATTGTCTAAGACCGCTCTAATCCCAGGTATTTTCCCCCCTGCTGGTACTAAATCACGGAAGCTCTCAATATATGCGTCTCCCAGCTTACATTCCAAAAGATATTTTTTTATTTCAGAAGCCAGTTTTTCCAGTTTATCCTGCTCATAGATCACGACTTTCTCCTCCTCTTTCCCTGCTTTTCTGCTTGTCTCTGCTCTGCATTCTCTCCTTTTGCTCCTGCATGATTTTCTTCCCTATCCTCTGCTGTCGTCTTACCTCCGCAAGAACCTCATTGAGCCGGCGATTTTTCTCCTGGAAATTCAGGTACAACCGCTCTGCTGATTCAAACGTGTACCCCATATCCAACAACTGCGTTTTTAGCTGCTCTGCCTGCAGGTATTCTCCCTTAAATTCCTGATCCCCCTCCTCATATAAAGAACCCTCAACCTTCAGTTCCTGGAGCTTTTCCCAAAGCTCAAATATCTCTGTATTGGCTTCACGGTTCTCTTTTTGGTTCTTTTTCTCCTGCCTAAGCGATTTTGCCTGTTCAGCCAATGCTTTCCTGATATTTTCCAAGTCCTTGTCTGTATGTATCTGATAAGCCGAAATGAAATTATATTTCTCCTGTATCTCATGAAGTTTCCGGATATCTTCTTTATATTTCCAAGCATCGGAATAAGGCTGTTTTTTTAGGACGCCCAGCCGGTATAACTTTGTAAAATACATCTTCTGGTATCCAGTCAATGGGGACTTTCTTCTGGGAATATAACCAGTCACTTTTTTGACTCTGGGCGGCAGTTCCAATACTGGCTCCGGCAGTTCCTTTTCTCTTGCAGATATGGGGATACTTAGCCGTTCCCGTAATTTTTCTTCTGTGTAATCGCCGCCCAGGGTATCCAGCCTGCGTCCCTTATCCATACCTGGCGGCTTTAACAGAATATGCGCTCCCTGTTTTATCTCATATCCCCGTTCCTCCACTCCAATAAGGAACTCATCCCAGTTTTCCGCCTCGGCCGCCACCTGGTCGATGTCACGGCGGATCATATCATTCCAACTAAATTTACCATCTTTACCCTGGTCCCAGATGCGTTCCTTTTTTTTCTTTCTGTTCTGACGTACTTTATCCATGTCCAGCGTTGCCATATGGTACTCTTCACAGATTTTGTTGACAAGCGGCTGTATGATTTTGTCCCAATCACCATTTCGGTAATCATATTTCTTCCCTTCTCCAATACAGCGGACACTATTAAATGCAATATGGCCGTGGATATGATCGGTATCATCATGAAGCGCATAGACTGCCTCAAACTCTTTTCCAAGGTACTCCTCTACAAATTTCCCTATAATCTTCATGGCAACATCTTTATCAACGGTATCTGCCGCCTCTTCAAATGAGATAATGATATGGTATCCCTGGCGTCCCCCCATCTTATCGTACCTTCGCTTAGTGTTCAGCATTTGTTTCAGTGCAGTCTCCGGCAGACAGTTATGGCCTGAAACATACAACCCATTTTCAGTTTTGCTGTCCTTCGTAATATAATTAATCGTATTTGCGAGATGCTTTGCCTGAAATCCCGATTTTGCACATCCCATATGCAGAATTTTACTGATAGCCATACTTAATTACCCGCTATGTCCAAATGGCTGACTACCTGCATGACTGCCTCCTTGATCTGCTTCATATAAACATACAGACGTTTTTTATCGGATTCATGGTATAAGCCGCTGTTGTTGTTTTTGACAATTTGGTTGATGTTTATCCCGATATGGTTTATCTCATTCGTGAGATTCTGTAATGCTTCCAGAAGTTCCGGATAATCTCTGGGGCGGTTGGTTATCAGCATCCTCAGATACTGCGAATCGGATAGCCCTCTCTCTTTTGCCTTCCTGTTCAGCTCCTCCAATTCCTCGCATGACAGCCGAATTTCTTTCCGGCAGTTCATCTTTTTTACGCTTCTCAGTCTCTACTCACATCCTTTCATCGAATAAACAGCAAAAGAAAAGGAAGGAACCACAGCAATCAGCTATATTCCTTCCCTCTTGATACTTTACTTATCATCTTACTGATCTCCGCCCAGCCGTGATATCCACGGGAGGCAGGATTTCCTGTATCTTTCCACGCAGCTCCTTTTGATAATAGGTCCTCTGGAAAGCGGCATTTAGTATTTTCTCGTCCGCTTTCAATCCTTCCAGGGTTTTATGAAGAATTTGCCATTCAGAGTGTCTGCTTAACTTAAAATAGTCCCTGGTATCAGATATCATCTTGTAGTTCTGCTCACACGCAGCATCAATCACCTGGTCAATATCCGTCTCCAAAGAATCACCAGATTCCATGTCCACCTTATACAATTGTCCGTGGCCGTCTGTTTCTAATGTATAGCCACTTTTAGTTGTATACCCCACTACCTGTTCAGCCTCCGCGCGGGTAAGTGGAAAAAGTATATCAAACTCGTCAAGATATTCCATTAATTTTCCAGATGTTTCAATTCGTCCCAAATCATCCCCTTCTTTCCATAATTCATTCTATCAGCGGGAATTTTTCTTCGCCGGTGTCGCTTTTTGATTTACCTGTTTCCATAAGGAGGTCTGTTCATATATATCGTCTAACAGCCTCTCATCTTTTTTTAGCTGTTTTATCCTGTCTATGATTTCCCTCTCTTCACTGCTTCCAGCTTTCTCTTCCAGTCTCTGTCTGGAATCTAAGATGAATTCATTGTTCCATTCACAGGCAAGGAATGTAACCTCGTCCATGGTGATTTCTTCTATTTGTTCTCCCTCTAAATCCACCCAATAGAGCTGCCCTTTTTCATCTACGTGTAGCCCATAGGCACTTCCCTCCATATAGTCCAACAGAACCTGGGCATGTTCCTCATTCAGTGAAAATGGTATAGAAAAGTCATCGAGATAGGCCAGCAGTTCCGTGGCCGTATTCAATTGTTTCAAATAATGCCTCCTTGCCCGGTATCCTACCGGCTATGTCCTGATAGCGGCTTCTTATCCTTGTTTTCATACTTTTTTAATACCGCCAGAATCTCACTTATTTTTTTACGGGCCGTCTCCGGAAGTTCCCCCATCTCAGCATTTCGCAGAAACTGCGCTTCGGTCTTCCTTCCATATAATGTTGCCAGCCTGCCGTATGTCTCTTTTGCCAGGTCAACTTCGGTATCTCCAGACTGCAGCTTTTCCGCCCAAACCTCCGGCATATGATCCCGGACTAAAATACAGATATCGCAGGCAGCCTGTTGTAAATCCGTGCGCTTTAAAATAGGTTCCTTTTGATCAATAGACCATATACCATTCAGCATGTCCTGCGCCAATCTCAAATCACGCTCATCTGTTCCATTTAGGATTGTATCCACAACCTTCTGTAGCTGCTGGTACTCCTCATCCATTCCCTGTAAAGGAATACTCTTATTTTTATCCAGTCTCTCCATAATGTCGCACACCTCCAAGCCAACAGCTTTTTGTATGGATTCCTTTGTGATGTTATTTTCCCTGCAATATTCCAGATAAGTTTCCAGTCCCCCTAAATATGTAATTTCCTCCAATGGGGTGTCAGCCAGTTCCTCCCATGTATCATAATGGCCCTCTATTGTCATGGCTGCTATCGTACAATCATCAAATTCCAAGTCATAGAACAGGTCATCATCTGTACTGCACATTCCAATCCGGTAAATATCAGGCTGGTCTTCCTTAGCGTACACATTGAAAAATAACCTGGCTTCATCGGTACTCGCAACTGCTGCATATTGGTATGGGCTGCCCTTCACCCTGTCCTTGTTCAAGATATACAGCAGGGTGTATTCTCCAAAGTGGTTTCGTTTCAGATACTCCTTACTGTCATAGATCAATCTCTCAGTTTCTGTCTGTTTTGCTTCCATATTCCACCTCACCTATTTCTTTATCAACGGCTGTTGTGTCTGCTCTCCAGGTGCGGTTTATAAGCAGAGTCCTGTTTTTCCAGTTCTGCCATCTTAAATAAATCTAATACCTCCCACCCAGTAGCAGCCTTAATAGCCGCTGCTGAAATGTTGTTTTCTTTACAGTATTCCAGGTAATCCGCTACCCCCATTTTATGGGGGATTGCTCCAATGCCCCACCTGCTCAGTTCCTCCCAGGCGTCCAAATGGCCGTCCATTGTCATTGCAGCAATTTTGTACCCTTCCTCCAGCAGCCCAAACAGATATTTATCTGTATATGCGTATCCAATATTAAATTCAACAGTCTTATGCGCAGAAGGAGAAAAACTAACAGCCCTGTCCTGCCCATATTCTGCCAATCCCTGATAGGTGTCCTCTCCGTGCGCCTCCATTTTTAAAATATGATAGATAATGGCTCCCTGGTACTTTTGCGAATCCAAAAACTCTTTGTTTTCACAAAGCACTTTGAGTACATCCATCTGGGGGTTTTGTATCTTTGGGGGCAGACTATTTAATTCCGTCAGGACTCTTGCAATCTGTATTTCCAGCCCATATTCTGGCTGCTTGCGTTTCAGATAGTCAAGCCAGAACTGCATAAATTCCTGTTTCTTCTCTGGATTATTTATTTCCCTGCACATTCTTTCCACCGCATGTGCCTCTGATTCTCCGGGTAAGCGCGCTGCATTCCATTCCCCACCCCCAACAGCGTTCAGCATATTGCAGATATCCCTGGATAAATCCTTCCCCATTCCCAGTTCTCTCACCTCATGTATCCCTGATGCTTCAAACTTTTCCGGTTCATATTTCAATGTCCTGTCTCCTCTTTTCTAAATAACCGTTATAGCCATTTTTCTTACCCTGCCCTTTACATGGCGGTTTACCTGCCATTTCAGTTTTTTCACTATCGAGTCCTTTTTCTGTCTGCCTGGCTCACATGATTCATATAATCCTGCTTCTGTAATTTTACCTCATCAAGCAGATCTCCTACACTCCATCCGATAGACGCTGTAATAGACGCCGCTGTGATATTTCTTTCTTTACAGTAAATAAGGTAATCCTCAAATCCCTCTCTATGGGGCAACGCGTCGAGGCCCTCCCTGTCAAGTTCGTCCCAGACATTAAAGTGGCCATCCATCGTAATCGCCGCTATTTTATAGCCTTCTTCCATCGGTTTAAACAGATCCTCATGAACCGATGTATCACCTATATAAATTTCAGTAACTTCTTCCTTAGAAATAGAAAAATAGACTGCCATTTCCTGCTCATATTCAGCAACTCCCTTGTAACTGACGGCCCCATCCTGTTCTTTTTTTAGGATATAGTAAATACTGGCATCATGATACTTTTGAGAATCTAAAAATTTTTTATTTTCTACGAGTACCTTAATTCTCTCCATAAATGGAGTTTCCATGTGCGTAAATCCTTTGTTTAGTCTTGTTAAAACTTCCGCAGCCTGTATTTCCAGTTCATATTTGGGCCTCATACGTTCCAAATAGTCAATCCAGAATTGCATGAACTCACGCCGCTTCTCCGGATTCTTTATCTCCTGATAGGTACGTCCGACTCCGATTCTCCTGGTAAACGCATCGCTTCCCATTGCCAGTAATCAACAGATTTTGTCATTCTGCATATATCCCAGGCCAGATTTTTCAAAAAGTCCGACTCTCTATTTTTGTCAGGATATCCATATTCCCATAGTTCTCCGATCAAGCCTTCTGTCTGCCTTGTAACCTCAATGCTTTTTGCACGGCTGACCTTATATAAGTAATCAATAAGCAGCTTCCTGGCATCCGCAAACCGGAGCGTATCCAGAACATTTTCGGTTTGGTTGTAAGGATACGGCTTATAGAAAAATGGGGTAAAAATGTCTCCCAATGGTCCTCTCTTCATGAATTCGTCCACGTAATCTTTTAATCGTTCAAATTCCTCTGGTTCATACCTCAATACTCTGTCTCCTTTACATTCTGTATTATCTATTTTTCTGTCTGTCCTGTTTGGGAATGTCCTCCTTTTTCTGATGCTCTTGTTCGGAAGTTTTCCCCCATATAATAAAATGGCAATATTCGCTTTTATGGTTCTGCAAATATTCCGCCAGTTCGAGAAATCCCATTTTTAGTGCAATTTTCGTAACTGCAGTCACGTCAAACATATTGGTTTCACCAGTATCCCTGACCACCAATATCTGCTCTTTCACAATAGGTTCTATTACAGTTCCAGCTCCTTCCCTTTTCTTTTTGCCCTCTTTACTTCTGAAAATCTAAGGGGCCGGTCCGGACTGGCTTTGCCAGTCCTCTGCAAGATACGGATTTTGCCGTACAAAATCCATCTTGTTAGGGGAGATCCCCTAATACCCCCATATCAGCCTCAAAAAGCTGATATCATTCACAATTTTTTGCTATCAATTCCGCGGATATTACGCGAAAATCTGATAGCAGAAAAGGGAAACTGACAGCAGTTTCCCCTCAAATCACATACTGCCTGCTATCAGCTTCATATATCTGATAGCAGGCAGTATGGAGTATGATATCATCAAAGGCTTTGTGATATCACATTCCAAGGTTATCTGCTATCAGTCAATTAAACCTGATAGCAGAATTCCACTTTTGTTTTTGATACTAGGTTGCCGCATTTGATAGCATCCCTTGACCTGCTGTTTAAAATAGTTCTGTTTTTCCCAATCCATTCTGCATTGATGTTCTTTATATTAAGATTTTATATCTCTGTCATTGACGGTTCCCATAAAATCGTTCCAGTGCTTTCTCGAAGGCACCTATCCCGGAAAAAAAGCTTCCTATCTTTACATCTTCAAACAGGTAAGGCATAGCGCTATATAAAGCTTCAAAAATACTGGTTAAGACATTCACTACAATCGAATTTCCTGCCTGCTTATATGCCTGGCTGTTACTGATGCCCGCTTCCAGGACCTTCTGGTAATCTTCATCATCAAAACCCATCAGCCTGAAGCACTCTAATGGTGTAAGCCGCCTGATACGAAGGATTGATTCCAGCCTGCACAGGGAATTTCCCTGCGCAGTGATTGTCGGGCAGATGGTCCCATGTCCCTGTACCCGGCCCCGTTTTCCGGCAGCATTCGGATAGGCGATATTTACAACTCCCTCTGCCATACATTCCTCGTAGCCTTTTACGGTGTCCTGCCGCACCAGAATGATGTTATCCTTCTGTACGGAGGTAATCGCATAGCTGCACCAAGGCTTATCCTTTAGTTCCAGGTGCTGTTCGACTCTTCCCTCTTCATTATATCTTCCACGGATTGCCCCCACTTGCAAAATCTTTGTCTGGTCGTGGCTCGCAAGCTGGGTATTGGCAGTTCCCATCCCTGATAGTATAACACTCTGTTGGGAATTTCCAATACTTCCGACCACGGCTATTTTATTTCTTCCGGCACCGCTTGCCAGCAAAGTAGGGCTGGAACCGATTGCAGAGTATACCCTGCCAGTCTGGGGATCGCCAAGATACCCCTGAACCTGTCCAACTTTATACAGTTTATTTTCCCACTGTTTCAGTTCCTCTTCCCCAGGCATATACAGAAGCGCTTTCCGCTCCTTCATGTCTGTAATCAGTTTCTGCACTTTATCATCTGACAGATAATATTTCTCATCTACCTCATCTTCAAGGATATCCATCAGCCGCCTCCCGTTTTCCATTGGCTCTGGGAATACGAATTTTCCATTATCACATTCCTTTTTAATCAGGACGAGGTATACCCGTTCCCGGTTTTGCGGAATCCCATAATTTTTCGCGTTCAATATCTTCCAATAGGTGTTGTATCCATATTCCTGCAATTCCTGCTCAAATAGACGGAATGTGCTGTTTAGAAACCTTGCCTGAACAATATTTTTTACATTCTCATAAATTCCAAACATCGGCTTTACTTCCCGGATAACCCGAAGCCACTCTACAAGGAGAGAGGACCTTGTTTTATCCAGATTCTTTGAGCCGCATTTTTCACAAAAATCCCGTTTGCTCCAATGTACCTGCAGCGGGTTTACCTCATGCCCGCAATCTCTGCACCTCCAGACGGAACCGGCCAGCTTCCCACTTAGGGAGAAATCCTGACACGGGCTTCCACCGCAGATAAAGTTGAAATAAGGTAGCTTTTTCTCATCAACTTTCGTAATATCCCCAAGGTTGGCACTCTCGTCAACCCCATGTATGGCGCAATAACTTTTTACTGCATATTTGTCAAACTCACAAAAATTTATTAATTTATAATCCAATTCCCTTCTTAGAGGGTGTAGCTACACATTTTACCCGGGATTACCTCTTACCTCCTTTCAAATGTTTGAATGTAATCAGTTTCCGAATAAGTTACGAGCTACTGGTACAAATTAAATTTCTATGACTGCTGAATTTTTATTGGATTGGGCTTAACCACCCCCTTTCAAAGATTTGCCTTCATCTTATCTTGCCTTATGTCTCGTTTTTTTCTCTATCTGTGCCGCCGGTTGGATTGCAAGGCTTTCGGCATCAAACTGGAACACCATATTAGAGACCTGGACAGGGAACACTTCTGCTCTTTTATCCATCTCATTGCTCTTTTTTACTATTTCCTGCAAAGTTTCCAAACTGTGTCCTGATATTGGACAGACAAGGATTTTATCATTTGATAACGGCATAACATACAGGTCATCATCCAAACGCCTTGAGATTTCACTCAAACCCTCGGGATAGAACATGATTGCAATCCCATTCTCGCTGTACACCCCGTAATAGTCTTTTGTGTCTGGAAGCGCCCCGCTTAATGCCCCTAATGTATGAGCCAGAACAGCTCTGCTCGTATCCAAAACCGTCTGAAAGCGTTCATTCATATCGAAATATTTGACTTTATCAAATAATTCCTGTACCGTAAGTCCCCACTGCTTTAAATGTTCATTTTGGACAGGTCTTTTATAATCCAGAGGCCACTGTTCATCCTCGTCATAGACTTCATCAAAGAACTGAAAATATACAGCCATATCCCCAACAGGCAGATATGGTATATCATTCCCTTCCAGCTTTTCGGCTGCCTTTTCAAAATTAGCCGCCCAAATCGTAACATTTTCTAACTGCTCAATCGTTTCAATAGCACGCTTTTTTTCAAAATAATCGCAGATACTGCTTACCTGGGCCGTTAATTCGCCTTCTTTCCACTGTCTATATAAGCTATGGATTGACAATGACTGGCTACACACAGGCGGCTGCATAAGTTCAAGGGCTATTTCCTCATTGTCCGTACCTTCTGCTATTACTATCAATCTCTGATGCTCTTCATCAATGTGACGCCCAAGTTCTGTAATCAGTCCCTGTTTATATTCTTCATATGTCATTCATTTACACCCTTCAACCATTCGCGTATGGTCAGCAATTTGTTCTTGTTCTCCGATGGTGAATAGTGGAAACCATGACTTGATATGGCATACCCAGCCAAGCTGTGTCGAACCTGACGGTTCCCATTCTTGTGGACATCTTCAATGGAAAATGCTGGTGCCAGTGCTCCCATAGTATCAGGCAGGATATAAGCCTCCCTCTCTGAATATGGCAAAATATAAAAGCTATCCGGCATCAGGCGGCTAAGTTCCTGTAAGGTATCCCAGTATAATACACTTGCCGCTCCTCCAGGTCCCGTGACCACATAACCAAGGCTATCCTCTGCCTCTCCATTGTTCAGACAGCACGAAATACCTTCCAGCACATTTTCAATCTTCTCACACAACGGATAGATTTTGCTCTCCATGGATACCAGCGAATGTTCCAGTACAAAATTATGAAAATCACTTTTTCTCATTTTCCAGGATGCCAGATGTTTATTGGTTACTTCTGCCTGATAATAACGCCCGTCTCCCAGCGGTGCGTGAAACATATAGTAGAGCACCATGTCCCCCATAACCTGGTAAGGCATATCATTCTTTTTCAGGGCTTCCAGGTCACTTCTATGGTTTGCGGCATATACTGCCACATATTCCGGCTGTTCCAACTGGCCTACTGCAATACGCAGATCTTCCGCTTCCGCATCAGAGAACACTTCCATCGCCCGGTCTGCCAATTCCTCTTCCCAGGTGTCAAACATCTCCGCTCTCAAAAAAGCCTCCCTTACCGGAATGACGGGGCAGTACCGCCCCTCCTGCTCAAATAAAATTGTGATTCCCTCGGTCGGGAGACCCCTAGCCACCGTTCTAACTTCCCCGCGAATTGCGGAATCCTCAAAAGCGGAACGAATACATTGCTGGTAAGCATCTGAAAACTGTTTATATAATTTGAGGTTCATATTCTTATCTCCTTTATGATTAAATGAAAAAAGCAGGTTCTTTTCTGAATCGCTCTGAAAAGTCACCTGCTATGGTTTTTATTCACTTTTGGCTTCTGCCGCATCCTTTGACTTGTTTTACGGATCTCATCTGTTTTCCGGCTATAAACATAAATATAATCGGATAAATCTTTTTCCCTCTGCTGAAAACCATTTTGTTTAGAGTCGTAGAGGGTTTCCTGAATCCATTTTCTTCCGTCCCTGTTTTTATTTGATAATGCCACGCATTGATTGATACTTGTAGGAAATAGTATCATATCGCCACCCAGTTTATCTGACAGCTCGTGTACTTTTTCTTTGTATAAAAAAGCAGAAGCACCCCAGTAAAAGCTCTCTGTTGTCATAATGTAGATATCCTTCTTTTCCGGTTCTGTCCCAAACGGTTCCACGGAAACAGCCCTTTGATTTTCCGGATTATCAAGCGACCACTGATAAAGGGTATCAAAATCCATTCCAAACTCATTCAGCATTTCACTTGTCACTCTTAAATTAAGGTGCATATCTTCAAGCAAACAATCTGTTGAATGATAAATAATCCTCAATACAATGGCAAGGTCCCCGTCTCCATATAGCTTATGTGGGAAATTGTCCAATACCTCTTGATTTCTTTTCGCGTTCATCAATGTCGGAACTACTAGATTTGGCGATAACACCCCCATCTCTTTAAATGCGGCTTTGGTGATCCGGTCATCCCGCAATAAAAACTCTAGCGAATTCCTGACTACCAGCCACAGGGGTTCTCCCAACTGTGTATGACGGTTATATGCTACAAAAGGAAATATTTCTGAGCCTTTCTCTGGGCTGCCCTGTAAACTGATCACACAGCCATCCGAAATATGGTCAGGCAGCACCACCTTCCACCCTAATCCCATCTTTTGTAAATTATTGTTTAATTCATATACAAAGGTTTCATAAAATTCCCTTTTCTCTATGATTGAATATCTATCGTTTCTCAAACCCTCCCCCTATCTGCCTCGTTTTTTCGTTTCTTTTAACTGGCTGGGAGTAATCATACGAAACTGTGCGGTTTCACAATTATAGTGGTATAGATTCCCAGACAGGGGCTTTATACTTCCAGTGATTACCTCTTTACTACTGTGTAGTGCATTAGATATATAATCTATGCCCTTTTGGTCTAAAAGCGGCATTGCCAAAAAATGGTCAACGCTCATAGGAACCAATAAGATATCATCCCCCATAGTTTCTGCAAGTTCATACATTCTGGTTTTGTAAAGAATACCTGCAGCGCCTAAATGTTGACCAGTATTCGTTACCACATAGAAGGGAGGTAAATCCTCTACTGTTTCATCGGGTGATATAATATCTATCATCTTGTGCAACTCTATCATCTGTACAGACTCAACATTCCTCGGATTATCCAGGGCCATTTGATAAAGTTCATCATACCTCAGCCCCCATCCCTGTAAGATATCGTCTGTTACCACAAGGTTGAGATTGATACCGCCCAGGGACTGATATGCAATTTGAAGTATAACTGCTAAATCTTCAAACCTTGAATATGGAACGGTTTTCAATAGTTCCTCATTTTCCTCTGTGTTCATAAAAGTGGGAATTACCATATCTGCATGAAAAAGCCCCATATCCATCAGTGCACATTTTGTGCTCTCATCATCAAAGAAATCCTGTGTTGCTTTCCGTGCAGCGACTCCCCAGGGCATCCCCTGCAAAAACTCCTAGTAATAATCGTGAACTTTAATCGGAGGAAAATCATGCCCTCCACCATGGATTACCACCAAAACTTCTTCTCTGCCGCCTGTGTTCTCATACTTAGCCCGCCATGGAACACCCAGCATTTTTAAATTATAGTTGACTTCATGGGTAAAAAACTGGATGAATTCTTCATATTCCATCTTTGTCTGTCCTCCTTGAGATTTTATCTGCTTTGCTTTTTACCGACCAGTGTTTTCTCATGATTCATAGTTGTCTCCAATTTCTGATCAATGACAGCCTGTAATTGTTCTATACCACCCTTGAGCCTGTAAAACTTCCCCTCTGTATACGAATAAACCTGCCTGGACAAAAATAACCGCGCGTCCGTATCCTCCGTATACTCCCGGATTTTTCTTTGTACCCACATATCCTGTATACGGCTTTCCGGTAATATGGCCGCTTTTCGTTCTGAATACGGTACGATTATGACCCGCTCATGAAAAGCCTCTTCAAATTGACGCAGCACTTCGGGGTAAAGTATCGCCCCGGCACCGTTCAATCCATACAGCTCATATGGCGCATTGTAGATATCTTCTGCTCTTGCAATCACAGGTATATGGCCAAAATCATATGGTTGAAGGCTTTCCACCCAGTCATAAGCACAGGCACCGATTTTCTGTGCCTCGCATTGCCTAACAATATTGAATAATTCTTCGGCTGAAAACTTCCATTTTAGGAGATGGTCTTTTGTTACAATACTTTCCATTGTACCGCCGAAAGGCAGCTCATAATCAAACCTGAAATATACTGCCATGTCACCTACTGCCAAATATGGTATACCCTTACCCCGCAGGATTTCTTTGCTTTTCTCAAAGTTTGTTACACAGGCTAAAACACTTTCTATGCATTCCACCTGTTCTCTTTGTACTGTACCAAACTCCCGGAAACAATCCAATGTATCCTTCACAATAGAAAACATTGGTCTAGCATTTTTGCAATAATCCGAATAAATTTCCTGAAGGTCTATGCAATGACAGATTTTATCGCCTAAATCCAGGGTTGCCTTTTCCAGCGATAACCCTTCCCCTATCAC
>UQSX01000075.1 GCA_900543715.1 uncultured Blautia sp. | reverse complement strand
TCTGGCAATTACTGCCGCAAGGAGGATTCCTGCAAATACTCCCAAAATCCCGCCTATGCTGGTAAGCACCGCTGCTTCTGTCAGGAACTGACCCAAAATTCTCCTCTTATTGGCTCCAATGGCCTTTTTCAGTCCAATCTCTCCGGTACGTTCTGTAACGGATACCAGCATAATGTTCATCACACCGATTCCTCCCACCAGAAGGGAAATGCTGGCAATCCACAGAAGCTGGCGGTTGGTGCTTTCACTGATCTGCTGCAGGCCCTTAGCCTTTTCCATCATATCTTTTGCCTTATACTCTATAGTATCATTCATAGAATTGATCCTGCTGTTCAGGATCTCTGCAGTTTTTTTGCCCGCCGTACTCATAGCTTCAGGGGAAACTGCCTTTACTGATACCTGCTGAGGCTCATCATACTGGTAAACTATAGGCCATACTGTGTCCGGCATCAGTACCATGCCTCCACTGCTGGTATTATAATAGGTATAATATTCTTCTCTGTTATTGATCACCGGCTGATATTCCTCTGTTTTTTTTACTATGCCGGCCACATAGAAAGGTTCCCCTTTTATTTCAATGGTTTTACCGATTTCCCGGCCTTTTTCAAAAAAATTGGCGGCGGCTGTCTCGTCCAGAAGCACCAGTTTCTTTGATGTTTTATAATCTGTTTCAGAAAAGCCACGTCCTCGGATAAGCTGATACCCACAGGTATCCAGATAATCCTCGTCGATTCCCAGGACCATTCCTCCGTCCAGACTTTTGTCCTGATAATAAATGCTGTCTGCATACTGACGCATCTGGTAAAGAGTTGCCTTTTCCACTTCTTCAAGCTCTAAAATTTCTTCCTTCTGTTCCTGACTGATCACCGGCACTCCCTGGGGAAGTCCTTCATATTCTATCTGATATTCTCCTCCGTTTCCATTAAGGAAAATCTCTATGACATTGTCGCCCTCTCCTATGAGGTTTTTCTTGATCTGTTCATTGGTCCCCTGTATTGTGGACACAATAGAGATCAGGGCGGCGATTCCGATGATGATTCCCAGCATGGTCAGAAAAGAACGCATTTTGTGAGCCCAAATTCCCTGAAAAGATAATCTTATATTCTCGATCATATCCGTTCCTCCTAATACATGCTGTATAAATCTTCGATAGAAGCCTCACGGATCTTAGCTCCTTCTTTCACATTTTTGCCATAAGGAAAGGCCAGCTTATCTTCCATGGTAATCCCTTCCTTGATCTCCACTGTAGAACCATAGAAGGTTCTTCCCGTTGTGATCTTCTGCTTTTTCAGCTTCTGATCTTCCCCTGCTTTATAAACAAACTCTTCTCCGTTCTCGGTCCGTATATATTCCCTGCTGACAAAAATTCCGGCAATCTCTCCTTCCTCCGCAGGCATCTCCATAGAAACCATTTCATTGGCTTTAAATCCTTCGCCTTCCTGTATGACCGCTGTAAAAGGATAATAAGACTGCTCCTGCATACCACTGGAGTATCCTTCCTGAGGGTAAGGAGATATTTCCGTAATCTCCGCCTGGAATCCCATCTGTGACTCATAGGCCATGCCTGTGACAATCTGTCCCGGCGTTACGCTTTCCAGCTGGTATTCTCCTATCATACCCTGAATATAGGCTCCTGCAGCACTTTCCACCACAATAAAAGGTTCTCCGTCCACCTCGCCTTTGGCCGGATCTCCTACCTTTTTCACGGTTCCGTCCAAAGTGCTTTTTACTACCTCGTCTGCCAGCTCCTGCTCTACCTTTTTAATTTTCAGGTCTGTCTCTTTCATATCCAGGGTCAGATCTGAAATCTCTTTTTCTTTTTCACTTACAGCTTTCTCCAGTTCCTCCTTGGAATATCCCTGAACAATATCTTCCTGGGGAATAAACTCCACAAAGTCTCCCGGAATATCCGCCCATTCTTCATCATCAGGAATCTCCTCTTCCGGAGGAAGTACCATATCCCACTGATCATTTCCCAGATATGTGCGGAACCATATTTCCGGCTGTACAGGCTCAGTAATCATATTCCCGTCTAAGAGCATGGCGGCCAGCAAGACTCCGTCCTCTTTATCTTCGCTCTTTACCTCCAGCAAACAGTACACCGGAGTCTGGCTTCTGGCTCCTGTACCGTCAAAGCCTCCTGCCCAGTTCAGAAAAGCTCCCTGCACCAGCACATTTTTTGTACACAAAAAACGGTATGGATCCTCCTGGGTGCCGCTTCCTGTATAGGCAATGGCATTTTCCAGGATTCCCTCCGTCTCTTGGCTCTGTTCGAGGGTAATATCTCTGTAAAGTCTGTTATAAACCCCTGAGGGCTTCGGACGCTGCGGCTCGTCCGGATCTTCTGGCTGATCGGGTTCCTCTGGATCTGTTGGTTCTTCCGGGGTCACAGGTTCCTCCGGATCTGTTGGTTCTTCCGGGTCCGTTGGCTCCTCCGGATTTGTTGGTCCTTCTGGGTCCACAGGCTCCTCTGGAATTGTCGGTTCTTCAGTGTCAGGAGGATTCTCTGTTTCTCCGTTCCCTTCTCCCTGAGAAGGGTTCCCCGGCTCCACGGGAACCTGTGTCCCTTCTCCTTCCTGAGCAGTTACCTGAGAATTTTTCTCTGCCGCCAGTTTTTTCGTTCTTTCTTCCTCCCGGATCTTTCCTAAAAATTCCACCTGATAGTTTTCCGTGGAAGAGACAGCTTCCGCTTTGTCTTTCTTCAGCTTTTCCAGCTCCTGCTCCAAACCTTTTTTCTTAATCTCCATCTGCTGCCGGGTCAGCTTTTCTGTCTCCAGTTCAATACTCACCAATGTCATATCATAGGTAAACAAAGGATCTCCTTTCTTTACCTCTTGGCCTTCCTGTACATGCACTGCAGATACGATCTGTTCTTCCTTCAGGTGAACTTCCTGAGAAACCTGAGAAGCTATGGTTCCCTCCAGACTGGTGCCGCTCTGCCAGATACTTTGGGAAAGATCGGATACCGGATAGACATCCACCTGAGAGCCTCTGAAATTCTGCACAATATAACCGGCTCCTATTCCCAGCACTGCCAGGCCGGCGGCTGTGATCGCAATTGTCTTTTTCTTTATCTTCATATCTTTCCCCCTACAGTTCCGGTGAACTTTCTTCCTCTTCTAAAATCTCATCTGTAGTTTCCTCCTGGATCATTTCACCTTCCTGAAGCGTTTCCTCTCCAGATGCAGATTCCATGTCGCCTGCATAGGCCTGTGCCGGATCATGAGTAGTTTTCATGCCTTCTTCAAGAAATTCCTGGGGATAGGCTACATAGTCTCCGTTCCCAACTCCATCCTCAATCTTATACTGCATCATCTCGGCATCATAAGTCCCCAGGACCACGGTCCTTTTTTCCAAAGCCCCGTTCTTTTCAGCCCAGACATAAGGCTTCTTATCCAGGTCTGCAATAAAAGCCTCGTTCAGCCATATACCCGGTTCTCTTTGGGACATTCCCGTGTCATGCTCTATATAGACATGCTGTCCCAGCAAAAGTCCCTGTGAAGACTCCAATTCCACATAAAAGGGATAGGATGTAGAAGTTGTCTGGCCGCTGTCCTCAGAACCTGAAGAATAATACATACTGCTGCTGTTATTCTGCGGATTTTTCGTGTCAACTGCAGAATAGGTTCCTGTCCACACCTGTTTCTCATCTACTCTGGAGCGTACCACAGCGGGACTTCCTTCTGTGATCTCACTGATGTTCTGTTCATTGACTCTCCCTTTCACTCTGTATTCTCCTGTGGCAAGAATCGTGATAAATGCCTGTCCGGCAGAATCTCCATACATCTCCGTCACTGTCTGCCCCTGATTCTGAACAGATTTTACCACACCCTTCATCTCGCTGGTAACTGTAGAATTGTCAATCTGACTCTGGATCCGGTTAATCTCCACCTCCTTGGCCTTTCTGTCATATTCGCTCTTCTTTAAATCCATTTGGGCACTTTGGATCTGCGTTGTATAAGAAAACTGTTCTTCCTCTGGCGCATTCTTTTTTTCTTTCTCCAGCTGCTGTATCTGTGCCTTGAGATTCGACATCTCGCTGTCCGCCCTTTCCAGATCAAGCTTGGCCTGCTGAATATCTGTCTCCAAAGTTGCTGTGTCATATGTAAAAAGAGGTGTGCCTACCTCCACATTATCCCCTGCTTTTACCAGGATCTCCTTAATCTCTCTTTCTGAATCTTTCTGGATTTCCAAAGTCTTCTGGGACTCAACTACCCCCGCCAGACGCTGGGTTCCTGACATATCGTTCATAGATGACACACTCATCACATAGGCTAAATCTTCTGCTTTTTTATCTCCGGCACCCCTTATAATGAAAATTCCGGCTGCCAATCCTCCTATGCAGACTGCCCCACAGATTCCCCCGATGATCTTATGCTTTTTGTTCATATATACCTCTTTTCCTTTTTCACACTGGAATAACTGTGTTATTGTTATTCAACAATCTGCCACGCAATTCCAATTCTTTACTTTTCCTCATTATATCAGATAATTTCTCCGGAGTCCTGAAATATTTATTAAATTTCCGGGTAATTTTTTAATAATTTCTTTCGGATATTTATAAATCCTAAAATATGTCGAAAAAATCAGAACTTTGTCTATAAACGGCGAAACAAGGGTTTTTTCGTTGAAAATAGCGTTTATTTGTAGGTTCTTTGGTATGCTGGTTGCAGCCTGAGAAAGGAGTGTTTCTATGAAAAAAATCGAATCCTTAATTCGCCGTCTTGGTATCTGCTCCGTATACCGTGGTTATTATTATCTTGTCTATGCTGTAGAGCTAGTCCTCCGCGACGAAGAATATCTGCTGTTTATGACCAAGCGACTCTATCCAGATATTGGGAAACACTTCCACACGTCTGCCTCCAATGTAGAACGTTCTATCCGCACAATCGTTACTATCTGCTGGAACGAAGGAAACAGAGAACTTTTAAATCACATCGCCGGTTACCAGCTTCTCCGCAAACCCACCACGGGAGAATTTATTTCCATCCTGTCCTTTCACCTGAAAGTCCAGAGTCAGATCTGAAACAATCTGGCAGTTGCATGTTTTTTCTATCTCTGATAAAATGTTGACAGGGTCTGAAGTATTTTCCCCGGAATCTCCGGGATTTCTTTTCATATGCCCCCGGGCATCACCCTATTACAAAACAGACATCGTATCAGGAGAAAAAACATGGGTTTAAAAAAGACAATCGTTCTTTTTGGGGCAGTATTGTCCGGAGTCTGCTTTTTGTCCGGCTGTGCAACCAAAAGCGAACGCTCTGCCAAAGAAGCTGTAGAACAGGAGCTGGAGAGGCTGCAAAGCTCTGACAGTCAGTTGATTCAGAGTACTATAGACGCTCAGGATCTGCTCCCCACCTCTCAATATACGGCAGAAGCCGCAGAAGAAATTGGAAATATTTTTTCTCTGTTTTACAAGAACTTTTCTTTTAAGGTAAAAGAAGTAAGCGTTGATGAAGAAAAAGGCACAGGGAAGGCAAAGACACAACTGACTACCATTGACGCCTGCAGCCTGGCAAAAGACTATTCCCTGTCTCTTTTGGAAAAACAAATGGAAACAGATGCCAGTCCACAGGAAGTAGAGTTTTCACTCAATGATTCCTGCCTGCTGCTGAAAGACCTGCTGGAAGAAAATGATTACGGTACAGAGACCTCTGAGACCTATATTCCTCTGGAAAAAGAGGGCGATTCCTGGAAAATAATCCACACTGCAGACCTGGACAGTCTGCTCACTGGAAATTTTTCCTCTTATATGTCCGATTCCCGTCTGCTTTCTCCTTTTGAGATCGTAGATGCACACTTTGGCACGATTAAGGATTTTGACAGCGAACAGCTGAAGATCTACCTGTCTCTCGACCATCTGGTGGATACGAATGATTCCTACAGCAATTCTCTGGCTATGTCCATAGCCGAGCAGATTGACAAATCCTTCGACTATGAGATTGCAGAGGAAAGACAGGAAGACAATACAGCAAAAGTCCAGGTTTCTGTTACAAGCCCTGATTTTGAAACTATTCTGGCCTCCTATAAGGACCAGCTCACCCAGTGGCTGGAAACTTCGGATTCTCTTTCCGCAGGGGCTCAGGGAAGAAGAGATAAAGAAAGAGAGCTGCTTCTCTCCTGTATCGAAAATAATGAAGCTACTTCTTCCAAAGAGATTACCATAAACCTTTATAATGACGGGATCAACTGGAAAATCCAAATGGATTCCGATATTGCAGAGGCCGTATTCGGAGATATTCCATCTGCTATCGCCTCTGTCTCTGAAGATATACAGTAATCAAAGCTGAATATTTCCTGAAAATCACAAGAAACCAGGAATGGTACAATGGCCTTTCCTGGTTTCTTTCTTGCTTTTTATTCTTCTCTCTCTTTTTCCACAACTGCAATGCCCAGCTCTTCAAGCTGCTTGGGGTCTACCACATCGGGTGCCTCTGACATCAGACAGGAGGCATCTTTCACCTTCGGGAAAGCGATAACGTCCCGGATAGAATCCTCCTTGGCCATCAGCATTACCAGCCGGTCCAGACCATAGGCCAGTCCTGCGTGAGGAGGTACGCCGTATTTGAAAGCATCCAGAAGGAAGCCGAAACGGTTATAAGCCTCTTCCTTAGTGAATCCCAGAACCTCAAACATCTTTTCCTGGATATCATCCTGGAAAATACGGACAGAGCCGCCGCCGATCTCATTTCCGTTTAACACGATATCATAGGCTTTTGCCCGGACTCTTCCCGGATCAGAATCAAGATACTGCAGATCCTCTTCCATAGGCATAGTGAATGGATGATGCATAGCTGCAAAACGGTTCTCCTCCTCAGACCACTCCAGAAGAGGGAACTCTGTGATCCATACAAACTTAAACTCATTCTTGTCCAGAAGCTCCATCTGTTTTGCCAGCTCCAGACGAAGAGCGCCCAGCACATCCCATACCAGTTTAGTCTTATCTGCTGCAAAGAGAAGAAGGTCTCCGTTCTCTCCCTTCATGGCCTGGATAAGAGCAGTCATTTCCTCTTCTTTCATAAACTTGGCGAAAGAAGATTTCACTGTGCCGTCCTGGCCGATGGCAATATAAGCCAGTCCCTTGGCGCCGTAGCCTTTGGCAAACTCTACCAGTTTGTCAATTTTCTTTCTTGGCATAGCTCCCTGTCCCTTAGCATTGATACCGCGAACACTGCCGCCATTTTCCAAAGCGCCTTTAAATACTGCAAATTCACAGTCCTTCACCACTTCAGACACATCGGTAAGCTCCATACCGAAGCGGATATCCGGCTTGTCGGAACCGAAGCGGTCCATAGCTTCCTGCCAGGTCATTCTCTGGATAGGAAGAGGAACCTCCACGTCCAGAACTTCCTTAAAGAGGAAGGCCAGCATTCTCTCGTTTACATCAATTACATCATCTACATCTACAAAAGACAGCTCCATGTCGATCTGAGTAAACTCAGGCTGACGGTCTGCTCTTAAGTCCTCGTCTCTGTAGCATCTTGCGAGCTGAAAATACCGGTCATAACCAGAGCACATCAAAAGCTGTTTAAAAATCTGAGGTGACTGAGGAAGGGCATAAAAGCTTCCCGGATGCACACGGCTGGGCACCAGGTAATCCCTGGCTCCTTCAGGGGTGCTCTTAATAAGTGTGGGGGTCTCGATCTCCAGAAATCCCTCATTAGCCAGGAACTGACGTACCAGAGTAGAAACTCTGGAGCGAAGGATCATATTCTTCTGAAGATCCGGTCTCCTCAGGTCCAGGTAACGATATTTCAGTCTTACTTCCTCTCTGGTCTTACTGTTCTCTTCAATAGGGAAGGGAGGTGTCTGTGCTTCGGAAAGAATACGGAGCTCTCTGGCCCGTACCTCAATCTCTCCTGTAGGAAGGTTGGGATTCACTGCACCGGAACGGGCCTCTACCCGTCCTACAACGGCGATCACAAACTCGCTTCTCAGCTTTCCTGCCTTTTCAAATACTTCCTGATCAATTTCTCCATTTTCAAAGATCACCTGCATGATACCGGAACGGTCTCTTAAGTCTACAAAGACAATCCCGCCTTTGTTCCTGCTTTTCTGCACCCATCCCATTAAAGTAACGGTGCTTCCGATATCTGCCTTTGTCACCTCTGCACATCTATGGCTTCTTTTCAGCCCCTTCATTGATTCTGCCATGGCATAAAATCTCCTTCTTTGTTCCTTTTAGTCGTTATATACTTCCTCGATCACAGAATAGCCTTCATTGGCAAGCTGCTCTTTCTGGAATTTTTTGTTCTTCTTAGCATATACGATATTTACGCTCTGGCCTTCTTTCCGCTCCTTGGCAGCTTTCTTCATGACTTCCAGAAGTTTTTCCTGGGAAAGTTTTTTGTCCAGAAGATAAGCCTTTTTCTCCTTTGTTCCAGGAACTTTAAAGCCCTTCTCCATAAGAAGCATAACAATACGCTCAAATCCAATAGAGAATCCTGTAGCCGGAGTAGGCGTGCCTGTAAATTTGCCGATCATCTCGTCATAACGGCCGCCGCCGCCTACGCTTCCGGAAAATCCGTCAATAGAAATTTCAAAAATCGGTCCTGTATAGTAAGACATGCCTCTTACCAGAGTAGGATCAAATTCCAGTGTAAAGTTCGCAGTTTTTGCCTCCATTACACATTCGATGATCGTAGTCAGGTCATCTGCCACTTTCGGGTCCAGAAATCCCTCCAGTTTTTCTTTGCAGTATTTTACTCCATCTATTCCGGCTCCCATGGTCTTAAAGAGCTCCAGATATTTTTCCACGCTCTCCTTTGCAAAGCCAGACTCTTCCAATTCTGCTGCAACGCCTTCCATACCGATCTTGTCCATCTTATCCAGGATAATAAACACCTGAGTAAAGGAATCCTCCGGGAATCCGCTGTAGGCAGCCATAGCCTTCAGGATCCTTCTGTCGTTGATGCGGATGGTGAAGCTGTCAAAATCCAGTTTTCCTACAAGAGTGGAAGTTGCCAGGATCACATCGATCTCAGCCAGGAAAGTAGGGTCACCCAGAATATCAATATCACACTGCATAAACTGACGGAACCGGCCTCTCTGGGGGCGGTCTGCACGAAATACATTTCCAATGTGCAGAGCTTTGAAAGGCTGAGGCAGCTCATTGGCATTGTTAGAATAGAAACGGCACAGAGGCACAGTAAGGTCATAGCGAAGTCCGCTGTCCACCAGATCATCCTGGGATTTTGCCTCTTCAATTCTTAATTTTTCTCCTCTTTTCAGGATACGGAAGATGAGCTTTTCGTTATCTCCCCCCTGTTTGCTGGTCAGGTTCTCGATGTGTTCCACACAGGGAGCCTCCATGGAAGTAAATCCAAACTGTTTATAGGTCTCCTTGATCAATCCGATCACATAGTCACGGATTTCCATCTCCTGAGGCAGGATATCTTTCATGCCTGTTACTGGTTTTTTCTTTAACTGCATTGTTCTATTCTCCTCTCTTTTTCCTGGTCATCTTTGTGGACCGCTTTCATAAACGCAAGAAACACCTGCATATCAAAATTTTTGATCTCATCTATCATCAGCCGTATGGCTGTCTCCGGGTCAAAAGCCTCCCGGTAAGATCTTTTCTCTGTAAGAGCCGCATAGGTGTCGCAGACTCTCAAAATCCGGCTCCCCAAAGGAATTTCTTCCCCCTGAAGATTCTGGGGATAGCCGCTGCCGTCATAGTTCTCATGATGAAAATAAATACTCTCCAGCACAAAACTGGAATATCCCCGGTTCTGAAGAGCCTCGCAGCCAAGCTGAGGGTGACGGCGGACATATTTGATCTCTTCCACCACTAAAGGATCTTCTGTGCCGGACACGTACCTGGAAAGCCTTAGTTTCCCGATATCGTGAAGGATTCCCGCCAGAGCCAGCTCGTAGCACTGGTCCTTGGGAAGCGCCATGGCTTCTCCTACCTCATAAGCCAGATTGCTCACTGTAATGCCATGGTTGATCACCGACATCAGATCGTAATCAATCATTTTTATATTTCTTTCAGCCATGTGTCAATCCCGACCTTTTTTCGTTGAATCATCTCGTCAATGCGGTTTATGTAATTAGTTACGTCTTTTACATTCTCCGCTCTCTCTATCCGTTCCCCGTTCCGGAACACAAATTTAGTGGAGGCCCCGGCTCCTGCCGCCATGATAGACTGTTTCTCCTCCATCATTAGTATATTGTATATTCCCGCTTTGTCAACTTTTGCAAAGCCTGTATTTTCCAGATTTCCGCACATATTTTTCTGCCGGTAGAGATAATAGGGGCCCATACCCATCTCATAGGCATATCTCATGGCCATATCCATGATCTCCTGGTTGTTTTCAAACTCCATCTCCTGGTACTGGTCCCGGAAAATGTTCAGTCTGGCCGCCCTCTTCACGGCAAGGGAATGGACTGTAAGGCTGTCTGGCTGGAGTTTTTTTACTTCTTCCAGGGTGTGTTCCACATCTTCCTTATGTTCTCCCGGCAGTCCCACGATCAGGTCCATATTGATGTTGTCAAATCCACAGTCCCTGGCCAGCAAAAAGGCTTTTATGGTATCCTCCACACTATGCTTTCTTCCAATAAGTTCCAACGTTTTCTGGTTCATAGTCTGAGGATTTACGGAAATCCTGGTCACAGGAAATTCCCGGATAGCCAAAAGTTTCTCTCTGGTAATGCTGTCCGGTCTTCCCGCCTCAATGGTATATTCTGAAACTTCCTCTACAGGAAATTTTTCCTGTATATGGCCCAGAAGCCTCCGGATCTGATCCGGCTCCAGTGTAGTAGGCGTTCCTCCGCCGATATAGATGGTGTTTAAAGGCCTGTCCTTCATAGCCTGGGCAATAAAGTCCAGTTCCTTCAGCAGAGCTGTCAGATAATCGTCTACCCGGTCTCTCCATTTTTCCAAAGGAGAGGAACTGAAAGAGCAGTAAAGACATATACTGGGGCAGAAGGGAATCCCCACATACAGGCTGTATCCTTTCTGATAGTCTATATCCTTCAGGATATCCCTTTCTCTGTTGGCAATGGCGATGGCCAGCGCCGTTTTCTCACTGCTTGTAAAATAAGTGTTCCTCATATAATCTGCAGTCTGGGCATTGGTCATTCCCTCTTCGATCAGTCCCATGGCGATTTTCACAGGACGGATCCCTGTCAGATTTCCCCAGGGGAGGGTATATCCCGTCTCCTGTACCAGCAGCTTATAAAGAATCTGTTTCAGGATGTTTTTTCTTTTTTTTCTGTCCTCCCCCTCATCATAGGGAGCTGCGTCTTCCAGGGTCTGTTCCCTGGTGTGTACTCCTATGACTACCTGGTCCCCATAAGAAATAGAAACCAGCTTTTCATAGTCTTTGGGCCCTTCTCCCTCTAAGGTACAGTACATCTCAACATCCTCTTTGGGGTAAAAGGCCTTGACAAGAGTATATGCGTCGTATTCAAACTCTTTTTTATTAAAAGAAATTCCTATCATTTCCTACAGTCTCTTCTCATATTTTCTTTCTATAAGTATGGATTATGAGCCTTCTCAAAAGCGGCATCCGTCTCTTCTCCATGTCCGGGAAAGATCTGGGTTTCTTCCGGAAGGATCTCAAAAAGCCGGTGAAGGCTGTCCCTCATCTGGCTCATACTGCCTGTGGGAAGATCTGTTCTGCCGCAGGAACCGCAGAAAACAGTATCCCCTGACATACACACCCCTTCCTCCTTCAGCCAGTAACAGCAGGAACCGGAAGTGTGACCAGGGGTGTGAAGAACTGTGACGAAAAAGCCTGCCAGAGTCTCTTCCTGCCCATCTTCCAGCCACTGATCTGCTTTCACGGCATAAGGCGTTCCTGACCAGGCTCCGGAAAGATTCCCCATAGGATCTGACATAAGCTTTTCTTCTGCCTTCAGGGCATAGACAGGTATTTTATAATATTTCCGCAGCTCATTGGCTGCACAGATATGATCATAATGTCCATGGGTCAGAAGAATCCCCACGGGCTTTCCTTCTAATTTTGCAAGGGCCGCCTGGATCCGTTCCTCCTGTGCTCCCGGATCTATGATCAGTATCTCTCCTGTTGTTTTGTTCTTGAGAAAATAGCAGTTGGTCTGTACCGGACCAACTACAATTCCCCTCAATATGAGATTTTTCATAAATTCTGTCTCCCCCTGTTATCCTGCGGTACGTTCGATGTCTTTTACACTTTCAATCTGGCGGATTTTCTCGATAATACCGTTTAATTCCTCTTTGCTGGCTACTTCAAAGGAGATATCGATAGTCGCCACTCCCTGCTTGCTGGTTCTTGTATTCAGAGCAGAGATGTCGATTTTTCTCTCTGTGAAGATTTTTGAAATATCTACAATGAGGCCTGTACGGTTGTAGGCATATACATTCAGCTCTGCCATATAGCGTTCCCCGGCTGTATTATCCGGTGCCTGCCACTCAGCATCGATAAGACGATGCCGGTCATCTTCAGACATATTGATCACATTGATGCAGTCTGTCCGGTGGATGGTCACACCTCTTCCACGGGTTACGTATCCCACGATTTCATCTCCTGGGATTGGATTGCAGCATTTAGAGAACCTTACAGCTACATCATGGATTCCTTTTACTACAATGCCGCCTTTTACCTTGCCAATGTGAAGTTTTTCCTTGTTGTCTGCCGCAGCCTCCAGAACCTTCTCGTCTGTAAGCTCTGCTTTATGGTCTTTGTTGTAGGCTTCCTGGAGCTTGTTGATGATCTGTCCTTCCTTCAGACCTCCGTGGCCTAAAGCTGCCAGAACAGAATCCCAGTCCCGGAAACCATATTTTTTCATAACTGCTTCCTGATATTTGGGTTTCAGGATATTGCTCAGGGTAACTGCCTTAATCTTGGCATATTGCACCAGCATTTCCTTCCCCTTCAGGATATTGTCTTCTTTTAATTCCTGTTTGAACCACTGGTTAATCTTATTTTTTGCCTGGGTACTTTTAACTACCTTCAGCCAGTCACGGCTGGGGCCTTTGGAGTTCTGGGAAGTAATGATCTCCACCTGATCTCCGTTTTTGATCACATATTCGATAGGTACAAGTTTTCCGTTTACTCTGGCACCAACCATCTTGTTGCCTACAGCACTGTGTACATTGTAAGCAAAATCAATGGGAGTAGAGCCGTTCGGCAGGGTTTTTACATCTCCCGCCGGGGTGAAACAATACACACTTTCTGAAAACAGGTCCAGATCGCTTTTTAAAAGACTTAAAAATTCTTTGTTATCTGACATGTCTCTCTGCCATTCCAGGATCTGGCGGAGCCAGTTCATCTTTTCCTCTTCTGACTGAGTGACAGTAGCTTTTCCATTATTGGATACTTCTTTATATTTCCAGTGGGCGGCAATACCGTATTCCGCCGTCCGGTGCATTTCAAAGGTACGGATCTGTATTTCGAAAGGCTGCCCGTTAGGACCGATCAGCGTGGTGTGCAATGACTGATACATATTGGGCTTCGGCATGGCGATGTAATCCTTAAACCGTCCTGGAATAGGCTTATACATTTCATGAATGATTCCCAATGATGCATAGCAGTCTTTCACAGTGTCTACGATGATCCTCACTGCAAACAGATCGTATATCTGATCCAGGGTCTTATCCTGGTTCACCATTTTCTTATAGATACTGAAGAAATGTTTGATCCTGCCGTCAATCTGTGCATGAATGCCGGCATTGTCGATGTGCTGCCGGACCTCATTTACAATCTGGTCGATAAAGGCCTGACGCTCACTTTTTTTCAGGTTGATCTTATCCACCAGATCATAATAAACTTCCGGCTTCAGATATTTTAAGGAAAGGTCATCCAGCTCGATCTTGACCTTGGAAATACCCAGCCGCTGGGCAATGGGTGCGTAAATATCCATGGTCTCTCTGGCCTTTTCTTTCTGTTTCGCCGGCGGCATATATTTCAAAGTCCGCATATTGTGGAGCCGGTCTGCCAGCTTGA
Organism: uncultured Blautia sp.; assembly: GCA_900543715.1. Taxonomy (GTDB): domain Bacteria; phylum Bacillota; class Clostridia; order Lachnospirales; family Lachnospiraceae; genus Blautia; species Blautia merdigallinarum. The sequence goes on along the minus strand of UQSX01000075.1, from coordinate 612 downwards.
TCAGGATAACCCGGATATCCTTAGCCATAGCCAAAAACATCTTCCTCAGGTTTTCTGCCTGAACTTCTACCTTATCTGCAGAATAACTTAACTGTCCCAATTTGGTAACACCGTCTACCAGCAGCTCTACCTCGTCTCCAAACTCCTGCCGGATTTCCTCTGAAGTCATCACCGTATCCTCCACTACATCATGGAGGAGTCCGGCCACAATGGTCTCTTTATCCAGCTCCAGGTCTGCCAGGATAATACCCACGCAAAGGGGATGTATGATGTAAGGTTCCCCGGATTTTCTCACCTGGCCCTTATGGGCGTTGTTGGCAATGTTAAAAGCCTTCTCGATCATGGTGATATCCGTGGAAGGATGATACTTTTTCACACTGGATATCAATTCATCATATAAGACATCCGGACTGGTGAAGTCCTCCATTGCTTTTACGCTGGCATCTGCCTTTTTAATCTTCTCTATTTCATCTTTCTGCAGTGTTGATTCTCTTCTTTCTTCCATATGATTATCACCTGATTTCTATTTGCCTTCATAACGGATTACAGATGCCACGTCATATTCTGCCAGTCTATCCCTTCCTTTCAGTCCTGCCAGTTCCATGAGGAAAA
>UQSX01000074.1 GCA_900543715.1 uncultured Blautia sp. | reverse complement strand
GTGATTCATGTTAATTACAAGGGAATGTGACTATGCGGTGCGGATCGTCCGGGCTTTGGCGGGAGGAGAGAAGCTCTGCGTGAACCAGATCTGTGAAAAGGAGGATCTGACGCCGGCATTTGTCTATAAAATACTGAAAAAATTGGAAAAAAAGGAAATTGTAAAGAGTTTCCGGGGCAGCAACGGCGGATATGCTCTGAAAAAATCCTTGGAGGAGCTTACCCTTTTAGACGTCTATCTGGCTGTAGAGCCGGACTTTTATATGATCGAGTGCATGAATCCGGAGAAGGCCTGCATACATAATCAGTCAGACTCCAGCTGCAAGGTCCACAGGGAACTGTATCGGATTCAGAAACAGCTGGCAAGAGAGCTTTCTGCCCATTCTATAAAAGAGATCATGGAGATGGATTAGGTTCAGGTAAAGCAGTTAATATAGCAAAGAAAAAGCATTGTTGTATTTGATTAATACGGCAATGCTTTTTCTTTGCTATTTGTGAAACAACATGCGCCTGGAAAACGCATTTCGATATTCAGAAGGGGTCAGGCCGGTGATTTTCTTATAAGCACGTGTAAAATTATGATTATCTGAGAAGCCAAGCTCTTCAGCTATAGAAGAAATGGATTTATTCGTATCTGTCAGCATGAAATTGGCGGCGTCCATCTTGCAGGTAAGAATAAACTGCTTCAATGGAACGCCAGCTACAGATACAAAAAAGTGGGAGAGATATTTCTCATTGTATCCAAAGTGGGCAGCTATTTCACTGACTTTTATATTTCTGGATAAATTCAGTTTTATATAATCTACAATATCATGATAAATTTGTTTTTGAGAAGCCTTTGAACGAATCAAAGTATGGTTGTTGGTATAAAATTGGCTGAACACTTCCAGAACGACTGAGGTAGTCATATAATCCAGAGCTGATTCTGGATAATCACTTTTTACGGCATCTTGAAGCTGCTTCATCAATACAACAACTTTTTCGGGCATGGGAAGTGCAGCCTGCTGAGGCAGGTAAATTTTGTTTTTAGGGGTGGACAGTAAAAAACTGGAAAAAAGAGCATTCGGAATTTCTTTCATAAGAGGCGGTTCCGGAGCCTTAAAGTGGAGCCAGTAGAAAGAACAGAAAGAAGGGCGAAATCCCTGTCTGTGTGCATAAAGATTTATCGGAGCCAGAAGGAGAAACTCTCCTTTCTTTACAGTGTAATCGATATGGTCATAGGAGAGATAGAGAGTACCTTCAGTCATGACAAATAATTCGTATTCTGTTAGTGAAAAGTTTTCATGGGTCCAATGGTCTGTAGGAGCTTCAAATTTTCCCGTATAATGATAGGTTAAAGGAGCTGTAATGGGAAGTTCTATGATCTGCATAAAAATCCTCCTGAGTATTATGTTTATATTTAAAGATTATATCACTGGTGTGGTTTTTATTAAATATAAAGTGTCATTATTCCTAAAAAAGATAACTTTATGCCTATATGTGAAAACTACAAAAAACCTTTGCAAACCAGAAACAAATCGAAATAGAAGCGATCAACAATAAGGAAACAGTTGGATAAATACGGCAAAGTGCATAAAAATATAGTGGAAAAGTGTGAAAATTACATAAAATACATAAGGTTTGAAAAAGTATCAAAAAGTTAGATGGTGTAAAAATGACGGATAATATCTAACTTTATGACACTTTTTGAAGCGTTATGATATTTACAGAACAGATATAGAAATCTATAATTAAAACCACTAAAGAGATATTCCGGAAGATCATAAAATATTAGCGCTGATAAAATTTCAAAACTGAGGAGGAAAAATTAATGAAGAAAAAAGTCATAGCAGCTTTACTGGCTGGAGCTATGCTGGTTACTGGAATAGCAGGATGCAGCGCAGGCGGTAGTTCAGAATCAGGGTCAGAGACAACAGCAGACGGCAAGACAAAACTGACAGCTCTTTTTGTATCCCATTCTGCAACAAAAGATGTGGAAGAGATGAAATGGCTTCAGGAAATCGAAGAAGAATGTAATGTTGAAGTAGAATGGGAGCAGGTACGCGCAGACTGGGAGACTGTGAAATCCACCCGATTTGCTTCTGGAGACATTCCGGATCTTTTGTTTAATGCTACCACCAATTCTGATTATACAAAATATACGGGGCTTTTCCAGGATCTGACAGATTTGATCGAGGAAAATGCACCGAATATCCAAGAGATGTTTACGAATGTTCCGGATACGAAGACACTGGCTACCTCCGGAGACGGAAAGATTTACAGTATTCCCAAAATGCAGACTGTTTGGCCGAAGACCAATACTGTGCTTTTTATCAATAAGACGTGGCTGGATAACTTAGGCCTGGAAATGCCTACGACCTTTTCTGAATTTGAGGAGGTTATGAAAGCATTTAAAGAGAAAGACCCTAATGGCAACGGTCAGGCAGATGAAATTCCTTTGGATTATAATGCTTATGGTGGAAATAATGCTTGGTTTAACAGCGCATATTCTTTGCTGAAACTGTTTCCATCTATGGGAATACAGCTTACAGATACCATCACCGATGGCTATTTTGTGGAAGATAAGACAGTAAAATGCTTTGCTATTGATGATCGTTACAAACAGTTTATTAAAACAATGAACCGCTGGTATGAAGAGGGACTGATCAATCCAAATGCTATTACCAATGACTACTCTGCTTATCAGTCTCTGTCCAGAGGAAATGAAAACGGAGAAGCGGTAGTAGGAGCCTGCTTCGCATGGGAAGAAACTGATAAATTTGGAAACGAGCTGGCCACTCAGTATGAGCCGGTACCACCGCTGGTTTATGATGACGGTGTGGAAGCTGGTACTTATGAGACTTACTGGAATTATGATTTCGATCAGTTGAATATGCAGACCGATCGTGTGGCAATGAATGCGAATTGTGAAAATAAAGAAGCTGCAATGAAGTTTATTGATGCTTTCTATGATAAAACAACTTCTGTGGAAGTGCTTTTCGGTGGAATTTCTGACGGCTGCGTGGAAAAAGTAGATGATAACAATTACAAGGTTCTTCCGCCTCAGGATGAAACCATGGATCCGGGAACCTGGAAGTGGACTAGCACTTTTGCTGATTTTGGACCAATGTATATTCGGGAAGATGTAAATATTGAGATGTCACAGGATATGACCAATGCCCTTGAGGAAAGAACCGTATATGAGGATGCTTTGAATACCATAACAGAAGATAACTATTATCCCCAGCTGTTTATGAAATATTCAGAGGCAGATCAAAATACTCTGGCAATGAATCAGGCGAACATTAATAATATCATTGATAACTACTGGTCACTGTGGATTACTGGAGAGTCAGACATTGATGCAGATTGGGAGTCTTACGTGGAGAGTGTAGAAGGCGCAGGACTGCAACAAAATTTAGAGATACGTCAGGCGGCTTTTGACAGCTATCTGGAATCTAAATAATAGCAGAATGACTGAAGCATGGAGCTGCCGCAAATGCGACAGCTCCTCTTTGTAAAAAAGGAGATTATCAATGGAAAAAGTTAAGAAATATTTTCGACGTAACTGGCAGCTTTGGGTGATGCTGTTCCCGGCGATGCTGTATATTTTTGTGTTTTGTTATGTGCCGATGTATGGCATTCAGCTTGCCTTTAGGGATTATGATTTTACAAAGGGGATCACAGGCGGTGCCTGGGCAGGATTGAAATATTTTAAACAGTATTTTGAAAGCCCGATGTTCTTTACAACATTGAAAAATACTTTTGTGATTGCCTTCAGCAGTATTGTAGTAGGATTTCCTGTACCCATTATATTAGCTATGGTCATTAACCAGCTGAGAAATAAAAAATGGAAACGGGTTGTACAGACAACCGTATATATTCCCTATTTTATATCTGTGGTTGTTTTGGTTTCAATGATGCGGATTATGCTGGCAGACGGAACCGGCGTTCTGGATCAGTTTCTCAAAGCTATCCATTTAGTAGGAGAGAATGTAAATCTTATGGGTTCTGAAAAAGCTTTTGTTCCTGTATACGTACTCTCCGGAGTATGGCAGACTATGGGGTGGAACAGCATCATTTTTATTGCAGCGCTTTCTTCCGTAGATACCCAGCTTTATGACGCATGTAAGATTGACGGCGCGAACAGGTGGCAGACCATGATCCATGTGGATATTCCGGCTATACTGCCGACGATTATGATCCTTCTCATTTTAAATATGGGAAACATCTTAAACGTAGGATTTGATAAGACATTCCTTATGCAGAATAGTCTGAATTTAGGAGCCTCTCAGGTAATTTCTACTTATGTATATACGGTGGGAATTAAATCTACTCAGTTTAGTTTCGGTGCAGCTGTTGGACTGTTTAATACAGTGATTAACTTTGTATTCCTTGTCATCACCAATTATTTCTCAAAAAAGGTGACAGGAACAGGCCTGATGTAAGGGGGATCAAGATGAGTAAAAGACAAAATAAGATTAAAGAGAAAAGCATGTCCGACAGAGTTTTTGGCGCTGCTGTAATTATTCTCAGTATCGTGGTATTTATCATGATTGCCTATCCTTTGTGGTTTATTGTGATTGCTTCCATCAGTAATTCTAACCTGGTAAACCAGGGCTTAGTAACATTCTGGCCAAAAGAGATTAATTTTTATGGATATAAGGAGATCCTAAACGATTCCAGAATCTGGCTTGGCTATGCAAATACGATCCTCTATGTGGTAGCCGGAACCGTATTAAACATGGTTGTAACGATGCCAGCCGCATATGCCCTTTCCAGACCGGATTTTAAGGGCCGTTCTAAAATTATGTTTTATTTTGTGTTTACCATGTTCTTTAACGGAGGACTGGTGCCCCTTTATATGACGATCAGTTCCCTGCACTTGATCAGTACAAAGACAATCCTGATCATTATCGTAGCAGTTAACACCTATAATCTGATCATAGCCAGGACTTTTATCGAAAGTTCAATTCCAAATGATTTATATGAGGCGGCAGTTTTGGACGGGTGTTCACATTTCAAGTACTTTTTTCATGTGGTCATTCCACTTTCAAAAGCCGTAATATCTGTATTGATCCTGTATTATGCAGTATTCCACTGGAATGATTTCTTTAATGCGCTGATGTTTAACAGCAATAATGATAATGAACCTCTTCAGATCGTCCTCAGAAGGATTCTTTTGATGAATGAAGCCTTTGCGGGAGGAAATGGAGGCGTGGGAGGCGGTTATGGTCAGAGCTATGCGGACCAGGTAAAATATGCGGCGATTATTGTGTCCACTCTTCCGATACTCTGTGTATATCCGTTTATCCAAAAACATTTTGAAAAAGGCGTTATGATAGGCGCGGTAAAAGGTTGAGAAAAAGTATACAGGAGGAATGATATGCTGCAGTTTTTTGAAAAAGAACAGGACAGCCTGGTGTTTCGGGGAAATGGAGAATTGCTTGCGCTGACTCCATGGGGAAAAAACGGACTGAGAGTCAGATCTGTTTTTAACGGTGAACTGAAAGAGGGGAGTACAGCCCTTTTGGAAGCACCTTCCGGAAAGATACACATTACAATAGAAGAAAGGGAAGCTTCTATCCAGAACGGTAATCTTACAGCGAAGCTTTATATTGACGGCTGGGGAGACAGTCTTCAGATCAGCTATTATAATCAGAATGGGAAGCTGCTGCTCAGAGAGATTTCCAATGGAGGGGCGCTGATCCGAAAGGCGAGATATTTCAGACCCCTTCCCGGCGGCGCATATGAATTAAAAGTGAGTTTTGAAGCTGATCCTGAGGAAAAATTATATGGAATGGGGCAGTATCAGCAGGAAATATTTAACCTGAAAGGCTGTAATCTGGAATTGGCACACAGGAATTCTCAAGCCAGTATTCCTTTTTATTTATCCAGTAAGGGATATGGATTCCTCTGGCATAATCCAGCCATTGGAGAGGTACATTTCGGAAGCAACACAACAGAGTGGACAGCAAAAGCTACAGACCAGATGGACTATTGGATCTGCGCAGGTGATAGTCCGGCCCAGATTGAGGAGCAATATACGGAGGTCACAGGAAGAAGCCCGATGATGCCGGAATATGGATTAGGATTCTGGCAATGCAAGCTCCGTTATTACAGCCAGGAAGAAGTACTCGAAGTAGCAAGAGAATATAAGAAAAGAGGAATTCCCATTGATGTGATCGTTATTGACTATTATCACTGGCCGAGGTGCGGAGACTGGAGGTTTGATGAAGAATATTTTCCGGATCCGGCAGCGATGGTGAAAGAACTTCATGAGATGGGGATTGAAACAATGGTTTCTGTGTGGCCACAGGTAGATGTGCGCAGCGAAAATTATGAAGAAATGAAACAACAGGGGCTGCTGGTAAAAACGAATTACGGAATGGATGTGCAGATGATATTTCATGGAAATAATATTTTTATGGATGCTACCAATCCGCGTACCAGAACATATCTGTGGGAAAAGCTGAAAAAGAATTATGCAGATTTTGGAATCCGCACTTTCTGGCTGGATGAAGCGGAACCGGAATTCGGTACTTATGATCATGATCTGTATTCCTATGCAGAAGGGCCTGTGGCTAAGGTAGGGAATATTTATCCCAGAGAATATGCACGTGCTGTTTATGATGGACAGAAAAGGAACGGACAGGAGGATATCGTCAATCTGATCCGCTGCGCATGGGTAGGAAGCCAGCGATACGGCGCATTAGTCTGGTCTGGGGATATTATGTCAACTTATGAAGACTTCCGGAAGCAGATCTGCGCCGGCCTTCACATGGGAATCTGCGGTATTCCATGGTGGACAACGGATATCGGAGGCTTTCATAACGGAAATATTGAGGATCCGGACTTTCGTGAACTTTTGGTACGTTGGTTCCAGTTCGGCACCTTTTGTCCGGTAATGCGGATTCATGGAAACAGAAATCCTCATAAACAGATCATCAATAAAGCCGGAGAAGAGAAGGAATGGACTGGAGCCCCCAATGAGGTATGGAGTTTTGGGGAAGAGGTTTACCCTATTCTGGTGAAGTTTATTGGAATCCGGGAAAAAATGCGGGACTATACCCGCCAGTTGATGAAAGAAGCTCACGAGAAGGGAACACCGGTTATACGGCCGATGTTTTATGAGTTTCCCGAAGATCCGGAATGCTGGGATATTCAAGATGCTTATATGTACGGGGAAGATATCCTGGTGGCGCCTATCTGCTATGAAAAAGCTACAAAACGGAAAGTATATCTTCCGGCAGGGACTTCCTGGATCCATGGAGGAACAGGAAAAGAATATGAAGGCGGATGCTGGATCGAAGTGGAAGCACCGCTGGAAACGCTGCCTGTATTCTTAAAAAATGGAAGACAGGGGTATCTGATCGGAGCTGTTTAACGGCAATAATGACAAGGAGACTTAAATTAAATGGTGACAAAAAAATTGGAAACATTCCATTATGAGAAGGTATTTCTTAAGAAAAGCCACTGGGAGAGGCAAAGAACAGAACTGATGGAAACCTATCTTGGAATTGATAATGAGGATCTGCTCCATTATTTCCGCGCTTTAGCCGGAATCCCGGATAAAGGAACCGGATTAGTGGGCTGGTATGGGGATAATGCCAGTACTTTCGGTCAGAAACTCAGTGCTATGACCCGATTATATTTAAATACAAAAGACGAAAGACTGAAAACAAAAGTTTTATATCTGGCAGATGAATGGGGAAAGTGCCTGGAATGTTCAGAAAGAGTCTGCGACATTAATGATACCTATGTGTATGATAAACTTATGGGAGGATTTTTAGACCTGTATGAAATTCTGGATTATACACCTGCTTTAAAATACATAAAAAAGCTTACTGAAAGCGCCGTAAGAAGGTTCCCCAGAACAATTTCCAGAGATGGCCTGCAGGATGGAGCACTTTCGGGAGCAAAAATGATCGAATGGTATACACTGCCGGAACATTTGATCCGGGCATGGCAGATCACGGGAGACGAGATGTATTGGAAATTTGCCAGAGAGTGGGAATACACTTATTATTATGACAAGCTGGCTAAAAAGGATTTCCATATCGGACCAAGGCATGCATACAGCCATGTGAACAGCCTGTCCAGCGCAGCAAAATTTTATGAAGCGACCGGAGACGAAAAATATCTGACCGTACTGAAAAACGGATATGAAGAGATCCTGACACACCATTCTTTTGCCACCGGCGGCTACGGGCCGGCAGAATGTCTGTTCGCGGAAGAAAAGGGATATTTGGGAGATTCACTGAAAGCAAACTGGGATCGTGACAGAATCCATAAGGAATACCGGAATTTTGGAGATTCTGTCGTAACAAGAGATGACGCATGGGGGAGCTGCGAGGTTTCCTGCTGTGCCTGGGCGGTATTTAAACTGACTTGTTATCTGATGACCTTTACAGGTGAAGCCGGATATGGAGACTGGGCAGAGAAATTACTGTATAACGGCACTGGAGGACAGCCGCCGATCACGAAAGAAGGGAAGGTCATGTATTATGCAGATTATTTTGTGAATGGTGGAATAAAAACAGTGGAAGACCGGAGACTTCATGACAATGGGAGATCATTTGAATGGCAGTGCTGTACAGGAACTTTTCCTCAGGATGTGGCGGAATATGTAAATCTATTGTACTATAAGGACCAGCATGGGATTTATGTGGCGCAATATCTTCCGTCGAAAGCTGCTTTTGAGATCGGCGGCAGATCAATGGAAGTAGAAAATCTGTCTTTATATCCTAAGACACAGTATCTTGAGTTTGTGATCCATACAGAAGGAAAAACCGCTTCAGATATTAACTTTCGTATACCTTCATGGGCAGTTGGAAAAAACGGAGTAAAAATTAATGGAGAGGAACAAAAGGTTGAAATGATCCCGGGGACTTGGCTGAAGCTGCACCGTGAATGGAAAGAGGGAGACAGGATTGAAATCCATTTCCCATTTAGTCTGCATTTTGAAAAAGCAGATGAATACAGTCCGGATATCGCAGCCTTGATGTATGGGCCTCTGGTTCTGGTCTCCGATAAAATGACAGTTTTCCAGGGAGATATGGAAAAACCGGAACAATGGATAAAGCCGTCTTGGAGAGAAGGGTATTCTTACTGTTTTGAAACCCTGCCCGGTCATGTGAAAGGATACGACTGGCTGACAAGGAACTTTTATCCTTATTATGAAGTCCCGGAACTGGAATGGTATTATATGTACAGCCGTATTGAAGAAAAAACAGGTAAATGATCATAGAAAGGTTTGTGCCAGCGCCTCGGCAAAATGTCCATAGCCGGGGCACTGGCATTTGTTTTTTTGCAAAAACATTGAATTTTCTCTGCTTTTATAAATAGACAGGCCTGTTAAATCGTGCTATAATTCTCATAGACTTCAGGTTAGAAGTGGAATATTGTTCAAAACAATTTTCAAGGAGGAAAAAATCAAATGGCTAGAAAGATGAAAACCATGGATGGTAACCATGCAGCTGCTCATGCTTCTTATGCATATTCAGATGTAGCCGCTATTTATCCTATCACCCCTTCATCTGTTATGGCGGAAGCAACAGACGAGTGGGCAACCCAGGGAAGAAAGAACATTTTCGGACAGGAAGTTCAGGTTACTGAAATGCAGTCTGAAGCCGGTGCAGCCGGTGCAGTTCACGGTTCTCTGGCAGCTGGTGCCCTGACTACAACATATACTGCATCTCAGGGCCTTCTGCTGATGATCCCAAATCTTTACAAAATCGCTGGTGAGCAGCTTCCGGGCGTATTTAACGTATCTGCTCGTGCTCTGGCAAGCCATGCATTGTCTATCTTCGGTGATCACTCCGACGTGTATGCATGTCGTCAGACAGGCTGCGCTATGCTGTGTGAATCTTCCGTACAGGAAGTTATGGACCTGACACCGGTTGCACACTGTGCAGCTATCAAAGGAAAAGTTCCATTCATTAACTTCTTTGACGGATTCCGTACATCTCACGAGATCCAGAAGATCGAGACATGGGATTATGAAGACTTAAAGGATTTAGTAGATATGGATGCTGTTGACGCATTCCGTAAACATGCATTAAATCCAAATCATCCATGCCAGAGAGGTTCTGCTCAGAACCCTGATATCTTCTTCCAGGCAAGAGAAGCATGTAATCCATACTACGATGCTCTGCCGGCAATCGTACAGGAATACATGGACAAAGTAAATGCTAAGATCGGAACAAACTACAAATTGTTCAACTACTACGGAGCAGAAGACGCAGAGCATGTGATCATCGCTATGGGTTCTGCATGTGAGACAATCGAGGAAACCATCGATTACTTAATGGCTCAGGGCAAAAAAGTTGGTCTTGTTACTGTTCGCCTGTACAGACCATTCAGCGCTGAAGCACTGGTAAATGCGATTCCTGATTCTGTAAAACAGATTTCCGTATTAGACAGAACAAAAGAGCCAGGTTCTCTTGGCGAGCCTCTGTACTTAGATGTTGTAGCAGCTCTGAAGGGAACAAAATTCAATGATGTACCTGTATTCACAGGCCGTTACGGATTAGGTTCCAAAGATACAACACCTGCTCAGATCGTTGCTGTATACGAAAACACAACAAAACAGAAATTCACAATCGGTATCGTAGATGACGTTACAAACTTATCTCTGGAAGTTGGCGCTCCTCTGGTTACTACACCGGAAGGAACCATCAACTGCAAGTTCTGGGGATTAGGAGCTGACGGTACTGTTGGAGCAAACAAAAACTCCATCAAGATCATCGGTGACAACACAGATATGTACGCTCAGGCATATTTTGATTACGACTCTAAGAAATCCGGCGGTGTTACAATGTCTCACCTGCGTTTCGGTAAGAGCCCGATCAAATCCACATACCTGATCAAACAGGCAAACTTTGTAGCATGCCACAATCCTTCCTATATCAACAAATACAACATGGTACAGGAACTGGTTGACGGCGGTACATTCCTGCTGAACTGTCCATGGGATATGGAAGGCCTTGAAAAACATCTGCCAGGACAGGTGAAATCCTTCATCGCTAACCACAACATCAAGTTCTATGTGATCGACGGTATCAAGATCGGTAAAGAGATCGGACTTGGCGGACGTATCAATACAGTTCTTCAGTCTGCATTCTTCAAACTGGCTAACATCATTCCGGAAGAGCATGCTATCGAATTAATGAAAGCTGCTGCAAAAGCAACATACGGAAGAAAAGGTGACGCTATCGTTCAGATGAACTATGACGCTATCGATGCAGGTGCAAAACAGGTTGTTGAAGTACAGGTTCCGGAAAGCTGGAAGAGCTGTGCAGATGAAGGCCTTGTAATGGCACATGCTGAAAGCGGACGTGAGGACGTTGTTGAATTCGTTAATACAATTCAGGCAAAAGTAAATGCTCAGGAAGGAAACTCCCTGCCAGTATCTGCTTTCAAAGATTATGTAGACGGTACAACTCCATCCGGATCTTCTGCTTATGAAAAACGTGGTATCGCTGTGGATATTCCTGTATGGAATCCAGACAACTGTATCCAGTGTAACCGCTGTGCATATGTCTGCCCACATGCAGTTATCCGTCCGGTAGCCCTGACAGAAGAAGAAGCTGCTGCAGCTCCAGAAGGAATGCAGACACTGCCTCTGACAGGTATGAAAGAATACAAATTCACTATGACTGTATCTGCTTACGACTGTACAGGATGCGGTTCCTGTGCAAATGTCTGCCCAGGTAAGAAAGGTGCAAAAGCCCTTACTATGGAAAACATGGAAGCAAATGCAGGGGTACAGAAATACTTTGACTACGGCGTAACATTACCTGAAAAAGAAGACGTTATCGCTAAATTCAAAGAGAATACAGTAAAAGGTTCTCAGTTCAAACAGCCTCTCCTTGAGTTCTCAGGAGCTTGTGCAGGATGTGGTGAGACACCTTACGCAAAACTGATCACACAGCTGTTTGGTGACAGAATGTACATTGCAAATGCTACAGGATGCTCCTCTATCTGGGGTAACTCTTCACCATCCACACCATACACAGTAAATGCGAAAGGACAGGGTCCTGCATGGTCCAACTCTCTGTTTGAAGACAATGCTGAGTTTGGTTATGGTATGCTGCTGGCTCAGAAAGCAATCCGTGGCGGATTAAAGGAAAAAGTTGAGTCTGTAATGGCTAACGAAAATGCTTCTGAAGAAGTAAAAGCTGCATGCAAAGAGTGGCTGGATACATTCAACAGTGGAATCACTAACGGAGCTGCTACAGATAAATTAGTAGCTGCACTGGAAGGTGTTGACTGTGACGTATGCAAAGACATTGTTAAGAACAAAGACTTCCTGGCTAAGAAATCTCAGTGGGTATTCGGTGGTGACGGCTGGGCATACGATATCGGCTTCGGCGGTGTTGACCATGTACTGGCTTCCGGACAGGATATCAACGTAATGGTATTCGATACAGAAGTTTACTCCAACACAGGCGGACAGTCTTCTAAATCTACACCTACAGGTGCTGTTGCACAGTTCGCTGCAGGCGGTAAAGAGGTTAAGAAGAAAGATATGGCTTCCATCGCTATGAGCTATGGTTATGTATACGTAGCACAGATCGCTATGGGTGCTGACTTCAACCAGACTGTTAAAGCAATTGCAGAAGCAGAAGCATATCCGGGACCATCTCTGATCATCGCTTATGCTCCATGTATCAACCATGGTATCAAGAAAGGTATGAGCAAAGCTCAGACTGAGGAAGAACTGGCAGTTAAATGCGGATACTGGCACAACTTCCGCTTCAATCCTGCTGCTGAGAATAAGTTCACACTGGATTCCAAAGCTCCAACAGCTGATGACTACCAGGCATTCCTTGACGGAGAGGTTCGTTACAATTCTCTGAAACGCTCCAATCCTGAAAAGGCAGCAAGACTGTTTGCTAAGAACGAGGAAGAAGCAAAAGAGAGATATGCATATCTCCAGAAGCTGGTTACTCTGTACAGCAAGACAGAAGAGTAAGCTTATCATAGACTAATAAAATTATAAATGTGTCCAAACAGAAGAGAAGGCGTCTGTACCGGTTTTCCGGGACAGGCGCCTTCTTTGCGCATAGAGAACTCTGTTTCCTATGCGCTAAAAGCTGCCAGGGGAAAATCCCAGTACTGTAAGAGATTCGTACAATTGAAAGCATGGAAAGGAAAAGGTTAACAATAGAAAAAGAAGGAGTGTACGGTTGGACTTTAGAAAATGAAAATATAACCGTACAAAAAGAGTAAGGAGTACGGTTGGACTTTAGAAAATGAAAACATAACCGTACAAAAAGAGTAAGGAGTACGGTTGTATTTTAGAAAATGGAAATATAGCCGTAAAAAAGAGTGAAGAGTACGGTTGTATTTTGAAAAATGGAAATATAACCGCAAAAAGAGACGTAGAAGTACGGTTATAATTAGAAAAACGTATGTTTAACCGTATAAAAGGTAAAAAAATACGGTTATATCTCAAAAATCTGGAATATAACCGTACAAAAGACAAGAAAGACACAGCAATATAATGGACTTTATTCGTCTTCTTCCTCTGGTTTTATCTTTTTGATCACAGTGCTATCTCCGATACGGTGGTTTACCACACTATGTACCTGAATGCTGAGATCTTCCGTTTCACAGGAGAAGGTATCTCCGTTGGCAGGAACCCGGCCGATCACATCGCAGACATAACCATTATAAGTATCGAAATCTTCCGTAGGAAGCTCGATATCCAGAGTCTCGGCTACGTCTTCCAGATCTGCGGAACCCTGGATCTCCCAGGTGTTTTCTCCGATCTGCAGGATATCCGGAGACTGTACGGCGTCTTCTAATTCATACAGATCGCCTACCAGAGCCTCGATCAGGTCGTGGAGAGTAATGAGACCAGACATACCGCCATATTCATCTATCAAAACAGCAATATATTTTCTGGAGGTTTTCATGTTCTGGAACAGAACATTTGCCTTCATGTTTTCAGGGACAAACCATGGCTTGTCCAGCGCATGTTTTGCGATTTCCCCTTTGGATTTGTTTTCCATACGGAAATAGTCTTTCGTGTTCAGGATTCCTATGATATTATCAGTGTTTTCTTTATAGACAGGATAGAATGTATGGCGGCTCTCAAAAATAATTCCCTGCCAGGTTTCCAGACTGTCATTGATATCCAGAGATATTACATCAATGCGATGGGTACAGATCTGCTCTACAGATATATCATTAAAATCAAATACATTCTGGATCATTTCTGTTTCACTTTGATCAATAGTGCCCTGCTGGCTTCCCTCAGAGAGCATCATACGGATTTCCTCTTCAGTGACCTGCTCTTCACTTTCGTTTGGATCGATTCCAAGGAGTTTCAGCACACCGTTAGTGGATACAGTAAGCAGGAACACCAGAGGAGTGAAGATCCTGGAAATGGTATATAAAGGACCAGCCAGTGCCAGGGAAAGGGATTCCGTCTTTTTCATGGCAATACGTTTGGGAACCAGCTCACCGAAGACCAGATTAAAATAGGAAAGGACTACGGTGATGATAATGACCGAAACAGAGCTTAAAACACTTCTGGGAATCGGCACACCCAGACTCACAAACAGATCCACAAGAGGATCTGCAAAATAG
>UQSX01000073.1 GCA_900543715.1 uncultured Blautia sp. | reverse complement strand
TTCGATTTTGATTAATGCGACAGTTCCTTTTTCCTTTCTATAGAATAAAAATTATAAAATATTTAAAAATAAACGGTTACCTTAGAGGTATTGAATAGATATTTATGAAAGGTATTTTACAATAGGCCGATTTTCCTGTATTTTAGGACAGTTATCGAAAATTTCTGTAAAATAAATTGACTTTTCTCTCCAGGGATTATACAATGAGGAAAATCAATAGAGAGGGGAGAATGTAATGAAAGAAAAAGCACCTGGAAAAACGTTACTGAAGGTAGTGGGAATCATTATGGTAGTCCTTGGGGTCCTGTCATTTCTGACGAACCTTGTTAACTTTGCCATGCTTGGCACAATCGGAGAAGGAGAGATGGGAGAACTTTTTGAGCAGACCATTACCGCTTCCGGGATCACTGTAGAAGCATATCAAATGAGTGTGTACATTACCGCAGCCGGGTCGCTTCTCAATACAGTGATCGGGATCATCGGAATTGTAAACTGCAATAAGATACAGAAGGCAGGGATATGCTTTGTCTGCGGCATTATTCTGATCCTGTGGCAGCTGGGAACTGATGCATACTCCGCAATTTCCTCAGGAGTCACTGTGCTGAGCATTGTTTCCATGATACTTGGTTTGATCCTGCCGCTGCTTTACTTCTGGGGCGCACTGAAAAACCGTCAGGCAATGCTGGACGGCAAAGCCCAGTAATAAAGGAAAATCTGAAAACAGAAGGTTTATTTTAGAAAAGAAAGGGACAGGACGAGACAGAAAAGAATATTCTGTTTTGTTCTGTTCTTCCTGATTTTGGGAGAGTTTTGGCAAAATCAGCATATGAAGAAAGGAAAAGCCTATGGAACATTTAATTAAAGTTGAAGACTTATGTAAAATTTACAATCCGGGGGAAAATGAAGTAAGAGCTTTGGATCACATTAATCTGGAAATCGATGAGGGGGAATTTGTGGCTATCATCGGCCAGTCTGGCTCTGGAAAATCTACTTTCATGAACATGCTGGGATGTCTGGATGTGCCTACTTCAGGTAAATACTACCTTAACGGTACAGATGTGTCTACAATGACGGATAATCAGCTGTCTGAAATCAGGAACCGGGAGATCGGTTTTATCTTTCAGGGATTTAACCTGATCCCCAACCTTACGGCGGAGGAAAATGTGGAGCTGCCTCTGATCTACAGAGGAATGGATAAGAAGAGCAGAAGAAAGCTGGCCAGAGAATCCCTGGCAATGGTGGGACTGGAAAACAGAATGACCCACAAACCTTCGGAAATGTCAGGAGGCCAGCAGCAGCGTGTAGCTATTGCCAGGGCTATTGCGGCAAAGCCTCCGGTAATATTAGCCGATGAGCCTACAGGAAATCTGGATTCAGCTTCCAGTAAAGAAATCCTGGGGATTTTGAGGAAGCTCCATGCAGGAGGAAGAACAGTTATCCTGATTACCCACGATGACGGGATTGCTTCCCAGGCAAAACGGGTAGTGCGAATTATGGATGGAAAAATAGAGACGGATATACTCAATCCGGAATATGAAGAGACAGAATATGAGAAGACGGGGGAGAATCATGAAGAAGGGAATATGGAAGAGTAAAAACGGTATTATGCTTATTACTCTGGGAATTGTGGCAGTTGCCATTATTATCATTGGGGTGATCGGAGCCAGGGGACAGGGGAATGAAAGTGTTCCCACAGTAGAGACCATTGCAGTGACAAAAGGAAATGTGACACAGGAAGTAGAGGCATCTGGAAATGTGGAAAGTGAACAGAAAAAGACCTTTTTTTCTCCTGTAAACGGGGAAATCCAGACTATGCCTGTAGAAACAGGAGATACTGTGGAAGCGGGACAGGCCATTATCGGCTTTAATCTGGAAAACCTGGAAAGTGAGAACCAGAAGGCAGAATTAAATGTGAGATCCGGCCAGCTTCAGCTTGAGGATGCCCAGCAGCAGGCAGCCGACGCAGCGTCAAAGCAGGCAGAAGCTCAGGCCAGGATTCCGGAGCTGGAAAACCAGATAGAAGAAAAACAAAACCAGATTGCCAGTCTTCAGCAGCAGATAAGAGATGTCCAGTCACAGGCTGCGGCAGATGCCCAGGCAGCAGCACAGCAGGCTGCCCAGGAGGCACAGCAGGCTTATGAAGCTGCATTAGCCCAGGCAGAGCAGGAATATCAGCAGGCAAAAGAAGAATATGATACGGTTACACTGCCGGAATATCAAAAGAAACTGGAAGAACTGCAGCAGAAGATGAATGAAGAAAATGCGCCTGCTTCTGCACAGTCAGATTATGAATATGCACTGAACAACCCGCCGGCAGAGCCAGTCAAGAGAGAAGTGAATCCTGCAGACTATACAGCAGGAACAGGAAGCGATACTGCCTCTGTTCCGGATACTTCAGACCTTCAATATCAGCTGGAGACTGCTTCATCAGAGCTGGCTCAGCTCCAGTCAGAACTGGCCTCTCAGGAGGCTGTAGCTGAGGCAGATACAGGAAGTCTTACGCCTGCCGCCCGGGAGCAGATGGTGATTTCCAACAATCTGGCTGAGCTGGAGGCAAAAAATATCCAGGAGCTTATTGAAGAAGGAAGAAAAGGACTTCAGGCAGAGTTCAGGGGCGTTATATCTGACGCCCAGGTGACTCAGGGGTCAACTGTGACCCAGGGTATGGAGCTGTTTACACTCCAGAGTACAGAACAGGTTTGTGTAGAGGCCAATATTTCTAAGTATGATTTTGATAAGGTAAAAGAAGGCCAGAAAGCGGTTATCACTCTTGGAGATTCGGAATACCAGGGAACGGTGGAGAAGATCAGCAGGATCGCAATTCCAAATGAACAGGGAACTGCCCTTATTGGTGTGAACATACATATTGATAACCCCGACGACAATATCTTTATCGGTGTAGAGGCTCAAGCCAGTATCCAGGCAGCTCAGGCAAAAGATGTGCCGCTCCTGCCCGTAGAGGCCGTAAATATCGGAAAAGACGGTTCCTTCTGCTATGTGGTGGAGAATGGAAAAATTACTGAAAAAGCCATAGAGACAGGCGTTACCTCAGATTCCTATGTGGAGATTACAAAAGGACTGGAAGCAGGAGACCAGGTAATCCGTGATATCGGCAATCATGAGGTAGGAGACAGCGTTACAGCAGTAGAAGCTGCTGAGTAAAAGAACAGGAGTAGAGATATGGCTGAATATGTAAAAATGGCTGTGCAGAATATTCTGGCGAACAAAGGCCGCTCTTTCCTTACCATGCTGGGGATCATCATTGGCATTGCTTCTGTAATTGCCATTGTCTCTATTGGAGAGGGCACCAGGAACCAGATGAATTCTGAGATTGACGGCGTGGGAAGCGGGCAGATTTATATTTACTGCAGTGAAGATGCCATGAACGAAGGCGCATATATCACACCAGAGGATCTGGAAGCTATCCGGGGAGTGGAAGGCGTGGAAGGAGCTACTATCAGTATGGGTCTGTCAGGGCAAACTGTGACAGGAAAGGGCGAGTTCGACGTAAGCCTGTCCCTGGAGACCCAGGATGCAGCTCTGATCAACAATACGCTGATGAAACGGGGCGCTTACTTCCGTGAATCTGATGTGGCAGAAGCCAGAAATGTTTGTGTGATCTCTGATTCAGATGCCAAAAGGCTTTTCGGTTCCGATGACGTAGTGGGAATGGATATTGAGGTTCAGTCTTCAGACCTGACAAAATCTTACCGGATCATAGGTGTCAGTACTCAGAGAGAAAACGGTACCTTTGTTACTTATACTTATGAAGGGATGCCGGTAAGTCTGTCGATTCCTTACACAGCGGCGCAGGATTATCTGGGAGATGATCTGGAGAATTTTACCAATATTTACATCCAGGCGGACAAAAACCTGGACTCCCAGGAAATTTCAGATAGAGTAGTGCGTCTGCTGGAGCAGCGTCATCAGGCGTCTGGAGAAGACTTTTATCAGATACAGAGTTTCCAGGATGTGGTAAGTTTGCTGAACGACATGATGGGAATGATCACGGCCTTTATCTCTTTTGTGGCAGGGATTTCCCTGCTGGTAGGCGGTATTGGTGTTATGAATATCATGTTGGTTTCTGTAACGGAAAGGACCAGAGAAATCGGCATAAGAAAGGCCCTGGGGGCAAAAACATCCTCTATCATGCTTCAATTTCTGGCAGAATCCGCCATACTGACGGTGATCGGAGGAATTATCGGGATCTTTACCGGAATTGCAGGAGGCTATGGGCTGTGCTTTCTTATGAGTGCAGGACAGGAAATGACCATCATGCCGGGGATCAGTGTGAGTACGGTGCTGATCGCAACTCTTTTTTCCTGTGCAGTGGGCATTTTTTTCGGAATCTATCCTGCCAGAAAAGCGGCGGCGTTAAGTCCCATAGAGGCCTTGAGACGGAATTAAAAAAGATATGGCAGAGCTTCCCTTCTTTAAAAGGAGGGAAACAGCTCTGCCATATCTTTTGGAAGAGGCGATTGAAAATAAAGCTCTTCATTGGTTACAGGGTGGCGAAACTCCAGAGAATAGGAGTGGAGAGCCACTCTTTTTATTTTGGAATACTCCGGGTTATACAGATAATCTCCCAGAAGGGGCGTTCCCAGATACTTCATGTGGACCCGTATCTGGTGGGTGCGGCCTGTTTCCAGGGAAAAGCGGATAAGAGAACTGTCCTTTTCGGTACAGAGAGTCTTGTAATGAGTTACGGCTTCTTCACCATGCTGAAAGTCTACGCAGCGGAGGATAGCAGAATCTTTTTCTCTGGCAATGGGAGCAGCTACAGTACCTTCTGGCGGCTGGGGAATGTCCTGGGCAGCACCCAGGTAGGTCCGGTGGATTTCTCTTTTTTTCATCTGGGAAGACAGTACAGAAGCGCTGTAAGCATTCTTTCCCAGGATCAGAAGTCCTGTAGTATCCCGGTCCAGACGGTTGATGCACCGGAAGACAAAAGGCTCTCCTTTTTGCTGAAAATACCAGGCAATTCCGTTGGCCAGAGTATTTTCATAATTATGGAGAGATGGGTGTACGGGAGTGTCCGCAGGTTTATTTACCACCAGGATATCCTGGTCCTCATATAGGATGTCCAGCTCCATAGGGACAGGAGGGATCTTTTCAGAGGATTCGGTCTCTGATAAATGGATAGTGACCAGATCTCCTGCTTGTAGAACTGTTCTTACATAGGCCCACTGGCCGTTTACCTGAATACCCATGGGGGTCTTTTTTAAATGAATGATGATCTGCCTGGAAAAGCCCCTGGCTCTGAGGTATTCTCCCAGAGTGCAGGGGAGCTCGTCCGGCCTCACTGTAAATTCAAAAATACGTTCCATTTAGACTACCTTGATTTTACTTTATTCCAAAGTTCATTATAGTAATTGTCTGCTTCTTCTCCCAGATACTGAAAGGTTTCGCAGTTTTTCAGGTTTTCCTGATCCGGGAAAAGGATTTTGCTGTTGCGGACATCCGGGTCTTCAATAAGTTCTCTGGCCGCCTTGTTGGGAGTGGAGTAGGTGATATACTCGAAATTCATCAGGGCGATATCCGGGCGGCACATGAAATTAATGAACTTTTCCGCATTTTCTTTGTTCTGGGCGTTTTTTGGGATGACCCAGGAATCAATCCATACATTGGAGCCTTCTTTTGGGATCACATATTCCAGATTCGGATTTTCACGCTGGGTATATCCGGCTTCTCCGGAATAGATCACGCCAAGAGCTGCTTCATTTCCGATCATTTTGTCTCTGACCTGGTCTACTACATAGGCCTGGACCAGAGGCTTCTGTTCAATCAGGTCATTTGCCGCCTGGTTCAGTTCATTTACATCTACGGAATTTAAGGAATCTCCATTTCTTTTTAAAGCTACCATGAAAGCGTCACGGACAGAATCCTGCATAAGGATGTTGTCTTTGTATTTGTCATCCCAGAGGATGTCCCAGCTGTCTACGGGTTCGTCTACCATGGTGGTATTGTAGAG
The DNA here is from genome assembly GCA_900543715.1 of uncultured Blautia sp. Lineage (GTDB taxonomy): Bacteria > Bacillota > Clostridia > Lachnospirales > Lachnospiraceae > Blautia > Blautia merdigallinarum. Next base: position 8,620 of record UQSX01000073.1, on the reverse strand, counting down.
GATCCCTACGGTTCCCACACAGTAGGGAACGGAGTATTTATTTCCCGGGTCGAAACTTTCCGACTGTTCCATATAAGACTGGTCGATGTTCTGGATATTGGGAACATTGTCCCAGTTGATCTCTGCCAGCAGGTCATTTTCAATCATACGCTGTATCATATAGTCAGAAGGACATACCACATCATAGGCAATGGCGTGAGACTGGATTTTGGGATACATGATCTCGTTGGTCTCATATTCTTCATAGGTCACAGAAATTCCCGTCTCTTTCTCAAACATATCCAGAGTTTCCGGATCAATATACTCTCCCCAGTTATAGACGATCAGTTTTTCACCAGAAGCATTCCCGGCGTTTTTCAGGCTGTAGCCTATGCCGCCGCCTATAAGGAGAATGACAAGAACTGCAGGAACCGCCAGGCGGAATACCTGTTTCCGGCTTCTGCGGGAGGATGTAACCTTTGTATCAGCCGGTTCTTTGGGACTGGAATTAATTAAAATCAGAAGAACCAGCACCGTAACGAACAGGAGTGTAGACAGAGCATACATTTCCGGGCGGATGCCCTTGCGGACTTCTGCATAAATTTTCGTGGACAGTGTGTCGACTCCCGGCCCCTTGGTAAAGTGAGTGATGATAAAATCATCCAGGGACATGGTAAAGGCCATAAGGAAACCGGAGATCACCCCCGGAAGGATATCAGGAAATACCACTTTAAAAAAGGCATATACTGGACCGGCACCCAGATCCTGGGCGGCTTCATAAGTGCTTTTGTCCGTCTGCCGCAGCTTTGGCATGACACTTAAGATCACATAGGGGATACAGAAAGTGACATGAGAAAGCAAAATGGTGGTAAACCCCAGAGTCACTCTGCAGGCAATAAACAGCAGCATAAGAGAGATGCCAGTAACAATCTCCGAGTTCAGGATGGGAATGTTGGTGATTCCCATAAAAATGGTCTTGGCTCTTGGCTTCATGGCGCTGATCCCAATAGAAGCTGCGGTTCCCAGAAGCGTTGCAAGAACAGCAGAGACCAGAGCAATGATCAGTGTATTATACAGAGCTGACATAATGGCCTCGTCCTGGAACAGAGAAATGTACCAGGAAAGAGTGAAACCGCCCCATTTAGTCCTGGACTTAGAAGCATTAAAGGACAGGACGATAAGGGTCAGGATAGGAGCGTACATGAGAAAAAGGATCAGGCCAAAGTAGGTTCTTCGCAGAATTTTTTTCATCAGAACATACCTCCTTCTCCGTTTTTGTCATATTTTCCGGTGAGGAACATACTGAGCAGGATAAAAATCATCAGCACCAGGGAAAGTCCGCTTCCTACATGCCAGTTGCTTCCCTGCTGAAACTGACGGTCAATGACATTTCCGATCAGCAGGATCTTGCTGCCTCCCAGCAGATCAGAAATAACAAAGGTAGTAAGAGCCGGTACAAATACCATGGTGATACCGGAAATCACCCCCGGCAGGCTCAGTGGAAAGATGATCTTTCGGAAGGTGTACACAGGAGTAGCGCCCAGGTCTCTGGCTGCCAGGATAACGTCTTTGTCGATTTTAGACAGTACATTATACAGGGGCAATACCATAAAAGGCAGAAAATTGTAGACCATTCCAAGGATAATAGCCCATGGCGTATTGATGATCTGTATAGAGGGCAGGTGGAAAAAAGAGAGGATCTGGTTGATCACGCCGTTTTTTTCCAGAAGAGTCTGCCAGGCCATGGTCCGGAGCAGAAAGTTCATCCACATTGGCAGAATAAAGAGCAGCACCATAAAGCTGGTCTGGCTTACTTTCATATCAGAAAGCATCATAGCCAGGGGATAGGCCAGCAGAAGACAGATCAGGGTGCTTATAAGGGACAGGAGAAGAGAAAGGCAGAGAGCCTTAAAATTTTCCACAGTCCCGATAGCCAGGATATTTTCAAAGGTAAACTGTCCGTCGCTGTTAGTCAGTCCATAATAGAGGACCACCGCCAGAGGGATCAGGATAAAGGCTACCGCCCATACCAGATAGGGACCTGTGAGAAGTTTTCGCTTATTCATTGACACCCAGCGCCTCCTCATCCTCAGATTCCGGCTTGTTCATGATCTGGATATCAAAGGGATCCACATGGATGCCTACCTGCTGTCCCACAGGAAACATGTCCGTGCTGTGGACCAGCCATTCGAATCCGTTGGCCTGGACTTCCATCTCGTAGTGGACGCCTTTAAAGATCAGATGGGAGACCACACCCTGTATGGTGCCTTTTTCAGGAGGAAGAAGGTCCACGTCTTCCGGACGGATCACAACGTCTACAGGCTTATTTTTTCCAAAGCCTGTATCCACACAGGGGAATTTGGCACCGAGGATTTCCACCAGCCTGTCTTCCAGCATGACGCCGGAAATAATATTGCTCTCTCCGATAAAATCAGCTACGAAAGCATTTTGAGGTTCGTTGTAAATATCTTCCGGAGAACCCATCTGCTGGATATAGCCCTGGTTCATGACCACGATAGTATCGGACATAGTCAGGGCTTCCTCCTGGTCGTGGGTTACATAGATAAAGGTGATGCCCAGTTCATTTTTCAGACGAATCAGCTCGTACTGCATGTCCTGACGGAGCTTCAGATCCAGAGCCCCTAAAGGCTCGTCCAAAAGAAGAAGCCGGGGCTCATTGACAATGGCCCGGGCAATGGCTACCCGCTGCTGCTGGCCGCCGCTTAAAGAATCCGGAAGACGGTTTTCAAAGCCCTCCAGATTTACCAGCTTCAGGGCATATTTGATCTTATCCTTGATATAGGAAGCGCTTTTCCCGGAGATCTTCAGCCCAAAAGCAATATTCTCCTCTATATTCATATGGGAAAAAAGTGCATATTTCTGGAACACAGTGTTCAGATTCCTTTTGTTTGGGGGGAGATTTGTGATGTCCTTTCCGTCGAATACAACTTTTCCGGAATCCGGATTTTCAAATCCTCCCAGGATACGCAGAGTGGTAGTCTTACCGCAGCCGCTGGGCCCCAGAAGAGTGAGAAATTCGTTTTCCCGAATAGAAAGATTCAGCTTATCTAAAACCATCTGTTCCCCAAAACTTTTGGAAATATCGATCAGATCTACTAAATTGTGATTCATTTCCCTCCTCCTAGTTTGCGCTTTTGGCTTATAAAAAACCATTATACCTATTATACTAGAGGGGGGATTTCTGTCAATATACATAAAAAGTAAATTCTTCTGAAAGAACTGGTAAAAGGTACGATTGCAGATGTTTTTCGGTTGTATTAAAAAAAACTTTGTGGTAGAATGGCACTAGGTATCTCCAAGGAGATACAGTTTTGTCATGTGGTGAAATTAATAAATATATAGGAGGGTATTGCATAAATGAAAGAGAAATATGTTGCGTATGTCGGAACTTATACCCATGGAAGCAGTATCGGAATCCATATATACGATGTAAATGTGGAGGAAGGAATTTTAAAGGAGAGAAAAGTCGTTCCGGTAAATAATTCTTCGCATCTGGCCCGCTCTTTAAATGGAAAATATCTTTATTCCATAGCAGATGAAGGCGTTGCAGTATTTGCCATTGAGCCGGACGGAGACCTGACTTTTATTAATAAAGTAGATATTGACGGAATGAGAGGCTGCCATCTGTCTACTGACGAGGAGGGTAAGTACCTTTTTGTGGCCGGATACCATGATGGGAAAGTTACCGTAGTGCATACCCATAAAGACGGACGTCTGGGAAGTGTTGTGGACGGTGTGTTCCACAAAGGTCTGGGCAGTGTGGGTGAGAGAAACTTCCGCCCTCATGTAAGCTGTGTCCGTCCCACCCCGGACAATAAGTATCTTTGTGCAGTGGACAACGGTATTGACCAGATGAAGGTGTACCGGATCAACAGCAGAACAAAACGTCTGGAGCTGGTAGACATTTTAAGATGCAAAAGAGAATCCGGACCTAAGCTGATCAAATTCAGTCCTGACGGAAGATTTGCCTATCTGAATTTTGAGCTGAACAATACCATTGAAGTCTACAAATATGACGGAAGCGGAAAATCACCGGTGTTTGAGAAGATACAGACCATCTCCACACTGGCATCCAAAGACGATCAGATCCATGACGCCACATCAGGAATGTGCTTTTCTCCTGACGGACATTATCTTTTCTGTTCTACTGCAGGGGAAGACACTGTGGCTATGTATAAGAGGGATGAGGAGACAGGTCTTCTGGAAACTCAGTTTATCCTTCCCATCAGCGGCAATTATCCCAAAGATCTGGATGTGTTCCCGGATGGAAAACATCTGGCAGTGGTAAATCATGAGTCCAATTCTATTACCACCTTTGCTATTGATTATGAGAAGAACCTGCTGATCATGAAAGGCAGACCCATGAAAGTGGAAACGCCAAACAGCATTATTTTTTCAAAATGCGAATGTGAAGAATAACAAAATAAAGAATCACTAAACTATATCATAAAAAAGGAAGTGCAAATTATGGAAAGCGGGCCTAGTCGTCCTGAAGAGAAATATAAAATAGTCAATAAAACAGAATATGTTTCCTGCTGACGATACAGGCACCGCCCTTTTGCTCTGCCTTAATACAGCAGGAGCTGAAGGGAGATACCATGATTAGAATTTTTAAGACAATGGATGGAAAGATCCATCAGGTGGAGGAAGCCAGCGAAGGCTGCTGGCTGGCTCTTACAGACCCTACCGCAACAGAACTTTTCGAGGTTTCCAATCAGTTTCACATTGAGGTGGACGATTTAAGAGCACCTCTGGATGAGGAAGAACGTTCCCGTATTGAGGTGGAAGACGATTACACCTTGATCATTGTTGATACTCCGGTTTTGGAGGAAAGGGGAGAGAAGGACTGGTATGGTACGATACCTCTGTCGATTATTGTAACAGATGAAGTGATCATTACCGTTTGTCTGGAGGACACTTCGGTTTTGGGCCGCTTCATGGATGGAAGAGTGCGGAATTTCTACACTTATATGAAGACAAGATTCATCCTGCAGATCCTTTACAAAAATGCCAGTATGTTTCTTCATTACCTGCGGATCATTGACAAGAAAAGCGAGGAAGTGGAGGAAAAGCTTCAGGCTGCTACTAGAAATGAAGAGCTTATTGAACTGCTGGAGCTGGAAAAATCGCTGGTATATTTTACGACTTCTCTGAGATCTAATGAGATGGTTCTGGAAAGGCTTCTGAGAGTGGAGCGGATCAAACAGTATCCCGATGATACAGATCTTCTGGAGGACGTTATCATTGAGAATAAGCAGGCTATTGAGATGGCAAATATCTACAGCGGCATTTTAAGCAGCATGACGGATGCTTTTGCTTCCATTGTCTCTAATAACCTGAATATTGTGATGAAATTTCTGGCTACGGTCACCATTGTATTATCCATACCAACTATGATATTCAGCGCTTATGGCATGAACCTGGACGCGGATGGCATGCCTTTTGCGGGAAATCCTGCGGGATTTGCCATTGTTATCGTCCTGGCTCTGGTTTTAAGCCTGATCGTTGCGTTTATCTTCTCCAAAAAGAATTTATTCTGAAATCTGAAGTTTGCAATATTGAGGAGACAAAATGAATTTTTTAAATAAAATGGAACGAAAATTTGGGAGATTTGCTATCCACAATCTTACCAAATATATAATTGGCTGCTATATAATCGGCTATATTCTTATGTATATGCAGGCTTTGACAGGGGTAAATCTGATGGGGTATCTCTACCTCAGCCCCTATCATATTCTGCATTTCCAGATCTGGAGGCTGGTATCCTGGATTCTGATACCGCCATCAAGTTCCAATATCCTGTTCGTAGTGATCATGCTGCTGTTTTATTATTCCCTAGGGAGTTCTCTGGAAAGAACCTGGGGGGCCTTTCGTTATAATGTGTATATCTTAAGCGGAATGATCTTTACAGTGATCGGAGCCTTTATTCTATATTTCATTATGGGGCCTTCCAGTATAATGTATGCGCCTGCTTTTTCCACATATTATATCAATCTGTCTATTTTTTTGGCTTTTGCCCTCAGCTATCCCGATATGCAGGTGCTGTTCATGATGATCATACCTATCAAGATCAAATGGCTGGCATGGCTGGATGCAGCTTATATCCTCTATGATCTGGTAAGAGGAAGCTGGGCCATCCGGACTGTGATCATTGCTTCATTGCTGAACTTTATTATCTTTTTCCTGTCTACCAGGAATTTCAGCAGGATATCGCCCAAGGAGATACATCGGAGGCAGCAGTTTCAGAAAGCTGTCCACCCGAAAATGGCAGCAGGGATAACCAAGCATAAATGTGCGGTGTGCGGCAGGACCGAAAATGACGGAGATGATCTGGAATTCCGTTTTTGTTCAAAATGCAATGGAAATTATGAATACTGTCAGGACCACCTTTTTATTCATCAGCATATAAAGTGACAGTAATATGTGAAGAAATATTTACATCAAAGAAATAGGAGGAAGAAAAGAGATGAGAAGTACTAAGATTATCTGCACCATGGGACCGAATACAGATAAGAAAACGGTTATGAAATCTTTGGTGAAAAACGGAATGAATGTGGCAAGGTTTAATTTTTCCCATGGAGACCACGAAGAGCAGAGAGAGCGTATGAATCTCCTGAAAAATGTAAGAGAAGAGCTGGACCGTCCGGTGGCAATCCTCCTGGATACAAAAGGCCCGGAAATCCGCACAGGTCTTTTGGAAAGCGGAAAAAAGGTGACTCTTAAGGAAGGCAGTGAATTCATTCTCTATACAGAAGAAATGACCGGAAATGAAACCGGCTGCTGTGTAACTTATCCAGGCCTGGCTAAGGACGTAAAACCGGGAGACAGAATTCTTATTGATGACGGTCTGATTGAACTGAAGGTAAAACAGATCAAGAGCGGAAATATTGTCTGTCACGTGGAAAACGGCGGAGAGCTTGGAGAACGGAAGGGCGTAAATGTGCCCAATGTAAAAGTGAAACTTCCTGCTGTTACGGAAAAGGATATTGACGATATTTTGTTCGGTATCCAGCAGGACATTGACTTTATCGCAGCCTCTTTTATCCGGAGCGCCAAAGGCGTTAAAGAAATCCGTAAAATTCTTAAGGAAAATCACGCAGAGCATATTTCTATCATTGCCAAAATTGAGAATGCTGAAGGTGTGGAAAATATTGATGAAATCATTGAAGCTTCTGACGGTATCATGGTAGCCAGAGGAGATTTGGGCGTAGAGATCCCGGCTCAGGAAGTACCGCACATCCAGAAGATGATCATAAAAAAATGCAATGAGCGTTATGTGCCGGTTATCACAGCTACACAGATGCTGGATTCTATGATCCGTAATCCACGTCCTACAAGAGCAGAAGTAGCAGATGTGGCAAATGCTATTTATGACGGTACAGATGCAGTTATGCTTTCCGGAGAGACTGCGGCAGGCAAATATCCCATTGAAGCCCTGAAGATGATGAATGAGATTGCTGAGAATACAGAGCAGTATGTGGACTATGAAAAATATATTCACCATAGGACCATGTATGAGCAGAGTAAAATTTCTTCCGCTATTGGTATTGCCTCTGTGCGTACTGCCAGAAATATCGGTGCCGCATGTATCGTGACTCCTACCATGTCCGGCAAGACGGCCAGACTGATTTCTAATTTCCGTCCTTCCATGCCAATCTATGCAGTAACGCCTAATGAGATGGTGCAGCATAAGATGCAGTTATACTGGGGAGTTATCCCGCTGAAAGGCTATATCAAAGATACTACTGAGAATATTATCGTAAATGCAATGGAAACTATTAAAAGAAAACGCTTGGTGAGAAAGGGTCAGACGGTGGTCATTACTGCAGGTGATCCTGCAACGAACAATACTAAGGCAGAAGGAAGAGTTACTAATATGCTTCACGTTCTGGAAGTAGTTTAATAAAAGCGAAGAGCCGCTGTACAGCTTGGGAGATTTAAATGCTCCGGTACAGCGGCTTTTTTTCGATTTGCCGGAGTCTTAGTATGAAAATAATGAGACCGCAGGATAACGAAATGGAGAAAAAATATGGACAAAAGAGAGATACTGGGCGTTGTCTTTGATATGGACGGGCTGATGTTTGATTCAGAAAGAATTGTGCAGTATTCCTGGAATATTGCAGGGGAGAGGATGGGCTATGGGCCTTTGGGAGATCATATCTATCATACGTTAGGTCTTAACAGAAAGACCAGAGAGGAATACTTTAAGAATAAATATGGGAGAAATTTTCCCTTTGAGAGATTTCAGGAATTGTACAGAAGTGTCTTTCAGGAATATGTACAGGTCAATGGACTTCCTACAAAAAAGGGCCTCCACGAGCTGCTGGATTTTCTTAGGAAAGAGCAGATCCCTATGGCAGTGGCCACCTCTTCCAGCCAGGAACATGCAGTCGGTAATCTGGAGAAAGAGGGGATCAGGGAATATTTTCAGACAGTGATCACAGGAAATATGGTTTCCAGGGCAAAGCCAGACCCGGAGATATATTTAAAAGCTTGCCAGGGCCTGAATCTGATACCATCTAAAGTCCTGGCCCTGGAGGATTCTTATAATGGACTCCGCTCTGCCCTGTGAGTGGTAAGGTGATTTTACAGCCACAGGGTAAGGAGTTTTTTACATGAC
>UQSX01000072.1 GCA_900543715.1 uncultured Blautia sp. | reverse complement strand
AATCTCAACACAGAGGAGAAATATGCCATACTGGCTGCAGATTCCCGGAAAGAAAGAGATGCCCTTATTGAAAAGGCTATCTATGAATTTATAGAAATGTCCAAAGTTTCTCAGGAAGCCTCTTCTGCCCAAAAGGACGATCAGGAACAGCTTTACAGAGAAGCCGCTATCAAAAAACAGATCGAATATCTTCAGAGAGAACTGGATGATATGCACCCTGAAAATGTTTCTGATGTACGGAAATTTGAAAAAAAGATTTCCCGTTCAGGCATGAATAAAGAGGCAAAACAGGAAGCGGAAAAGGTTCTGAACCGTATGAAACAGGAAGGAAAGGAAAGCCATGAGTACGGCCTGCTCTATGACTATCTGGATTTTGTCACCAGCCTTTCCTGGAAGACGCCGAAGATGCCGGCTATTGATCTTAAAGAAGCCGAGGCCATTCTGGATGAAGACCACTATGGTCTGAAAAAAGTCAAAGAAAGAATCATCCAGCAGCTTGCAGTAATGGCTCTTAATAAAAAACAGTCCGGTTCCATCCTGCTTTTTGTAGGAGCTCCCGGTACCGGCAAGACCAGCATCGGGCAGAGTATTGCCAGAGCCCTGGGACGGAAATATGTGCGGATCAGCCTTGGAGGCGTTCGGGATGAAGCAGAGATCCGTGGCCACCGCCGGACCTATGTGGGAGCAATGCCGGGGCGTATCATGGAAGGCATGAAACGCAGCGGCGCCTCTAACCCGGTTATGGTCCTGGATGAGGTGGATAAACTGGCCAGAGACTACAGCGGAGATCCTGCCAGCGCTCTTCTGGAAGTCTTGGATCCGGAACAGAACAACACCTTCACGGACCATTACATGAACGTTCCCTATGACCTGTCCAATGTTTTATTTGTCTGCACTGCAAACTCTACAGACACCATTCCAGAGCCCCTGCTGAACCGTATGGAGGTAATCTCCTTCCCAGGCTACACTGCTCTGGAAAAATTTCAGATCGCCAAACGCCATCTTTTACCGAAAGCTCTGGAAACCATGGGTATTAAAGGGGAGAATCTGGAAGTAACGGACAGTGCTCTTCACAAAATGATCGAGGAATACACAGGTGAGGCCGGAGTCCGCAGCCTGAAGAAACTCATCGATATTCTGTGCCGGAATGCCGCTGTAAAACTGGTGAAACAGGAACAGGAGACTCTGACTGTCACAAAAGAAAATCTGCCGGAATACCTGGGCCATCAACGTATGCGCCATGAGATCCGTCTGAAGGAAAAAGAGCCGGGAGTAGTTACCGGGCTTGCCTGGACTACTGCAGGCGGTGAAATCCTCTTCATTGAAAGCAAGCTCATGGAAGGCAAGGGGAATCTGATCATCACCGGACAGTTAGGTGATGTCATGAAAGAATCTGTCCAGATTGCCCTGAGCCTGGTAAAATCCATGTATCCAAAGGAAACAGAAATCCTGGAGAAACGGGACCTTCACATCCATGTTCCTGCAGGAGCTGTGCCAAAAGACGGGCCTTCCGCAGGTATTACCCTGGTAACTGCCCTGGCCTCTCTGGTAACTGGAAAGGCTGTGGAAACTGAATACGCTATGACAGGTGAAGTTTCTTTAAGAGGCGGCATCATGCCTATCGGCGGTCTTCCTGAAAAACTCATGGCCGCTCAGAGAGCCGGTATCCAGAAAGTGTTCATTCCTTACGACAATATAGAAGACCTGGAAGATGTAGCAGAAGAAGTAAAAGAAAAGCTGGAGATCATTCCGGTTAAAAAAGTTACTGATGTATTAGACCGGGTTCTGACCGAGTAACCGCTCATGATCCGCAAAAAAGTGCTCAGCCCCTTAATCAAAAGAGGCATGAGCACTTTTTATCCGGGTTAAATCAAATCTGAAGTAAGAATATAAAGAGCCTGATACAGGGCTGCTGCAAAATCTGGCATTTGATAATCAGGATTTACTTCCTGTATGGCCTTTACCTGTTTTTCACACAGGCTGGTCATGGAATAGAGCCCCTGGATAAGAGAAAGCAGAAGAAAAATGAAATTCTGGATTTTCTCTCTGGGAGCCTTGGGAAAATATCGGGAAAGCACTTCTTCCATAGTTTCCTGGAAAGGATGTATGGCATATTTAAAAGCTGTCAGCTTTTCCAGGGAACAGTTCTTCTCTATGGCAATATAATGGACCGACATAAGCTTCAGAAGTCTGGGATGGAGGGCGGCTGTATCTGCAATGTTTCGGCAGTAGGCTTCCCGCCCGGGCTGTTCTTCCCGGCTCATCCTCTCTCTGATATCTTCTGTCCAGGCAAGGTAATCCTTCTCCAGGATATCCAGAAAGATTTCGTCTTTTGTCTGATAGTAATTATAAATATTGGAACGGCAGATAGAGGTAGATTTGGCTATTTCCTTAATACTGATGTCTTCATACTCCATAGTCTCATACAGTTCCTCACATGCACTGATGATCTCCTGCTGCCGGTTTGCCACCAGTGACTCTTTCTTCACTTTTTGACATTTCATAAGCATCCTGCCTCCTTAACGTCTGCTGTCAGTACATTAGTATACCACGGTCTCTCTTCGCTCTTCAATACGTGGGTGCAAAGTCTTGAATTTTTTACTGTCAAATTGTATCATAAGAAAAGATAAGGAGGTTTTTGAGATGATGTATGACTTTACTACAATTATGGATAGAAAAGGCAAAGACGCCGTTGCTTTAGATGTAGAAGCCGCCCTGAAAGGCAAGATGCTTGGCGTTGAAAACGTAAAAGTTAAAGAGGGATTTTCTGTACTTCCCATGTGGGTTGCCGATATGAATTTTCCTACGGTTCCTACTGTTCAAGAGGCCATTATCCAGAGAGCAGGCCATCCGGCTTTTGGATATTTTAATCCTTCCCAGGAATACTATGACGCTATTATCCGCTGGCACCAGACCAGAAACGGCGTGACAGACCTCACTCAGGAGTGCATTGGCTATGAGAACGGCGTTCTGGGAGGCGTAGTCTCAGCTCTGAATGTATTCTGCTCCAAAGGAGATAAGGTCCTTCTCCATTCTCCCACATATGTAGGCTTTACTCACAGCCTGGAAAATAACGGCTATGATATGGTCTTAAGTCCCTTGAAACGGGACGCCCAGGGGGTATGGCGGATGGACTATGAAGATATGGAAAAGAAACTGGCTTCTGAGAATATCCATGCTGCCGTACTCTGCTCTCCCCATAATCCCTGCGGGCGTGTCTGGGAACGCTGGGAGTTGGAAAAAGCCATGGAGCTGTTCCAGAAGTATGATGTATATGTAGTCTCTGATGAAATCTGGTCTGACCTGATACTGGAAGGCCACCGTCACATTCCTACCCAGTCTGTAAGCCAGGATGCCAAAATGCGCACCGCCGCTTTCTACGCTCCCAGCAAAACCTTTAATCTGGCTGGACTTGTAGGAAGCTATCACATTGTATACAACAAATGGATCCGTGACCGGATGGAGAAAGAGTCTTCTCTTTCCCACTATAACAGTATGAATGTACTGAGCATGCATGCCCTGATCGGTGCCTACAAACCAGAGGGCTATGAATGGGTAGACCAGCTCTGCCAGATTCTTACAGAGAATGTCAACTATGCCTATGACTATATTACCACTCATTTTTCCGGCGTTGAGCTGGCAAAACCGGAAGGAACCTACATGCTGTTCCTGGACTGCACCAAATGGTGTCAGGAACACGGAAAGACACTGGACGAGCTGGAGGCCGCCGGAATCCAGGTAGGCGTCATCTGGCAGGACGGCAGACCTTTCCACGGCCCCTGCTCCATCCGTATGAATCTGGCTCTGCCTCACAGCCTTGTAAAAGAAGCCATGGACAGACTGGATAAATATGTGTTCAATGCCTGAGTCCCTGATAAGTCATGGCTCCGGACATGATACATACACCCCTGGCCCCGCAGGCCAGGGTTTTTTCTATCTGTTTTTCCTCCAGGCGGATTCCTCCGATGGCATAGACCGGCAGGGAGACCTCCTGGCAGATTTCTCTCAGGAACCCGGTTCCCCTGGGAGGAAGACCTCTTTTACAGTCTGTGGCATAAATATGTCCCGCTGTCAGATAATCGGCCCCCAGAGTCTGAGCTTCTCTGGCTTCTTCCAGACTGTGGACAGAGGTTCCCAGAAGCACTTCTCTATATTCCTCTTTCCTCCCGGTCTGTCTCAGCAGAGGAAGAGGAAGATGAAGCCCCCTGACCCCGGCTTTTAGCCCGGCCTCACCATAGGTATGGTAATAGCAGGGAACCTGATATGCGTCGCAGATTTTCTTCACTTCCTGCCCCAGCTTTTCATAGTCTTCCGGACACAGGTCTTTTTCCCGGAGGATAATCCTCTCGGGTCTCTCCCTGCACAAAATCTCAATCTGCTCCAGAAAGGGCCGGCAGCAGAGTTTCCGGTTTGTGACCACTGTTATCCGTGACCAAAGCTCCTCCGGTATTCTCTGGATAACATCTTTCATATCCTTACACATAGACATACTCCGCCATAACCGGCTGAAGATTTTCCCCAAGGAGGCTGTCATAAACTTCCTGGACAGAGCGGTCATCTGAAATTTCGAACTGAGCGTCTCCCTTGTCCTCCAGTTCTTCCACATGTTCTCCGATACCGGTGCTGACTCCGGCAGAAATCTTTGTAGCTGCGATCTTCACCAGATTGTCCCTTACCCTGGCACACTCCCTTGTAGAGATGGTAATTCCGGCAAAGGGCATAAACAGGCGATAGGCGCAGACTACCTGGAGAAGCTGGGCCTCATGAACGTCCATGGGATTGATCTTGTCATTATTGATGATAGGACGTAATCTCGGACAGGAGAAAGAAATCTCTGCCTGGGGGTATTTTTTCTGAAGATACCATGCATGCATGCCTGTTGCAAAGGCGTCTTTACGGAAATCGTCCAGCCCCAGAAGAGCGCCGAAGGCCACGCCTCTCATGCCGCCCATAAGGGCTCTTTCCTGGGCGTTGACACGATAGGGGTAAATCCTTTTATGGCCTGCCAGATGAAGGGTTTCATACTTATCTGCGTGATAGGTTTCCTGGAAAACTGTTACATAGTCTGCCCCGCATTTATGGAGATAGGCGTATTCGTCAGAATTCATAGGATAGACCTCCAGACCGATGACCCGGAAATACTTTTTGGCAATCTTACAGGCCTCTCCAATATATTCTACCGTAGATTTTTTCCGGCTTTCTCCTGTAAGGATCAGGATCTCCTGAAGCCCGGACTTGGCAATAGCTGCCATCTCCTTGTCAATCTCCTCATAGGTCAGCTGAGCTCTTTTAATCTTATTGTGACAGTTGAAGCCGCAGTATATGCAGTAATTCTCGCAGTAATTGGCTATGTAAATAGGCGTGAACATATAGATAGAATTTCCAAAGTGTTTTCTGGTCTCTTTCTGTGCGCACTGGGCAATCTCCTCCAGGAGAGGAAGGGCTGCCGGAGAAAGAAGAGCCTTAAAGTCCTCCGGTGTCTTATAATCATGGGCAAGGGCTCTTCTCACATCTGCCTCTGTATAAAGACTGTAGTCATAGTTTTGGGCTGCTTCCCGCACCTTATCCATCACATCACTGTTGATCACTTCCATGTCCGGAAGATACTCCATGTGATTGGTCCGTTTTCCCTTTTCCAGAAATTCCTTTACTTCCTCATTGATGATACTTTCGTTCACATGATTTTCCTGACTCATGATCTCTGCCTCCTAGTCCTGAAGATAACCTGTAAGTGGTGATGAAGGGCTGGCCCCTTTTTCCATTACCCTGCCCAGTCCGGAAAGATAGCCTTCCCTTCCTGCCTCGATTGCCTTACGAAAAGCGTCAGCCATAAGGGGAACATTTCCTGCAGTTGCAATAGCTGTATTGGCCATAACTGCCGCAGCTCCCATTTCCATAGCCTCACAGGCCTGGGAAGGTCTTCCGATTCCTGCATCTACGATAATGGGAAGGTCGATCTCATCAATGAGGATCTGGATAAATTCTTTTGTGCAAAGCCCTTTATTAGAGCCAATGGGGGCTCCAAGAGGCATAATACAGGCAGCCCCTGCCTGGACCATATCTCTTGCGGCGTTAAGGTCCGGATACATATAAGGCATGACTGTAAATCCTTCTTTTGCCAGGATTTCTGTAGCCTTGATGGTTTCCTGATTATCCGGGAGAAGATATCTGGTATCCCGCATGATCTCAATTTTTACCAGGTCGCTGCCGCAGACTTCTCTGGAAAGTCTGGCGATCCGCACTGCCTCCTGAGCATCTCTGGCCCCGGAAGTGTTTGGCAGAAGGCTGACGCCTTTGGGAATATAGTCCAGGATATTAGCGGCGCCTCCTTCATTTACCCGGCGAAGAGCCAGGGTAATGATTTCTGCTCCTGCCTGTTCTACGGCTGCCTTTATAAGATCCAGGGAATATTTCCCGGAACCCAGAATAAATCTGGAAGTAAATTCATGATTTCCAATTTTCCAAGTGTCTTTTGTATTGCTCATTTTCTCTTACCTCTTTTCTTTCTTTTTCCTGCTGGTCCCTATATTTTATCTGGAGGAATCTCCTCTCCCGCCCAGCAGCAGTTCCAGGATCAGGTTGGCCTCATGGGCGGCGCACAGAGCCACTCTGGGGGCCACTAAACCCTCTCCTTCTTCTATTCCGGAAGTCTCGTCCCCGCAGATGTAGAAGTTTCTTCCTACCTTTCTGGTGGCTATGGCATTGCTTTTTCCCCAGCCTGCCATGCCGCTGGCGCAGACCAGAGGTTTATCCGGAAACTCTTCCAGACAGCCATTGACCAGCATTGCTTTGTTTTCTGGCCGGTCAAAAGCCTCACATATAATGTCTGCGCTCTGAAAAAGCCGGGGAATATTTTCTTCTGTGACTTTTTCACAGCTTGTCCTGATATCCAGCCAGGGATTTATATCCAGGAGCTGTTCTTTTAATGCTTCTGTTTTATATCTCCCCAGATGAGGAATAAAATAATGCTGGCGGTTAAGATTGGTGATATCCACCTTATCGAAGTCTATAAGTTGAAGATGACCCACTCCCGCTCTGGCAAGGAATAGGGCCACATTAGAGCCCAGTCCCCCAAGACCAGCCACCGCCACTTTTGCCTTTGCCAGTTTCGCAGCATCTTCCTGGCTGCACCGGGATAGAAGGGCCTTTTGAAGTTCTTCCCTGGAAGGTGTTTCTCTCTTCATCGGATCAGCCTCCTCCCACAAAACTGACAATCTCTATCCGGTCTTCTTCCCGGATCTCTTCTGTGGAATAGTTCTTTTTTGGAACGATTTCCCCGTTTTTTTCCACGGCCACCCGGTCTGTCCGGTAATTTCTCTTTTCCAGCAGCTTAGCTACTGTAAGCCCGGCTTCCCATGCTGCATTCACACCATTAACGATCATCTCCTGTCTCCTTTCTTTTCTAATGCTGTCTCTTTTTTATGACCTGATAGGATCCGAACAGACAATATATAATGAAAAAAGGGTTCACGAAGTAATACACCCGTGGTGGTGCACCCCTTCATGAACCCTTTGGCTCACTCTCAACTTATCATCTGTATTCTGTTTTCTGAGGAACCTTACCCTCAGTATCTCCTGTTATGAAAACTTCTCTTTCATAACAGAAAAAGGAGACGGACTCTGCCATCTCCTGAACTTACATTCTTCTTCCTACGTTGGCATTATCCAAATCAGGTTCCTGGGTCGAAGTTCACAACTTCCTCTCAGCCTGTGTACAAGCTCCCCTGTTTTTTACCTTTTTAGTATAACTTTCCGATGGTCTTCTGTCAAGAAAAAGTTCCTCTGTTTTTATCCGGTCTGACAACTCCCTCCCAGGGCTAAACTGCCGGCTTTCAGATAAGGCCCAGGGTCCTGAGAATATACAGCCAGGCAGTCACCGTAAAGGCGCTGCCCAGGGTAGTCAGCATCACCACACTGGAAGTCAGAGTTCCCTCATGGTCCATATTTTTTGCCATGACATAGCAGCTTACAGTAGTGGCAGAGCCCAGCATGATCATAATTGCCACCAGCTTTTCCTGACGGAATCCCAAAGCCGCCGCCAGAGGAAGAAAGACAGCACAGAAACCTATGAGCTTCAGAAAAGAAGCTGCCATTGCCGGCCCCTTCTGTCCCAGGGCTTTTTGGAAATCAAAAGAAGCTCCCATGGCCATCAACCCCAGCGGCGTTGCCACCGCTCCGATACTACTCACTGTTTTTTCAGCGGTTTCCGGCAGAAGGGACCAGGCCATTCCTGCCAGGATTCCGATAATGATAGGATTGGTTATGATCCCTTTCAGTGTCCTTTTTACAGTTTCCTTATTCAATGTCCGGACCTCAGGACTGGAAAAGGAAAGGACCACGACAGCCATAATGTTATATAAAGGTACGCTGCCAATGATCATAAGAGGTGCAATCCCGGCAGAACCGTAAATGTTCTGGATAAAAGCAATTCCCAGCAGAGCGGCACTGCTCCGGTACGACGCCTGGATGAATTCGCCCTGGTCACTTTTGTTTTTCATCAGCAGAGCCACGAGGCCTGCGATTATGATTTCCAAAAAGGTAGCTGCAAAGCAGAATAGGACAAATTTTCCATCCCACATCTTGTAAAAATCCACAGTAGCCAGATCCTGAAACAACAGCACAGGAAGGGGCACCCGGAACACAAATTGATTCATTTTGGATGCAAATGCCTCATCAATCCAGCCGAGTTTTCTCAGCACCAGTCCCAGAACCATCAGCAGAAACACCGGTATCGTGGCGTTCAGACTAAATATAAGATTCTCCATAGTCTTTCTTCTCCGTATTCTTATATTTCCAGCAGCCCGTCCCGTTTTTTACTGCTGGTCTTCTTCTGTTTTGTCCACAAATTTTTTCTTATAATTCTCCATACATTTCTCAATGACCTCTACTGCCGCAATAGGACCTCCAAACTCATTGACTGTGGTACTTTTTCCCTCCAGATGTTTGTAAATAGTAAAGAAATGCTTCAGCTCCTCAAAAATGTGCTTCGGCAGCTCGTGAATATCTGTGTAGCCCATATAAGTAGGATCCCCATAAGGAATTGCAATGATCTTCTCATCTCCCATTCCCCCGTCTTCCATCTTCATGACACCTATAGGGTAACACCGTACCAGGGTCATGGGCAGAATAGATTCTGAACAGAGCACCAGTACATCCAGAGGATCCTTGTCATCTCCATATGTTCTGGGGATAAATCCATAATTCATAGGATAGTGGGTAGCTGTAAACAGGATTCTGTCCAGGGACAGCATACCCGTCTCCTTATCCAATTCATACTTCTTATTGCTCCCCTTTTCAATCTCGATCACTGCCATAAAATCGGTAGGATAAATCCTCTCCTCACTGATATCATGCCAAATATTCATAGAAATACCTCCTTTTAAAGCCTCTGTCCTTTCGGAGACTTTCTCACCTTGATATCCTTATTCTATTACCCTTTTCTGCTATTTGCAACGCTTTTTCCATGGGAGGCTGTTGCACAAAAAGACTGCTCTGCAGCCCTTCTGTTCCCCGGTGCAAAGCAGTCTTTTTTCTCTATTGAAAATATTTCTTTACTCAATGGTAATATAGTTATTCGTCTCCACCTGAGGTGTTGCCTCTTTTTTCGGAATCCTCAGTTTCAATACGCCATGTTTAAATTCTCCCTGGATATCTTCCTTGGTCAGGTTCTCTCCTACATAAAAACTTCTCTCACAGGCGCCGCTGAAACGTTCTTTCCGGATATAGCGTCCATTTTTAGTCTCTTTTGGAGAATCCTTCTTTGCAGAAATCCTCATATACCCATTGACCAAAGTAACCTTTACATCTTCTTTCTTAAATCCTGGAAGATCGATATCCAGTTCATAGCCGTCTTTCTTCTCCCGGATATCCGTCTTCATCAAGTTTTTTGCTCTCCGTCCATAAAACTTTCTTTCCATCTTTCTTTCTGCTCTGTCGTCAAAAAATGGGAACTCATCCATGTCAAAGAAATCATCAAACCAGTCATCAGCAACTGTTCTTGGCAGCAACATAGGTCATTCCTCCTTTTTCGCTTCTCCTACTCTTCTGCCCTGGACTGACAAAAATCTGTCAGCCCTCTATTGCAATATGATTATCCTGTTCAACTGCAGGTTTTTTCTCCTTTTTCGGAATGCTCAGTTTCAGGATACCGTCTTCATATTTTGCCTTAATCTCCTCCTGAGTAACTTCATCACCTACATAGAAGCTTCTGCTCATTGCCCCTGCATAGCGTTCCTGGCGGATATATTTGCCATCTTTATCTTTTTCATCTTTATCCAGCCCTTTAGCAGCGGAAATGGTAAGGTAGCCATTTTCCAGGGAAGCCTGAATCTCATCTTTCTTAAACCCTGGCAGGTCAACATCCAGTTCATAAGAGCCATCTGTTTCCCGGATATCGGTCTTCATCATTCTCTTGGCATTCTTGCCATACAGAGGATTTTTCCTTCCCCAGAAGTCATGGTTAAATGGGAAGTCCATAAAGTCATCAAATAAATTTTCTCCAAAAATACTAGGTACTAACATAGGTCATATCTCCTTTCACAAGACATATAAAATATATTTTAGCACTTTGGGAAAACCGAAGTGTTGTTGCCAGAACCTGGAACCATTCTTTTTTCTCTCTCCCTTTGTTCTATCTGTAATATAACATATATTATCAGCAAAGTCAACCCCTGAGTGCTAAAATTTTTTGAAAATTTCGAACCGGGCCCTTTTTTTCACCTTTTAGCAATCGTGGGAAACAAACTTGTCCAGAGCGTTGGTGATATAATCGGAAAGCTCACAAATCATCTCTTTGAGTTCTTGAATAGAGATATACTCCCCGATTTCAATAGGGAAGTTGTCGATATCCTGGACAGCATATTCTTCATAAGTGCTGTTCAGTCCAGACCGCACGCTTGTAGCAGGGCAGGTCGGAGAGATACGGACAGCCGATTTTTGCCTGCATATCGGTAAAAATACCCTTCAATCAATCGCTCCAATCTTAAATTTAAGTATAGAAAAAGCGGTTGATCTCCAATGGAGTAACCGCTTTGTGTGTGAGAATTACATTTCTACAATAATAGGAACCTTCCATTATCTTATTATCCTCGAGTAGACTACTATACAGGCTTTTTGATACATCTTCAAAAGTTAAATCCTCATTGTCCGTAAGAACGACATAATAACTATCCGATTCAGCATTAAGCATTCTACCAGTTAACTCTAGTCTAAATTTATATGTTCTATCATCACACTGCCATGTCCCATCATTCATTTCATAATATGTGGCTATGATTCACAACCTATGAGCAATACCGTCAAAAGCCCGGTTATAATTAACATCTTTTTCATCGTTCAAGCCCCTTTCCCATTAATAAAAGAGAGCAGAACATTGCCTAACCATTCTCTTTCAAACCGCCCTTATTTGTGATATGGTTCCCCCTAACGTATCCCAGTGCAATTTAATGAAAATCAGCAATAATAGCGTATTTCTCCAAAATATGTAACCCATTTCTGAATAATATCAGCACTGCGTGCCTCAATCATTCTCATAATATTGCGCAACGTATGTGAAGGTATTCTTGAATTATTATTGCAGAGCAGACATTTTCCTGCACTGGTAATCCATACCTTTGTTGCATTTTCGGAAGGCTTTCCTTTTGCAATATGTACATGAATCGGTTCAACGGGATTATTCTCATTTGTCCAGAAATAAATCCAGTATTCTCCCATTCTAAAGATTTGAGGAATTTTCAAATCCTCCTTCCTGAGAGAATTCAATAATAAGATGAGCGGTTGATCTTATTATTTCTTCGAACTGCTCAATCTCTTCTTTCGAGAAATGGTAAACATCCTCCCATGTATAATTGGGAAGCCAGCATGTAGCATGTTTAAAACCATATTGTTCATCCGGTTTCTCAATATACACTTTTACTGTTCCATTTTCCTGCATATCAGAATGTACAATTTCCGTTTCATCGTTCAATGTCATAAAAGGATACATCATATTATCATTCCTCTCGGTCTTATTCGATACTTATTGCTTATATTATATCCCATTAACGATACTTTCAAATTGGAAACTACTGATTTCTTAATTTTTGAATAGTCAAGAAAATAATATCAAAAAGTATTCCCATCATTATACCAAATACGAGTTCTTCATTCTTTTCCCCCTGTGCTACTTTCAATAATCTACATACGAATACTGTAATAATTGGAATAACTATATAGATTAGTTGTTTTAGATATTTATTTCTCATGGATTACACCCCATGCCAACACAAGTTTTAGTTGTCTTGATAGCAATGCCCCTGCAAAATACAGGCATCATTTATATCGTTCAAAGCCCTTACCCATTATTCTCCACCTTAACAGTTCACTTCTTTAACATATGATTAATTTTGTTATAGCTTAGACTTCATAAATTGTGTACAGATAAAGCAGGATTATTCTATTTCTTCAAATTTTCTATAAACCCGGAGATAGCGGATATAAGCCAACCCAAACCAATAATAATTAACGCAATTTTCCACCCGATACCATTATCAAAAACAAAGATAAATGTATATAGAGCGAACAAACTAACGGGAATAGCAATTCCATATAACACCAAATGAAACTTCCTCTTTTTTTCTTTATCCATTTATTCTCACCTCATTAACTTCAAATTCGACAACTTAGGAGTTGTTATTCTGTACGAACATTGACTGGCCTCACTGTAAGTTCTCCAACGCCTTCAACCCTGTACCATTTTCCTCGTTCGAGTTTAATCGTATCTCCTGCTCCAGATGTAATATAACCTATTACATAAGTTTCTCCGCTTTCAATATCCGTAAATATGACATCGGTATCAGCAGTACCGGTAACTTTTACACTTCCGCTAACGGGCTGAATCTCTTCGCTTTTCACTCTCTCGCTACCGGAAAGGGTGAAAGTGTGCACCCTAACATAG
This sequence comes from uncultured Blautia sp., assembly GCA_900543715.1. Classification (GTDB taxonomy): domain Bacteria; phylum Bacillota; class Clostridia; order Lachnospirales; family Lachnospiraceae; genus Blautia; species Blautia merdigallinarum. The sequence goes on along the minus strand of UQSX01000072.1, from coordinate 1,861 downwards.
CTGTTATAACTTAAACCGATTATTAGGATGGCAAGCGGAATTGCACCTCCCAACACTCGTTTCAACCGTTTCTTATCCATAAATTATCCCTCAGAGAAATTCCAATTTATCGATTTCTATATTCACATTATATCAGTTAAAAATCAGCCATTCAATGAAATTCATAGGGTATCCATCTTTTTCGTGTACCATTCCGTCACCCCCTTTTATTCCCCCTATGCCCGAACTCCCATAGAAGGAAAGGATCATTTTCTCATATGGGATTTTTCTGTTTCTAGAAAAATCTGTTTTGGGGTTAGAAACAAGGCCGGCTAGATCCTGTTTTTGCTTATTTGTCAATTCTTAATCTCAAAAAAATCCCACACCACATTTTCTGTGATGTGAGATTCTCTTAACTTAATGCCATTGTCCACGGGGCATACCGTCTTTCTTCTTATTCAGAACCTGCGTTTCTCTCCCAAAAGCTGACCGCCTCATCGATCCAGCCTTCTGCCACAGTTCCTTCTCCCAGGCCGAACCCATGCCTCAGGCCGTCAAATACCTGGATTTCTGCGTCTGTTCCATTTTCCTGTATCCGGCTGATGTAATCTTTCATAGAGCGATAAGAAGCAATCCTGTCATTGGTTCCCACACAGGCATAAGTGGGCGGTTCATTGCCTGTTACATCTGAAAGGCCTGTATATTCCATGATCACGGCTGCCGGAGCCGGATATTCTTTCTCTCCGAATGCTGCTGTTCCATAGGATCCCAGCCAGGCCGCCATACGTGCTCCTGCAGAGCCGCCCCAAAGGGAGTAATCCGTCATATCAATCTGAAGTTCATCTGCGTTTTCATGGAGAAAGGCGATGGCTCTTGCCAGATCTTCACAGGCCGTATCTGCTCCCGGCCGGTAGATCAGTGCAAAAGCATTGTATCCTTTTTTGGACAGTTCCATTGCATGGGGAAAGCTGTCATGCATGGCAGCCACATAGACAAAACCTCCTCCTGCATTGATCACTGCAGTCTTTGCTCCCGGCTCTCCCCGGAAGAAAAACAGCCCTGTATTTTCCTTGTCAGGATCTTCCGCCTTTTCTTCATCTGTATAAATGTCATAGAAAATCTGCTCTCCTGACTCCACCTGATCTTTCAGATAATTTGCAATCTCCACCGTACGGTCTGGATTCACATTGTTATACCAGGTCAGGATCTCTCCCACATCCTGTAGTTCCAGATCCTCATCAATCGTCCGGTCCACAGGAAAAATCAGTCTCCCGTAATCTCCAAATACCGGATCATTGATCACATCCATAACCTTTGTCTCTAAGGTATAATCCTCCTCCTCACCACTGCTCCCGTTCTCTACAGTTTCAGCTTTCTCTGAAGGGTTTGCATCTGATGAATCTGTCCGGGAGCTCTCCTCTGTCTGGCCGCAGCCTGACAGAAGCAGCATAAAAGACAGAACCCCGGACAAAAGGATAACCCTAAGACTGTTTCTGTATATGTGCCATGTTTTTCCCATACCTCTTCCTCCTGATTTTTTATCCTTCTGCAAATATACTGCCAAGCCACTGATCATATCCGTCTATCCAGCCCCCTTCTGCTCCGAAACCATGGGGCATTCCTTCCAGCACATGGGATTCTACAGATACTCCTGCTTCTTCCAAAGCCTGGATACATTCTTCAAATTCCCCTACAAAAGGATCCCTGGTTCCGTATGCAAAATAGGTAGGCGGAAAATCCCATAACTGCGATATCTTCCTGATCGATCCCATATTCCTCTCCGTGGCTTCTGACAAACCGGACAGCCCGGGCAAGATCCAAGGCTCCTGTTTATGATACACTAAATTTACCGAAAAAAAGCGTCAGAATTCCCTGAAAAAAG
>UQSX01000071.1 GCA_900543715.1 uncultured Blautia sp. | reverse complement strand
TACGGTGTAAAAAACATCTTACCTAACAATGTAAAAAAGTGCTTGACATTTGCACATCTGCTTCATACTCCTCTGCTGTTGAACAGATGTATGCCGCTTTTGTCCCCGTATTGAAAATCTTACGGTCTGTACCTGCTTCGTATTTATCAGGCGCAGTCCCTGTTATGATCCAATGTTTAATTTTTTCGTTTTTCTTCATATCCATACCTCCGCTTAACAAATGTCCCAAGGCCTTCCGATACTTTCCGGGAGGCAGCCCATAGTGTTTCTTAAACGCCCTGGTAAATGTCTCCTGGGATTCAAAACACAGATACATGGCAATATCTATGACATGCATACTGCTGTTAAGAAGGAGTGAGGCTGCCTGTGCAAGTCTTCTCTTCTGAATATACTGATACAATGAAAGCCCGGTCTCTTTTTTAAAGATTCTGTAGAAATGATACTGGGAAAAACCGGCCATATCCGCCGCATCTGCCGCCCTTATTTCCTGATCCAGATGCTCTTCGATATAGTCCATGGCCTTCTTTATCTCTTCTCTGTATTCCACGATTCTTACCTCCTTCTTACTGAGTACAGTATAGCAGATCACCTAAAATTATTTTTGATCATTCCTGCGGAAAAACCTTCTTTTTGATAATTTTTCTCCTGCAGCTAAACCCTATAACGGCAAAAGCCAGCAACAGCTGCACTTATCTTTGCAGCTATTACTGGCTCTTCATATTTTCTGTATCTCCGTTTCAATTTATACTATTCAAAAAACTAAGCTGTATATCTTTCAGCGATTTCATCTTTCTGTCCGTAATCTTATCACCTGAGGCAACATTCCCACATAATAGTGGAGCAGTCTGGCTGTACAGTTTTAGATTCTCTTTTACTTTCTCGTCGCTAAAATTTGCATAACAGTATTTGCAGCCATTGAGGCAGGTGTTATATGCCCCTACTTCCACACTTTCCAAACAGCCGCATGCTTTTCTCTGGTTTTTGTCTTTTTGGCCGGAAAGCCTGCACCCTAATATCCTTTCAATCAATTTTTTATCTATGCAGCTTCCATGATGAACGCCTGCTTTCTGAAGGTCTATTTGCTCTGCACAGGATTCTATTTCCAAATTATATTTTGAAGCAATTTGTGCCATTTCTGCCGCCAGACTCATCACTTCTTTCTCTGTAATTTCTCTGATTCCAAGGCCTTTTGTATTCCGCTGGGTTTTCGTATACAGATCAACAAAGCTGATAACTGCCTTTTCCGTATATCCTGCAAGATTTCCTGCTATTTCTTTAAAGGCTTTTAAATGGTAATCTGCGGTATACCTCTCGCTGAGCAAAATAGGATCATACCGCCAGATCACTTTTTCTTTTCCTATTTTTTCAGACAGTTTCTGAAAGGCAGGGATCAACACCTTCTTTTTATCCGGGAGATTCGGCTCAATATCCCTGCCATAGCCTGTCAGTGTAAATTGAAAATAATAGGCATAGTCCTGTAAATACTCCAATTTTTCCAGCATATTTACTGGATTCTTTGTCCAGAATACAATACAGTCTATTACCTCCGGCGATAGATTTATCCTGCTTATCTGATGTGTGTTTATGGGGTTTCTGACATATAGAAATCCTTCTTTCAGTCTGTTGATAAGCCAGTCTGAATAATAGTTTGGCACATCTGTTCTTCTGCTTACGCTTAGTATCATAACGGCTCCTCTGCACCTATTCCATCTGCATTTTCAACTCATCGGCAGAAAGGACAGCGTTTCCCAATACATTGATTATTTTGACTGCTGTAGGAACATCGGATCTTGGGCTGCTCCATAGAAATCCCCAGATTTTCTTTTACAAAATCAACTGCTTGAAGGATAGAAAGATAAGAGTCTCGTTTACAGCACCTGGGACCGCCGATTTCTCCAATAGCTCCCAAAGCACTGGCCGTCATTTTATGAGAAAGTCCAAAATTTTCTTGCCCTAAAGGTGTAGAGCCGGTAACAATGGAAATGAACATCCCCGCACTGATCCCCGCTCCGCAGGCGCCCCAAAATCCACATGCTCCGCCTGGCACTGAACGCCCCCGGCTGTTCATCTCAATCAACGCTTTTTTCAGATCCAGCTCTCCGCCGGAATTCTTATAAGCAGTCAGAAGTGCCATGCCTACCATGATATGATGCTCCGGTCCATGCATATGACAAAAAGGCAGCGCCATCATTTCATTGAGGATCTCAACTGGATCTTTCGACGTCTGACTCATGCAGAGTCCAACAAGACTGTCGATTCCCTGCATATGGCATTCATTACAGACATAATGACCATTGATACATCTTGTTTTGCTTTTTTCTCTTTTATGACACAGCTCACATTCCATTTCTATATCTTCCTGGAGGTACTCCAGGGGAGCTTTACAGATCAGACATTCTTCTTTCATATAATCTACCATTCTCCTGTTTGCACGAATCCTTTGCTTTTTTCTGATTTGATTATAGCAAAGGGGCTCTGATGCTTCAATCAGAACCGCTTCGCTGTAACTACTTATATCTTACTTTATTTCCAGTATTTCACCCTTACTTTTTGTCAGCAGATATATTTTCACATATAACGATATCTTATAGTCTGCTTTTCATTTCCATCATTCAGGATTTCGTGTAAGCAGACAGATTGTTTCGCAATGGCACGAGAGGACAGAAAGTACGTCATTTGCCGGACGGTTCGTCCGACTTGATCCACCGCTGTTTTTGTCCTCTCGGTGGTACGTGGAAACATATCAATCAAGTAACTCATAACTCCATAGATTTTCTGGAAACCTCCCACAATTTTTTATTCCTTTGGTATTCGGTATAGCAAGCATAAGCAATCTTCTGGGTCTAGTCATTGCCACGTAAGCCAAATGCATTAGTTCCTGGTTCAGAGAACCTTCCATCAGTAATTTTGGAGTAATTGTACTCCCTGTACAGCTTTTTACATAAATTAACACAGCATCATAAGATTCTCCTTTTACTCCATGAATTGAAGAACGGGTATACTTATCTTCTGCTTTTTTCTCAAAATATTTCCTTAGTGGTATCTGTTTAAAATTCGGTGTATTTTTATCACTCCGCTTTATCTTAAAAGTATCTTTCAAGTTTTTATCTGTTGATATTTCATAAGCATATTTGGCACATATTGCCTCAAAACCACTTGAAAAATTTTTTACCCATTCTCCAATTTCTATTTCAATATCAGGCATATCTATCAAAATATCTATTACATAATCCTTCCATGTATCTTCATTAGTATATTCTCTAATTTTCTGGTTCATCGCATATTCATCTATATCTTCATTGAAAATCATACTATATGATGCTTTTGACGCCTCTTGATAAGCTTTTTTTCTTGAACCACACTTCCATTCATATGCCGCTTTAGCAAATAATTCTATTTCTTTACTTTTCCATAAACCTATTATATCCGTATCAGAATATATCCTCCCTCTGGTTAAAACGGCAACGTTCTTAGGTAATATCTCTATCCCCATTTTGCTGCACCTATCAAGAAAGTAGTTAATAATTTCATCCTCTGAATTTTTCTTTGTCAGTAATAAAACCGGCCTTTCCTTTTCGTCTTTCCAAGCACCTATTGCATTATTGCTACCATTTCCACGCAAACTAGCAGAAAAAAATGAAGTAACATTACAGATATTCTGTGAGCTTCTGAAATTCCCCGTAAGTTCTATAGTTTTCCAATTTGGATCTTCTAATTTCTGGAGCATACATTCCGGATTTGCATTTCTCCACTCATATATCGACTGATCTGGATCTCCCACCAAAAAAATTGATTTCATTCCCGATTCACTTAACAAGTCAAAAACTGCCATCTGATTTATTGATGTATCTTGAACTTCATCAATAATAATTATCGGAAATCTTTCTGCTATAGCAGATGCCACCTCCGGATACTTCTTTAATAGTTGATATGCGAATAACGCCGTTTCATTCTGAAAAACAATTCCCTTATCCGACAACATTTTTTTATATTGCTGGCATGGAAGCATCTTCGCTTTTCTTCTATCACAAATTACCTGTTCGTTTCCTTTATAAAATTTTTTATCCACTCCGTAATAAAATTGCTCTATATTGTCTACGCACCCATTTCTATGACATTCTGACCGCCAATATTTGTATGGTATCTTCCAGTTATCAGACAATGCTATTCTTGGGCGCACCTTCCTAGCAGTATATAAATGGCCATAACGCAACACAATAAATTCATCAATAAAACTATCCACTGTTCCAATAAAATGGGGATACCCCAGCTTTCCTAAACTACCATGAATTGACTGTGCCTTTTCATATATTTCATTACTCGCTACATTTGTAAATGACAATACTGCAACACCACTGTGATAATCCTTCCAGTTATCCACATATGACAATAATTTATGCGCAACAGTATAAGTCTTCCCACTCCCTGGGCAAGCCTTTATAACTACCTTTCCCTCTGCATTCAAAAATTCTTGTTGTTCGTCAGTCATTTTCTTTACCATGCTATCGCTCCGTCACACTATAAATTGCATTTTTTAAATATTCTGGAATGACGAATTCCTTTTCAATTTGTTCTCCTTTTTTCTTTAGTTCATGCTGATCACAAATAACTTGACTTATGTATTGTGCAACTGCTCCTTTACATTTATTTCTGGCTCTTATAAATAGCCATACGCATGCTGCTTTTTCGCTTAATTGAGACAATAATCCAACCTTTGCTTCTAATTTTGGCCCCAAATCTGTATAACATTTTTTTAGTGCTTCTATCATATGATAAATATTATCTTCACTACAACATAGTGCATACTCTAACGTTTTAAATGCTGTAAATACGTTTATCCCAGCACCAGAACATAGTGTTGTCAAATCATTACATCTATCCGAAGGTTGTCCGTTTTGTAGGTTTGTGACAATTTCACTACTGATATCATCATAATCATAGTTTTTATCAATGTAGTCTTTTTCATTCTTTTTAGCGCATCTATCATCATCCGTAATAATAGATACTTTTGAAAAGCAGGTATTAACTTTATCAGATGATAAGAGATTAACAAATGGTGCAAATGCAACACTATCTACATTGACCAATTCTACTGCATACTTTTCAAAAGGTCTATCCAATGCTTTCGCCATTGCCGGAAGTAAAATTGCTTCGCTGATTCCTTCTACAAACAAAATTCCTCGTGCAAAAAACATCTGGGACTTTGTGACATCCAAGTATCTTTGTAAATATTTTTTATTTTCCTCTGTTAAGTTCGTTTGTGAGAAAGGCAAACAATATTTCTTATGCCCATACTCATACAGTAGATTAATATTTTCTATATCAATTTTAGAGGCCAATGTAGGAGAATGCGATGTATAAATAATCTGAATATTATTATCGTTCTTATTTGCATCTGATAGAAAATTATGCACCAATTCCTGTAATTGTGGATGTAGATGAGCCTCTGGTTCTTCAACTAACAAAAGATTTTGATAAACTCCGCCCTTTTCAATTGCCATATCACCGAGTACTGCTGACATAAATAACAAGTTATTATATCCTAATCCATTTTGATACAGTTCAAAAGATTTATTCGCAACTTCACTAATTCTATCAGCTAATTCCTTATCAATGTCAGTTTCACTGTCCAAAATAGAAATTTCAAAATAAATGCCCTTTGTGTCCTCTTGTATTTTCTTCAAATCCGTATGTCTTTGAAAATATGCATATGCTTTTTCATAAACAGAATCAGTCTTGTTTATTAATATCCACTTAGGCTTAACCCAGGCACGTAAAGAAGATGCAATTGAATCGAATCTCGGTTCTACTAAACCAATATCAATCTGCTGATTTAAAAATTCCTGTTCAATTCTTGCAAGATTTTGATTTATTGTATTTCTCGTCTTTTTTAACTGCTCTTTTTCCAATAGATTATTATTAGCATCACTCAAAATTTGAACTAATTCCGCTCTAACATCTTCTCCTGGAACCAAATTTCTAAGTAATTGTGCCAATTTACTCTTTCTTGAAGGCTTCATCTCATTTTCCGAATCCCGTAATGCACCCAAGAATACCACATCGGTTGCCTCAAATGTATCTGAAGATAATAAATTTCCCTCTGTCCCAAACCCCCAATAAACTGACCGAACTTTTTCAGTGCCGCTAGGAGAGATATATTTTTCAAACCTAATATGAAAATCGCCTCCCATACCACTCTCACTCTGTGGATTCCAAATTTCCGTCATTCTACGAGGGACATCTTCCAAATACACATCAAATTGAGCATATTCCGCCACTGTTCCATCTTCACTAACATGAAAATCCGACTTTGAAAAGAAAATGTCTTTTTTGTATGTCACGGTTGAATAAACAATTCTAAGCGCATCTATTACAGAAGATTTACCAGAATTATTTTCTCCTATAATTGCATTTATTCCTTTATTAAAAATAAGTTCTATACCTGATTCGTCAAAAATTCTAAAATTTTTGACTATAAGTTTCTTTAGATACATATTGTTCTCCCTAATCATATTTGGAATAATTGATTGCATATTATTTAGTATAGAATTGATGTTTCATTATATTTACAAATGATCAGCAAATTATATACCTCTATTTTTCTGATGCATATTTTATTTCCGAACGGGTAATTTCTTTTATATTTATTAAAACCCATCTGGAATTGTCATTATTATAATCTTGTTTTGGAATATATCTTCCATTTTCCTTGACGTACCTTCTATATCCACTCAAACATATTGCTTGTTCTTTTTCTGGATCAGATTCCCGATATCTTAGGCTGCCTTCATACATAATATCTTTATCGTCTAAAAATACCTTCAGTACTATACCCTTTTTTTCTTTATCTCTGTATTGTATATAATCCCATACCGTATCCTCCAAAGTTGTATTAATTCCTATTTTATTCAATACCTTTTCTGCAAAATATGATCTACTAATCCAATGCCATATAACCGGTAGTAAAATGGAAAATATCAGTAAAATTACATAGTCTTTATTTGAAAATTGAGACACATCTGTTTTGAAAAAGAATTTATATAGTACTATATATACATAACTAATAACCACACTAATACCGAGCGTTGACTTATTTAATTTAGTTCCTCTGGCCTTGGCAAAATGATGAACCAGGATAGTAACAAAACCTGGATAAACATACACAAAATACTGTTCTAACAATTCAAGAACTCCTTTAACAATTTCCACCATAATAACTCCTTTCACTCATCTACAGGTGGCAATCCATCTTCAGTTGCGGGACTTGTAGCTCCTCCTCCAACTATACTTGCTTTTACAATAGTTCCTTTAACAACTTTTTTACCATCTGTAACTAATATTTTTGAATTAATCAAACTATTCGGTGTTTTAAAGGAAGAAGATATTTTTACTATCTCCCATTCTGAAGCCTTGCTTTTACCAATAATTCTATATGCACCAATTTTTCTCACACATCTCCCATTTATTCTTTTGGGAATTCCAATCTCAACAACGGGGGCCGTACAAGTTATTGTATTCCCCTGTATTTCCGGAACTTGTATTTCTAAGTAACAGGTTTTTCTTTTGTTTATATATTTACTTGAACTCAGCTTCTTAGCTCTTACCTTGCCATAATATTTTTTCTTTTTTCTCTGTTGCATACCTGTTCTCCTTTAAACACTTTGTCTACACACATCATTTCAATTTTCCAGATATATCTTGTATCCATTTGTTAATGTAAAACTCTGCTCAAATTTGACCCCTAGTACATCTGCAATAACAATCATTTCCTCCACACTGACAGTCCCACGTTGTAACTTCTTATTAAAATTCTGCGGAGTCTGTCCAATTCGTCTGCAAAGTTCCGCAAGGCTGATATTCATTCTGTCACACAATTCTCTGATCATATCCGATGTTGTCATTTTCCACCTCCATCAGCATAGTACAATTATAAACCCTATGGTTGATAAGCACAAGCTACCTTCTTTAAAATTAACAGCCCATTAAAAAAGCACCTTGCAGCCATTTCAAAAGCCACAAGGCACCTCATTCATTCTATTATTTACCTCTCCACATCTACCTTCGCTCCAGATTTGAACTCCACCTCAAACCGCTCATCGTAAACCGTGACCTTTTCAATCAGCCGCCGCACCAGCAGTTCATCATACTCCGTGACATCTGTGGACTGCTGTTCCAGGAAGTCCCGCATCTCCCTGATCCGCTGTTTCAGTCCCTCCCGCTCGGCGCTCTCCACCAGTGCATTCTGTTTCAATTCCCGCAGCCTGTCTATCTCATCCGCAACACTATTATAATCCTTTTTCGAATTCGCCAGTTTCAGAAGTTCCTTTTGCAGTTCCAGCAACTTGGCCTCAATCCCTTCCGATGAGGTTTCATCCTCCTGCCGGATCACTGCTTTCACGTTCTCCTGGAGAGTGACCATCATGTTTTCTCTGTTGCCAAGCGTAAGGTTAATCGCCTGCACCACCGCTGCCTGCAGATCCGACTCCTGAATAGTGGGTGCGTCACAGGCGGTTGGCCCATGTTCCACACGGGTACAGCACCGCCACACGGTGGAATGTTTCCCCCGGTTATTCCATGCAATCCGCCGGTAAATTTCGCCGCACTTGGAGCAGTAGACAATACTGGATAAGGCATACTTGCTGCTGTAAACTCTCTTTTTCCGGTTGGCTCCACTGTGGAGGTTCGCCCGCCGGATCATTTCCTCCTGCACCTGCATATAAAGGTCACGGGGAATGATCGGCTCATGGCTATTTTCCACATAATACTGTGGGACAATCCCCTTGTTCTGCACCCTCTTTTTATTGAGGAAGTCAACAGTATAGGTCTTCTGCAAAAGAGCGTCTCCGATGTACTTTTCATTCTGCAGGATTTTCTTCAGTGTTTCCGGACGCCACTTCGTTTTCCCAGCCCCGGTGAGAATCCCGTCCGCTTCCAGGCCACGCCCGATCTGGAGCATGCTTGCCCCTTCCAAGTACTCCCGGTAAATCCGCTTTACCACTTCCGCCTCCGCAGGCTCTATGATCAGATTCCCTTCCTCATCCTTTGTGTAACCCAGGAACCGGCTGTGGTTGACCCGGACCTCTCCGTTCTGGAAACGGTACTGTAGGCCGAGTTTGATGTTCTGGCTCAAAGACTGACTTTCCTGTTGTGCCAGGCTCGCCATAATGGTAAGCAGCACCTCACCCTTGGAATCCATGGTGTTGATGTTCTCTTTTTCAAAGAAAACCGGGATGTTCTTCTCCTTCAGTTCCCGGATATACTTCAGACAATCCAGGGTGTTTCTGGCAAACCGGCTGATGGACTTGGTAATGATCATATCAATGTTTCCGTCCATGCAGTCCTGAATCATGCGGTTAAATTCCTCCCGCTTTTTCGTATTCGTTCCAGTGATCCCGTCATCAGCATAAATCCCGGCCAGTTCCCATTCCGGATTCTTCTGGATAAACTGCGTATAATGCGCCACCTGCACTTCGTAGCTGGATGCCTGCTCCTCACTGTCCGTGGAAACCCGGCAGTAAGCAACGACTCTCAGCTTTGGCCGCTGCCCAACTGCAGCGGTATTTCCTACCCGCTTTCTGGCGGGGATCACGGTAATATTCCTACTTAGCTCCATCCCCATCTACCTCGCTCTCAATCAAACTGTATGCATACGCCGCCTGTTCAAAGGGATCGTCAGAAACCTTTTTCACTGCAGGTATGGTAAAGTTGGTAGGGAAGAGGATGGCCTTCTTTCCTTCCAGTTCCCTCACCCGCCCCAGTGCTTTTGCTCGGCTCATGCGTATTTCTTCTGCCTTATCGAAGGTTTCTTTATCGATAATAGCCGGATAGTAATCATCTCCAAGATACTTCTTATTCCGGAGCATCCTTCCGGCGCTCCCGTGGTACAGATTTAATCCGACCTTCTCAGCGGCGGGCATAAGCGCCATGCCGGAAATATAGTTCTGAAAAAAATCCCGCACCGTGGCGGCCTGTTCTTCATCGATGACCGCCCGGCCATTTTCAATCCGGTATCCATACGGAATGTGTCTCATGGTTCCACCAGCCTTTCTCTTAGGGACAGTCCGCATTTCCATTCAAAAACCACTTCTTTTCTGGACAGTACGGTGATCCGCTCCACGAAGGAAAGGAAAATTTCATCAACGAATTCCGTCATCATGGTTCCTTTGGATGTAAACCGGAGCAGCCGCTGCAGTTCCTCAATTTTGACCATATCTCCATTGACAGAGCGCATCAGCCCATCCTTTTCCTGCCGCAGGGCTTCCGCTTCCGCTACAAGTTCATTACTTTCCTTATTAAAAAGAGCAGGCTCCAGATAGCCGCTTGCCATCAGGTTCGTCAGCACCTGTTTCTGCTCCCTGTTTTTCTCAATTGCCGTTTCCAGTTCTTCAATCTTTAGCAGCCGGGATTGATCATTCAGCCCCCGCAGGCTTTGCAAAAGAGGACGCAGCACCATCTGATGTCCAAAGACCAGCTTATTCATCATGGTAACAAACGCCAGTTTCAAAGCATCATCCGTGATGTATTTCTGCGAACAGCTTTCTTTATCTTTCAGATGATTGGCACAAGCCCAGGCCACATACTGGCCGCTGGGTTTATAATGCATCCGTCTCTTATATTTGCCGCCGCATTCTCCACAGCAGATCCGGCCGGAAAAACCGTACCGGTTTTGGTATCTCCCGGTATCATGGCCATTCCCCTTTTCCCGACCCCGCTGTTTCAAAACTGCATTGGCACATTCAAACTCTTCCTTGCTGATGATGGCTTCATGGTGGTCCTGCATCAGGTACTGGTCAAGTTCTCCCCGGTTCTTATGACGGTTAAAGCTGCTGTCCGTATAGGTCTTCTGGAACAGGACATCTCCGATATATTTCTCATTCCCAATGATGCCATTGATGGTACTCGGCGTCCAGCGCCCGCCCTTCTTGGTGGCAACGCCCCGCTCATTTAGACCTTTTGCAATCTCATGGGTGCTTTTCCCTGCAAGTGTATCCGCAAAGATCTGTTTCACGATCTCTGCCTGTTCCGGCACGATTACCATTTCCCCATCCACGTTGGCATAGCCGTATGGGGGATAGGAAATAATGAAAGTGCCATTCTGGAACCGCCTCTTGATACCCCACTTCTCATTCTCAGAAATAGACACAGACTCACTTTCTGCCAGGCCGCTTAGGATAGAAAGCATCAATTCGCTTTCCATGGAGCCCGTGTTTATATTTTCCTTTTCAAAATAAATGTAAATATTTAAGTCCAGCAGCTTCCGCACCAGTTCCAGACAGTCCGTGGTATTTCTGGCAAACCGGCTGATGGACTTGGTAATGACGAAGTCGATCGTTCCTCTCTCGCAGGCGGCAACCATCGCCAGCAACCCATCCCGCTTTTCTTTTTTCGTGCCAGAGATGCCTTCGTCATAGTAAAGTCCGGCAAATTCCCAATTGTCATTGGATTTGATATAGTTCTCATAGTGGGCTTTCTGCGCTGCCAGGCTGACAAGCTGTTCCTCACTGGCTGTAGACACCCGGCAGTAGGCAGCCACTCTGATTTTCTTTTTCCCAAGGGATGCATTCTCCGCAATCTTTGTGATCCGTTTCATCCTCTCACCTCTCTTTCGGTACGGACATATTCGCTCTAAAGCCTACAAATAGCAAGTCATTCAGGGCATAATCCGGGCCAGATAAGGAGAGAAAGACTGGCGGTTTTTCGCCGTGATTTTGTCCAATTCTTCCTTGGTAATCAGACCTGCCTCCCGCAACTTTTCCAGTAGTTTCTGCGCCATGTAATAGTCAAATTCTGATTGCAACATCTCCTGTGTAAAAAGTGCCCCTGTTACAGGATGAATATTTTTCTCAGCTTCTTCACCTTTCTCTATACTTCTTTCCCGTCGCACTTTACTGCCTTTCGCAACGATTGACTCCCCTGTCTCCAGTTTCGTTACATTTTGGCAAACACTACCTTTCCTGATATCTCCCATATTCCTTAAGCCATCCGCAGATTCTCCATTTGCCTTTTCTTTTTTCTGGTGCAAAACAATTATAGATTTCTGTTTCTCCATCATTGACCCTCCAATCAGCAAGGGCTTTCCCCTTCTAACTCTGAAAGGACAAATTTTCCGCTTTCCAGCGGATAAATAAAAAAATCCCGTGTATAATCAGCTTTCTTCAGCTAACCATACACGGGATTTTAACATTCTTAAAGTTATGAAATTTTTTCGGTATAATCAAGGGAAATCCATCCAGCTCCAGATTTCAAGCGTCCCCATCCAGTGTCTGAGCCTTTGCCTGTCTGCATCTCTACGATGGTAAACACGCCCTTACCGGTGAACTTCCCCGTCTTGGCATAGTTCGTTCCTGGCCCTTTGCGGATGTTCAAATCTGTAATGGAAACCCGTACCAGATATGGTGAAAAGGATACCTCTTTCGGCGTGTAAATGTTTACACCATTTACATCGAACACACAATATCCCGGATTCTCATCCGAACAGTTCTTCGCATTCTCCAGAACGCGGAAGGCCCCGACCTGCGATTTGGCGTCCGCCCAGGTCTTACGGACCCGGTACCAGATGTCGGCAGTCCCGGAAGCGCCGCCCGCCGTACCGCAGATATTCTTCAAGATAGTCAGGATTTTCTCCCCATACCCGGCGCCGGTCGCCCAGCCTTTCCCCTGGGGGTTATCCTGCTGGCCGAGCCACTCCACATATTCCGCGCTACCCCTGATGACGTACTTAAAACGCGGATCAACGCAGTCATTCTGCAAAGCATCGGTGGAAGCATACGCTTTCAGGTGCTGGATCTGTGCCCGGATGCCGAGCTGCGGCGTATCAAAGGAATTTCCCTTCAGCCCATTGCTCGTCACGCCCATCCCGCAGAAGTTGTTCTGATCCAGTGTGACCGCAGAGCCGGAGAAGGTAAAGTTCCCGGTTTCCAGGCAGGACTGCGCAAAGGCAATGTCGCCGCGCACACCCTCTGCCTGCCCCTCGGACAGGTACAGCGGGATCATGTCCAGGACACTCTGCGGAACTTGCGGGTTCTTCCCCCGGATGTAGGTTTTCATCTGCTCTGCCGTGGCCACAGCGGTTCCCATAATCTTGGTATAGCCGCTGGTTTCCGCAGAGGAGCCGCCGTCCATCGCCGCTTTAACCGCCCGACGGAAGGTGTCCATCGTGTAACCCATACCAAGCTGTGTCCAGAGATGCTCCGGGTCGCCGTGGTTAGAAGCGATGCCCCGGCTGTGTCCCTCCCGGTGGCTGATGATCACGCCGTCGGCGGTCGGGTTCAGGTTATACTGCCTGCACAGCATGGCGAACAGTTCTGCCGCCGCTTCATAAGTGCGCTTCGCCACAGC
This sequence comes from uncultured Blautia sp., assembly GCA_900543715.1. Lineage (GTDB taxonomy): Bacteria > Bacillota > Clostridia > Lachnospirales > Lachnospiraceae > Blautia > Blautia merdigallinarum. Next base: position 1,788 of record UQSX01000071.1, on the reverse strand, counting down.
CTTTGCCGTTGCGGTATCGGAGCAGGTAAAATTCGCCCCGCTTGTGTACTTGATACAGGCTGGCTCGCACATCTCCACGCCGATATGGGTATTGTTGCCGCTCCCCTTGCTGCCGGAACCGCAGTGCCAGCCCCGATGGTTCCAGGGAAGGGTCTGATATACCGTCCCGTCATTCCCATCAATAAACCCATGCACACAGGCATTGTCATAGGACGGGCTGTTCCAGCTATTGATAAACACAGACGCCTTCGGCTGCGGGCAGCCCACGGAATGGAGCATCAGCCCCTTAACTGTGATTTTTCTCCCCGCCGTATAGCAGGGGTTTTTCGTTAAAATACTCTGTACGAACTTCATCTCATTTCTCCTCCATTTCTGTTTTTTCCGCCCGGTCATGGAGCTGTTCCAGGACAGCCTTGATCTTTCCCGGCACCGGCAAGCCTAAGTGCGCCGCATTCTCCAAAAGGCTCACGCCCTCATTGGAAATATAGAAAAAGATCACCGCCGTCCGCAGCACCGACCCGGTGCCGATGACATGGACATCCAGGATGTTGGCGATTCCTACCAAAAGGAAGATCAGCACCTTCCTGCAGATGCCCCTAAAGCCTACGTTGCTGGACAGCGTCTTATCAGAAATGGCGCACATCACGCCGGTCAGGTAATCCACCGCTACAAAAAGCACCAGGGCGATCAGCAGCCCGTCATTGCCGCCAAGGAAATACCCCAGCCATCCGCCTACAGCGGCAAATACCATCTGGACCATGTTCCAAAAATCTTTCATTACAAATATCTCGCTTTCGTTCCATAAGAAAAGACGCCCATCTCTGAGCGCCTGCCTGCAGGTTGCTATGTGAAGTGTCTAAGCTGCACAATCTCCATTGCGGAGATTTGTGCGGTTTATGGCACAGAATCAGGTTGCTATTCCTGCCGGGTAGAGTGATAAATACAATCACCAAAAGCCCTTGGCAGGAAGGAGGAAAAAATGTTTACGCCAAAGGAATTGAACGCCATTGACCCCGTCTATTTCTCAATCATCGCATTACACGGAAGCGCCGTGACGCTCCAGTCAAACAACACCGGCCACTGCTAGCATATCCTTCTGGAGGAATACCCACGTTTCAGAAGCTGCCGGATCTATCACACCCATCACAGAGGAACCCCTTACCATGAACGAGGAACCCCTTACCATGAACATGGACATGGGACTACGCTTCCCTGCTGTCTCCGGCAGATCCGGTCCCATGACGCCTATTGGCTTGGCAGGGAAGGGGCTTATCGGAAGCGCCCCAGGAAACACTATAAAACAGACGAACAGGAGGTACGCTCATGAACAAGAAACATATCAAAGTCGCATATACCAGCCGCCTTTCCGGCGGTTCCTATACACAGGTCCCGAAAATTCAGATGGAGGGGCGCTGGCTGGAAGAACTTGGCTTTTCCATCGGAAGTACCATCGTGGTCGAATATGGGGAAGGTTCCCTGTGTATCCGCCCCATGACCGAAACGGAACTGGCTGAAAAACAGCGCAGGGAGGCCCAGAAGGAGTTGGACAGCAAAGCCTCCAATTCCGGCTGGAAAAAGAAAGCCGGGAACTCCAGCGTGTAGCAGAGCCACAGCAGGAATACATTCTCATCTCCGGGGACTCCCCAAAGCACCGCCGCTAATCCCCCTTACTCCTCCGTCAGCGTGTAGGTAATCTTCATGGTCTTATCCACTGTTTTTACCACCGCTGACGTAAGGTTATTGATGGACGCCAGGTACGGCGTCAGGAGATAAGCCGTCCGGTATTCA
>UQSX01000070.1 GCA_900543715.1 uncultured Blautia sp. | reverse complement strand
CTGTCCTGTGAGTGAGGTAATATACCTTGTACCCCAGGGCCGGCACATCCTCTGCCAGGAAGTCAATGGTACCGTCCTCTTTCAGGGCCTGCACCGGATATGCTCCTTTTCCGTCCACCACAGCCTCATATCCCCTGCCGTCAATGGATACCACCTGCCTGCGGCTCCAGGACAGGGTATTATATACGGTTACCGCCGCTTCATCCGGCTGGGCTATACATCTGAGGTTCTGCCGGATGCTCTCCTGCCCGATTCCTGCAATCTCCCCATACTCCCGGCCGCACTCCTCATAGACTTCGCGTATACAGGTTCCCGGCAGGATATCATGGAACTGGTTCAATAAAATCTTCTTCCATCCTGCCTCCAGGTCCGCGCCCTGGTAGGTGCCATTTTCCAGATACTGGAATACAGATACAATTTCCGCGTCACGGAATAAAAGTTCGCTCTTACGGTTGTTCTTTTTATTATTGGCGGCAGTGGTATAGGTACCCCTGTGTTTTTCAAAGTACAGTTCCCCTGCCCATACAGGATAATCCTTCTCCTTGTCCAGTTCGTCAAAATACTGTTTTACGGTCCCAACCGTAACCTCAGGCATCATGGGAACCCTGTTAAGCCTTGTTACCGACTCCAGCATTTCCTTTGTGACGCCGCCGCCTCCGTCACCATGTCCATAGAGATAGAGAAGTGGGTCTCCATTTTCCTTGTTCTTAAAATGATCCATGGACTGCCTTACACCAGCTGCGGACAGGTCCCCATTGTACAGCCCCAGCCCGCGCTGCGTACACATGGACATCATCCCTGACAGGACCTCCGTGCCGTCCAGCCCTCTCCATTTGAATACGCTGTATGGAAATTCATTGGTCTCGTTCCAGGTCAGCTTTGTGGTAAAGAAATAATCCGTCCCTGCCTTCTTAAGGATCTGGGGCATTGCAGAAGAATATCCGAATACATCGGGCAGGAAGCAGATATTGGAATCGCTTCCCAGTTCCTTCTGGTAGAACCTCTTTCCATACATAATCTGCCGTACAAATGATTCGCCGCTGATCAAGTTGCAGTCCGGCTCCAGGTACATGCTTCCCAGCGTTTCCCAGCGCCCTTCCTTTACCCGTTCTTTTATCTGGGCAAACAGCTCCGGGTAGTATTTCTGGGCCATCTCGTAAAGGACCGGCATGCTCTGGCAGAACTTAAAGCTTTCATATTGTTCCATCAGGCGCAGCATGCTGGAAAATGTCCGGCTCACCTTCCTTACTGTTTCCTTTAGGGGCCAGTGCCATGCCACGTCAATATGGGAGTGTCCTGCAAAATACATCTTTACAGGAATCTTAATCTGATTATATCCGGCAATGGCCTTCACATATTCACTGAGGGCCTGTTTCACGCTCTCATCAAAGGTATCTTGTTCTGAATAATCCAGTTTCAGCAGGGCCTGGTAAATTACATGCAGGACACGCTGTCTTGTGTACTCCTCACCGCAGCCCACAATAAAGTCAAATCCCGTCTTAACTTCAAAATAGAAATCCCATGCCGGCCTGTTAATGGCGGCAATCTCTGACTGGGTTATCACAACATCTGTCTTAAACACATTGTCGCTGTCTAAAATCAGGTCCTTGCAATACGTTTCAATCTCAACCTTATATTCTTCCCCACCCTGCGCACATTCGGACAGCAGAATCATATTCCGGTTAAAGTCCAGTCCATTATAATGGTTTCCATTGACAGAAACGCAGCCCTCGCCTCCAACCTTAAGCAGGAGCACTGCGGTCTCGCCTTTATAACCGGCGTCCAGTACAATATGGTTTTTGAGAAATACGGTCAGATCCGGACTGCCCACATGGATTCCTTCCGCCAGTTCTTCCCATTCCCCATCCATCATTTCATATTCTTCGGGATGGCGGTAATAACCTTGCTTTGCCATCCATCCTTTCACAGGCGTCCTGTGCCTGTAAAGCATCTGCTCCAGACGGTTAATTTCTGACTGGATTTTCTTTTCAACCTTTAACATATAGGCCTCCTCTTTTATCCTTTTAGTCCTGATGTGCTGACCCCATCCACAAAGTACTTCTGAAGGCAGAAGAACATCACGATTGCCGGAAGCACAGAACATAATGCCATGGCCATGACCGCTCCCCAGTTGTCTGCCCCGGTGGCGTCAATGGTTGTCCGCATTGCCAGGGCAACTGTATAAAGGTCAACCTTTGTCAGGTAAATCAGCTGATTCTGGAAATCATCCCAATTCCACATGAATGCAAAGATAGCAACAGAGAACAGGGACGGTTTGCACAGCGGGAAAATGATTCTTACAATGATACTGAACGTGGAACATCCGTCTATCTTGGCAGCCTCATCCAGTTCCTTTGGTATACCTTTGATGAACTGGGCCACCAGATAGATGAAGAACCCTCCTCCATTTCCAACCCCTAGGGCCGTGGGAATGATAAAGGGCAGATATGTATTAAGCCACCCAATCTTGCTGAATACCACATACCGGGACACAAGGGTTGTTGTGGCCGGAAGCATGATTGTCAGGAATAAGACGCTGAACCAGAATGACTTAAACCTGAAGTCCACCCTTGCAAAGGCATATCCCACGAACAGGCTGATGACAAGGCTGCACACCACACAGTTGATGACCACAAAAAATGTATTCATGAAAAACTTACCAAAGGTATACGGCCTGACCAATTTCCATCCGGCTGCAAAATTGTCAAACCGGAACTGGCTGGGAAGCAGGTCCGGGCTTGACAGCACCTCCGATGAGGGCTTAAGGGCCGCAAATATCATCCATATCAGAGGATACAGCATAATCAGGCCAAGGAGGCTGATCAGGATATATACAATGAATTTCGTTAATGTACTCCGTTTCAATCGGTTCCCCTCCTCTCCTAATCATCATAATTCAGGAACTTCTTTTCCAGCAGATGCAGGATAAGCGCTGTGCCGGCAATCATGACCAGTAAGGCCCAGGATAAGGCTGATGCATATCCCACATTAAAATATTTAAAAGCATGCTGATACAGATAAATCACATAAAGCATGGCGGAATTTAAAGGACCGCCTCTTCCATTAAAAATAGTATACGGCGCCGCAAACATCTGGAATGCATTAATGGTCTGCATCAGTATGTTAAATGACATCATCGGCATGATTCCCGGCAGCGTTATATGTATGAATTTAGCCATCCTGCCTGCGCCGTCCACACTCGCCGCTTCATACAGTGAGGAGGGAATCTGTTTCAGGCCGGCCAGGAACACCACCATGGATGACCCAAACTGCCACACTGCCAACAGGGAAATGGTAAAGAGCGTGTATTTGGGATTACCAAGCCATGATACCCCTTGAATGCCCACCTGGGCCAGCAGTGCATTAATCACACCGTCCTTTACAAACAGGGCCTTCCACAGGATTGCAACCGCAATACTGGAACCAAGGATGGACGGGATATAGTAAACCGTCCGGAAAATCCCAATCCCCTTAATCTTCATGTTCAGTATCAAAGCAATACAGAGGGCAAAGACTATCTTGGCAGGCACCGCTATGAACACATACTTAAAGGTAACCTTGACCGACTGGTAAAACACATCGTCCTGAAACATTTTCCCGTAATTGTCCAGGGCAATGAAGGATGGCTCGTTCAGCAGGTTATAATTCGTAAATGACATTAGGAAACTATGTATGATTGGCCAGAGCTGAAAACAGATGATTCCTATAATCCACGGTAAAATCAGGATATAACCTATCAGATTGGCCCTGGTCTGTATTTTTTTCTGACTCATCAGTCGCTTTACCCCCTTATCAAACCTATTGCTGTTATTTTAGGTTTTTTGTGGCATTATCACAACAGTACAAATCCTCACTTTTTCTTCTTTTTCTACAAACTTTATAGTTTTTTGTGGTTTTTAAATAATAAATATGCAAAATGCACAGTTTTTGGTTATTTGATAGGTATAATCCTATTGAGGGCCGCGCATCATCAGCAGGGATACCGGCTCATTGCCGGTACTTGTTATGGTGTATTCCCCAGAGACAGCAGGTATAAAGAACTGGTCGTTGATTCCAACTGTATATTCATGGGCACTGCTCTTTAATATGCCTTTCCCTGATAGCACATAAAGGCAGCCGTATACCCCATCCCCCTGAAAGCTGCACGCGCCTTTTACATCCATCCTCTCTATCTGGAAACAGGGAGTATCCTTATATCCGATAATCCTGCGTTTAATCCCCTGGCTCCATTCCACGTCCTCTGCGCGGATGCCGAAATGTCCCCTTACCTCATCCTCACTCATACCGCAATAGGAAAAGCAGTCAAACATCTTCTCAAAGCCCAGACCCTGGTGGCACATCCTGTCATCTATCCGGAACCCGGACGGCGTTACCTTCTCCACCCGTATGGTGTAATCCGAGGGTTCCTGGATTTCAATTATCATACAGCCGCTTCCGATTGCATGGGGAACTCCCCCTTTAACAAGATACGTTTCCCCGGGGGTTACCTGGATTCTGTTGAGCAGGCTTAACATTTTAACATAGTCCTGCCGCTCAAAACATCTCACCCACTCCTCCCTGGTGATTCCTTCCTTAAACCCCAGATAGATGCAGGCAGGCTCCTGACCGTCGCTTCTGGTGCCCAGTATGTACCAACATTCCGTCTTGCCGAACCGGCTGTTAAAAAGGCGTCCGGCCTTCTCACGGTCCGGATGGACCTGTATGGTCAGGCGCTCCTCACTGTCTATCATTTTAATCAGGACGCCTGTTGACGCTCCCCATCTGCCCACATGTCCCTTTCCCAGCATTTCCTCCGGATTGGACAGGATAAGCTGCTTGAGGGATATCTCCCTGTCTTCATCCAGACGGCAGATTCCTTCCTCTATCTCCTCCCGGCCTGCATTCAGCGCCCTTGTTGTGGAAAACATCCATTCTTCCGGGAAATGGCCGTCCTTTGCCCCCTGTTCGCCATGGATACGTCCAATTTCCCTGCCCCCTGTATAGGTCCTCCACACACGCTCCCCCCTAAGTTTTAATGGCCCATATGAATCTGACATGTTCTTCTACCCCTTCCTTTATCTTTTATTGTTTTGCCGCCAGGCCATTTTGGAACATCCATTTTGTCCCATAATGCCCAGGTTTATTTCCAGCATATGAAATCCTGCTTTTTATGCAACGGTACAATCCATCAAAAAAACCTCCATTCTATTAATTCAGCGCATAATTTAGCCTGTCCTAAGAAAAAATACTGGTAATCTGCTATAAAGTAGTATATAATGGGCAAAGATGATGAGGCGAAGGTGTTCCTTTTGCCTCTTTGTTGTCTGATAAACAATATTGCTTATGATGATAGATTCAGGAAAGAGGGTGACAACATGCATAAGTTTATGCGGACCATTGGATTCAGTATGTACCAGAAGAAACAGGATATGGAAAAACTGCTGCGGCGCCTGGCAAAAGAGGCTGAGCGCATAGGACAGCTATCTGAACGGGAAGGCAGTACGTTCTGCGAACTGCGGGCAGAGACAGCCCCTGGCATGGGTGTTGCCATGGCTGGTGAGATGAGCCCCAAGGGAACCTTCAGCCGGGAGTATTACTTTCCTTATGTTACCAGCACAGATGTAAGCTCTGATGCAGAATGTTCCGTCCAGCGCCATACGGAGCGGGAGACATACGCCGGACTGCTGGACGAATACAGGGTGGGGATTTCCCTGATTTTCTATATAGAAAACTCCATGGAGTACCGTATGCGGCACGCCGGGCGCCAGGCAGTCCTTCCTCACGGCGCAGCCCTGACAGGGTTGTGTGTCCAGGGCCGAATCCTGCTTCCCATCCAGAAAACAGAACAGCAGGCCGAGGATTCCAGGATGGCCGCCCGCAAGCGCAGCAGTCTCTTGGAAGCAGCCAAGCGCGGGGACGAGGATGCCATCGAGACGCTGACCATTGAAGACATCGACCTCTATTCCATGGTGTCCAGGCGCATTGCCCATGAGGATGTGTACTCCATCATAGAAACCTGCTTCATGCCCTGCGGTGTTGAATGCGACCAGTATTCGGTCATTGGCGGGATAACAGCGGTTGATTTGAACAAAAACAGGATAACAGGCGAGGAGATTTACAATCTGACCCTGGACTGTAATGACATGGTTTTCCATGTGATAATCAACAAACAGGACCTCTTAGGAGAGCCCAAAACAGGCCGCCGTTTTAAAGGCCAGGTGTGGATGCAGGGAACTTTGAAATTTGAGGCTTGATTTTTTTCCCAATATAGGTTATTATATATTGCGGGCCGTATGAATTACGGCCCGCAGTAAAATGCATATGATGCATATGTTTCTGTAGCTCAGCAGGATAGAGCGTCCGCCTCCTAAGCGGAAGGCCAGCGGTTCGAATCCGCTCAGGAACGTTGGACACAACGCCGAAAGCCTTGATTTTACTAGGTTTTCGGCTTTTTTGTTTTTCTGCTGATTTGAAAATTTGCTAATAAAATTGAAAACCTGCTAATAAATTTTTTCTTGCTAATACGAGTTGAACGGTTTTTTACAGTTTTTCCAAAGAATTTTTTTGCTAATAAAATTGTTCTTTGGAGAGGTTTCCGGACAGGTATTTTCGTATGTTCTGCTAATACGATTTTTTCTGTTAGCAAAATTTCTGCTAATAAATTTAATCCGTATTAGCAGACTGGATAGACTTAACGATTTGCATTAGCAAATCCGGATTGGATTGTGCTAATGCCTTTAACGCCTGTTCTGCGTCGGTTGCCGTTGTCGGCGCCGGCGCGCTGGTACTACTGTCCAGAAAATCATCCATCTTCTGCGCAAGCTTCTCTCTGTCACTTTCAAAGGAATGGGAGCCATACCGTCTTGTCAGCATTTCTAAGTTTGCCCAGCCGCCGGCGTGCTTAACCGAGTTATAATCTCCATTGGAGAGCAGCAGCTTTGTAGAAGCGCTGGTATGTCTCAGGCTATGGAAAACAACTTCTTCCGGATTGATTTCCGGGTCATTCATTTCTGTCAGGATATCTTTGAATCGCTTGTTTAAATGTTCGGTCATAATGGGGCGGCCGTTTGCCTGACAGATTACCAGATCATAGTCCATATATCCTTCCGGGCCTAACTCTGCCTTTAATTTTTCCTGCATATCCTTTAATGCCCGGAGCGCGTCCAGGACAATCCTGGGAGTCTCCACCATTCTTACACTTCCTTTGGTCTTTGGCTGTTTCAATACAATGACCGTCTTTGTTCCCGGAAAAAGGTTTGGAAACTTAAAAAGAATTTCTAACTTGGACAGTTTCTCCATACTTTTCTTACTTACACGGTCGATTGCCCTGTCAATGTTCAGCTGGCGGTTTTCGTAGTCTACACGATCCCACTGCAGTCCCCCGATTTCTCCGCCGCGTGTAGTGCAGCCAATGGCAATCAGAATGGCACAGTACATAGTATAGTAATCATAATGTTCCGGCCGGCAGGTAAATTTCAAAACTCTTAAAACCTGTTCTGACGATAAAACCACCCGCTCTTTTTCCTCATGCTCCGGTAGAGTTGCATTGATAAAGGGATTTTTACTTATGTATTCCCAGCGTACAGCAAGATTGAACGCGCACCTCAGCAGCTTGTGTATATCGTGGATGGTCGAAGCTGTTATATGATCCCTCATGGGTTTTCCCATATTCATAGCGGGTTCGGCCTCTGTTTCTAAATAATGATAATAATCATCCACGGTCTTGGTTTTAACTGCACGAAGCTTTTTCTCTCCCAGATATGGGCGGACATAATTTTCTATCAGTCCGATATTGCCGTCAAAGCTGGAAGCACCCCATTTTTTGATGCCGTATTTTTCAATGAACTCATAAAGAAATTCATTGACAGTCCTGTCTTTTTCACTTGCCGGGGACTTGTCTGTTTTCTCTTTTGCTGACTGGTCAAGCTCAACTTTAGCTTTAAATGCTTTTGCTGCGGCATAACTAAGACCGGATTCCCATAACTGCTTTTTACCAATATAATAAACAACAGAGTAAGATTTACCTCTTTTTACAATAGATGCCATATACTGATTCTCCTTTATTTTTTGCTGTCAAGCCAATCATCAAAGGAGGGTTTGGAAACTCTGACATATTTTCCAACCTTTACAGTTTTAAAAAGAGACTGTTTGCAAAGGTTGTATGCCATGCTCCGGCTGATCTGCAGAATTTCTGCAATCTCTTGAACCGAGTAGGTTCGCTTTTCTGAATTGGCTTGAGTATTTAAGTTCATTTCTTCAACTGCCATATATACGCTCCTTTCTTTGCAGTTGAAGCGGAATCAGCGTAGTCCATGTGATAATTGTCCTCTATTTATTATATACGAAGTGAACCTAGCACTTTTCAACTGCAATTAGCAAATTTTTTAATATTTTTTTCGCATAGTGTTCCAGGTCTTTTCCTACGCTGGTGGAGTCCGCCGCGTATTTTCAGGCGCCGCTATGCGGCAGTTAGGCAGTGGGTACGCTCATGGGTCATCGCATACTGTCCTCTTGCACCTGTATAACTCCTGGTCTATGTTATGAAATTTTCAATGTACAGAAAATATAAGAAACATTTTTAGTGTTTTAAAATTGCTTCTTATGACATATAAAAAGGACAGGTTGGGCTGTTTTTCTGCACCAAATGAAAAAATTTTAAAAAATTTGTTGGAGCCGCCCGGATTATCTTTTTAGTAAGTAAGAAATAAACACTATATATAGAATTAAAATATTGACTATAACAATATATTGTGTTAAACTTGGCTTGTAATTGATTTTTGTGCGTATCTTGTATAGACATACAGATTTTAGAATCTGTGAGCGGTCAGATATCCGCATTGCACACGTTGTCAAGTTTGTATGATTGTGTCAGTAGTATCACTGTGCCCTTTGGGACGGTGTATTACTGGCTCTTTTTATTTTAGAGGTTTTATTTTTCAGCGAGAATGACTTTGGTTCATGGGATAACTATGGACGTCAGGCGTTTGCCCTTAGCCGTTCTCGCTTTTTTTTATTGCCCAAATGCTGATATGGCTTTGAGGATAGATACTAATTTAAGAAAGGCGGTACAGACATGAATGTAAGAAGAAACAAGGCACAGGAAAGTGGAGTAAAAAGAACCGGCTATTATCCTAAGAGACAGCCGGAGAACCAGAAAAGCTATCTTCATAACTGGGATCGCAACGTAGCGGTCCGGACTATCCCAATTCCGCGCAGAATACGGAAGGTGGCATGATGAATGGCTGCGGAAGTTGGTTTGCAGAAAAAAAGGCATACGCCGCTGGTTCTGGTAGAAACAGCAGACTTGCCGGAGGAGGAATGGCTTGCCTACCGCCGCCGCGGGATTGGCGGCAGTGATGTAGCGGCAATCATGGGGATCTCCCCATTCAGGACGGCCCGCGATTTGTATTTTGACAAAAGGGGAATTGCGCCTTTTGAGGACAATGAGGGAAATTGGGTTGCGATGAAGATGGGACATTTTTTAGAAGACCTGGTGGCAAAAATTTATTTGCGGAGAAAGAGCAGAAGTGTGCCAATGTTGTGCCAGGATTGTGCCTATTTTATTTCATTTCGGATAGTAGTGATAAATTATTGAGGGAGAATGGTAATGTTATAACCGAAAAATCAACACGGATATAGATTATACTGGAATAGTATACAAAAAATGAAATTTATATTATATAAGAAAAATCGACATGGATGTGGAAAAATACGAAATAATATATTGACATAAGATAGATATATATGGTATATTTCGATGTGGAGGGAAGAAAAATATGGATAATATTATATTGGCAAACTTGTCTGCCGAGAACTTCAGCTCATTTGCGGACGAAATAAAATTTACCACAGTAGTCGATAGCGGTAAGAAAGAATATGCTGAAAATACTTTTGAATGTGGAGATACCACTTTTAACAAAGTCTCTTTCTTATATGGTGCGAACGGATCGGGTAAAACATATTTCTGTAAAATATTAAGAGAAATTCAACGTATGCTAAATTGGTCTCCCTTAACTGCTATGAATAATTCTCACTTACTATCTCTGCCGGAATTTAAAGGAATTGATAAGGAGATTTCTACATTTGCTTTTGACATAGAACATAAAGGCAAACCGGTGAAGTTTTCCATTGACATCCGCTTAGAGGAGTTTAACTATCATTACGAATTTACAATTCTAGGAAAAAAAGTTGAGCATGAACTGTTGACAAAAAAATATCAGAGGACTGAAAAATTGTTAGAAAGGACTTCTCCCTCGTATAAGGATATTACTCTACGTTCCAAGTTAAAAGATTTTGAAGCAGCAAAACAAACAGTGAAGGAAGAAGCCTTATGTCTACCTGTGGCAGCATTGCTTAATAATCAACTGGCTCAAACGATAGTTGATGCTATTAAAAGTATACAGGTAGTGAGTATGACAGCAGCGAGGCTTAAACCGGCTGATACAAAAGAATCATTTTCTGAGGAAAGGCTGGAAAAATATGTAGATATACTAAGGAAAGCTGATCCAACTTTGCGAAAAATGAAAGTCTCATATGAGGAAAAGGAGATAGCTCATCAAAAAATTGAGTCCGATGATTTTGAAAATAGGGAGATTATTGCTACTAAGACGACCGTTGGCGTCGAAACAGAGCATGCTATGTTTGAGAACGGCACAGAAACGGGTAGTACGTCAATTATGTTTTTTGCAGATGAATCATTGGGGACGGTTAAACTCTTTACTGCGTTGCCATATCTGTACGATACTCTGGAAAAAGGCGGCGTTTTAATAGTAGATGAGTTAGAAAATGGGCTTCATCTTTCACTTGCGAAGGAGATAATTAATCTATTTACAAACAGTGAGAGTAATCCGCATAATGCACAACTTATTTGCACATCGCATCAACCGTTGTTGATAGATGGAAATGTTCGACGTGATCAGGTTTGGGTAACGAGTAAAGATGCTTTTGGAAAAAGTACACTACATAGAATGAGTGAGTTAAAGACTTCACGAGCCAAAGTAAATTTGGCAAATAGAATACTAGAAGGAGCATTCGGCTGCAATCCGGAGCGCTTCTTTGAAAATAACACAGTTTAAAGAAAAGCAAAACACCGAGCTGCAATCTCGGTGTCCTGTAGGGTGACAAAAGTACGAGCAAGGTACTTTGCCGTATCAAAACAAGTTCAGTGTACCATAATTTATGGACTCGTGCAATATGAAATTTGTGCCCGGAAAGGGGAAAATACAGGAACTTTTCTGAAAATGTGATGACATAGATGAAACTATATAGTTATGCATATTTAAGGAAGGTGATAGATATTTTTGTTTCGGAATTTATTAAAGCAGGGATTAAAGGGCATCGGAATTTTGATTTTGTAGATGTTAATTTAGATGATGATACTCGGTTATTTATTGATCCCTGTATGATTGAAGGGGCAGAAGATCCCTGGAGTGTCAATGCAGAAAAAGTAATGCGTACATATTTTGATTGTATATTTGACGGATTTTATAATGGTAATGTACGTAGGACTTCGTTGCTTTCGCATGCGGGGGAACAGAATGCAACAAAATTGGGTTATGGTAAGGGTGACAATGGTAAGGGGAAGACCGAGGATGGACTTTGGGACAGTTTAAAAGGTTTGGCAACACTTATACATGATATTCCAACTATTAATTGTGCTCAAGATATTCCTGTTTTGGTAGAGGGATTCGCAGAAGATGGTATGTCTGATTTACTAACCAATATTTTGCATGAACAGTTAAACCATTTTACCCAGGCACAGATGTTAAAATGGGGATGTGCTCCACAAGGAGAAAAATCAATCTGGACATTTAATGCGGAAAAGCATAGTTGGATTGAGGTTATGCACCCATGTTGGTTACATCGAGGAAAAGAAATATTGTTGGTGCCAAAGTGGATTGTACGCCGCAATTACTTATTTAAGGCACATCAATATTTGTACTGCATAATTGTTGAACGAATGCGTGAGGCCAATGGATGGGAAGATTTGAAGAAGATTGATGTTTGGAACAATCTCCCTAGAAATAGTGAACATTGGGAATATGAAACAGTGATTGCGTACTCGAAGCAGTACCCAGAGGCACTATCTGAATATCATGACCGTATGCCACACTTCTACAAAAGAGCAAGAGGCTATATGACAGATGAGGATTTGGACTGTGCAGTGTATGGATTTTCTATAACGGACGCTGCTTAGAGGGGAGAGAGGATTATAAATAATAAAAGATCTAGTGCAAAATTGGCATCACAGGCTGCTAAAACATTGACTAATCCGCAAGCATCTAATAAACAAAAATCACCTGCTGCGGGTGTTTTATCACAAAGAGCTCCTAAAAAACAGACAGGTTCCCAGATGGAAGATATAGCTTCCAGAGTTTTACAAAGCGACAAATACGCAGAGAAAACTAAGAGTTTTGCAGCTAGCCTGCTTTCACAATCGAATAAAGAGCGTTAAGAATACAAGGAGCTGTAGAAAATTTATGGAATCTACAGCTCCCTGCTTTTCACGAAGCCTTTCGTGAATGTTAATACCAAAAATGAGACAGGACTATCCCATTCTTGTTAGTGTATAATTATTATTGGCAAGGATAGGAATTAATCCTCAAAAAAGGGAAGCAGAGAAAATCCCTGCTTCCCAATCATACAGTTTTTCTTTATGATGTTAATTGTCGAGATTAAATCAAAGGAGACTGTATGATGATTTCTATTGTAGACGAGAAACTGGTATCTTTCAAGACTTTGGAGCAAAAAATTTATGAGTATGTCTGTGAACTGGGGAGGGAGATCACCCGGCTGATGCTGGAACACTACGACGATGAGCTGGCACAGGGGAGGAACAGACAGAACTATCGGGATAAAGGGAAACGGACTACGACCATTAAAACAGTCTATGGGGAAGTCAGCTATTCCCGCCGGGTCTACGAGACAAAGAGCGAAGAAGGGCAGAAGGCCTATGTCTATCTGCTGGATGAGGCCATGCAGATGGAGAAAATAGGGCTGATCTCAACAAACCTTGCAGAAAAGATCGCACTCAGCGTAACCGAATCCCCATACCGTGTTACGGCCGAAGCAATCAGCAGCACCTGCGGCCAGAGCATCAGTGCAGGAGGTGTCTGGAACCTGATGCAGCGCCTGGGAGAACGGATCAGCGAAGAAGAAACCCAGGCAGTCCGTCAGATGGAAGCCGGCAGTGCCCAGGGGAGGAAAGCGGTGCCGGTGCTGTTTGAAGAAATGGACGGTGTGTGGCTGCATATGCAGGACCGCTATCATAAGAAACTGAAGAGCCGGGAAATGAAGGTATTTACGATGTACGAGGGCTGGGATGCGGAGAAAGAAAAACAGAAGCGAAGCACGCTGGTGGAAAAGACGATGCTTGCAGGGATGGAAGGAAGTATGGAATTTCATGCGAAACGGGAAGCGTGCATCCAAAGGAAATATGCACCGGAAGAGATTGGGCAGAGGATTCTGAATGGAGACGGAGGGAGCTGGATCCGTGTGGACTATGACCCGGAAGCGATTTTCCAGTTAGACCGGTATCATATTTACCAGGAAATCCTAAGGAAGATCGCGGATAAGAAAGCCCAGAAGGAGATCCGAGAACTTTTAGAAGCAGACCGTCCGGAAGAGATGCTTGAGTATATCCGGACCTATGCGGTGAGTGTGGAAAGTCCGGATGAGAACGACAAACGGAGCCAGAAGGCGATGGAGCTGTACCGGTATCTGGAGAACAATAAAGAGGGCCTGCTGCCCTATTATAAACGAGGCATCCCGATTCCGGAACCGGAGGAAGGAATCCTATATAAAAAAATGGGGATCCAGGAGAGCCAGAACTGTACGGTACTGACGCTGCGGATGAAAAACAGGAGGATGCGCTGGTCGCTAAACGGAGCCAACAATCTGGCGAAAGCATTATACCGGAAAGAGAACCGGGAGCTGGTAAGCACGATCGAACGGTATACAGACGGTCTGATAATCTCGATGCAGCTGCAGGAAGCAGTTAAGCAGTTAAGCGCAGCGAAAGCACCGAGGAAAGAGGGAAAAGGGAATCGCTATGTAGAGGTGGCCAATCACCGAGTGCCGTTATTAGAAGCGATGCAGACCGCCTCAAGGAAGGCATTTCGAGCAGCGTTTTGCTAATAAAAAAGGGAGCGATAAAGATAGAACAATCAGGCGAATAATTATCAGAAAGTTCCACAAGTTGACAGACATCATAAAGAAAGAAAAAGTGCCAACGATCACTTGACACATACTCCCATTCTTAATTTGTTTGTATTTCTGGTGGAAATATTGTAAAATATAAGTAAGTATTCCGCATGAAATTGAGGATATGATTTTCTGTTGTAAAATTAGGGGTTGACTAAGCGCAGAATTCTGCATATAATATTAGGTTTATAGGAGGTATGCTATGGCAAAAAAGAAATTTTATGCCGTTCGCAAAGGAATAACAATAGGAGTATTTGAAAGCTGGTCAGAATGTCAGGCCGCAACGGCTGGATATAGCAATGCAGAATTTAAAAGCTTTTCTACTTTAGAAGAAGCAGAGAGCTATATTAAAAATGAATCTCCAGTTGTTAATAATGCTAATGCTGAGAGTTTTGAGCTAAATACAACAAAAGTTATTGCATATGTAGATGGAAGCTATGATGATAAGTTGAAAAAATATGCATTTGGTTGTGTAATTTTGACTCCATCTGGGGAAACTATAAAAGAACATGGAAATGGAGAAAATCCAGCATCTTTAGCAATACGGAATGTTGCCGGTGAAATGTTGGGTGCAATGTTCGCCGTTAAATGGGCTATAACAAATGGATATTCTGAAATAGAACTGCGATATGACTATGAGGGGATTGAAAAATGGGTAACTGGTGACTGGAAAGCCAAAAATGAATTGGCACAGAAATATGCCACATCAATGAATGAGTGGAAACAAACCATACAAATTTCTTTCCTCAAAGTAACTGCCCATTCCAACAATAAGTATAATGATATAGCAGACGAGTTAGCCAAGACGGCTCTTACAGAGGGAAGAGGGATTCCTAAAATAAAAAAAGGTGATTATTGGTTTACTGCCGAGGGAATCAATCGCAACGATCTGATATCTGTTATGGAGCTTGTTAAAGAAGAGTATGGGCCTGATATTTCAGAGAATCAGCATCCAATTGCACATGGTATTTCCTACAGCCTAAATCTGGGTAAAAAGGATAAGATTACAATTAACCACTATGATACCAATAAATTAATGGTTCAAGGGAAACCACGGATGCTGTTTTCGTGTATCATCACCTATATAACAGAATTGGTTGATATAGATGAAATCCCTAAAATTTTCAATCAAACCTTTAACTTGAATATAGATAAAAGCAATATCCAAAATGAGTTTCAGTATTATTTGCCAAACTCTTATAATAAGTTTAATGAAAAAATGACAAGGGTATTGCACCAGGCAGTCTATAATCTGAATATAAATGGAGATATGTTTGATGGAACCTTTTTGGCACAGCCTGCATTACGAGTATTAGAGGGCCATTTGAAAAAAATAGTTATTGACCGCCAAATTGCGCCAGATAATAATTACATAAAATACAACGGCTTTGATTTTTTTGAATCGAACGGTTCAAAATATCA
>UQSX01000069.1 GCA_900543715.1 uncultured Blautia sp. | reverse complement strand
ATCTGTATCGGCCTCATTGTCTCTCCTCCGCCGCTCCAGCCGGGGTTATATTTTAGCACCAGTTCTTCACTTGCCCCTGCAATTTTATCTTCAAAAGGCAACCAGGCCATATAGAGGACAAGGATACGTCCCTCTCTGTCCAGTATACGGTAAAGTTTAGGCATAATCTTTTGGTGATCAAAATACCAGAAGCACTGGCAGGCTGTGACCACATCAAAAGACCCTTCTGGAAAATCCAGATCCTCCACCGACATTGTGATATAGTCAATGTCCATGTCCTTTGACAGTCGCTTTGCTTCCCGAATCTGATTTTCTGCAATATCCACTCCTACCCATTTGGCGCCGTATTGATACATATTTCTGGGCAGGACTCCGGTTCCCGTACCAAGATCCAACACCCTCTGTCCTTTCACGCACAAGTTTCTTTCCACAATTCTTTCATAAAATTCTTTTGGATAGATATCCCGAAATCTGGCGTAATCCTCCGAAACTTTTCCCCAGTCAAAGGGACGTCCCTGGTCTATGGCTTTATCCGCCATCATTATAAACAGCCCCTTTCTTATATCTGCTTTCATAAACTTCTGTATTTTCTCTATCCTGCTATTTTCAGGAATTTCTGCCGCTAAGTCCATTATAACAGACCCTTACCTGGTCTGCCATCGTATTTTTTCAGTCTTCCCATACTTCCCCATAGAAAAATCCTGTATTCTTTGTCCATTCACAAAGAATACAGGATTCCCATTGAAATATAAAGATCATAACATTTTCAGGTATCTCTCAAGTTTTTCTGTATTAAACTGCGGGATATAATTTTTCTTCATAAAGCTTATCTCCCGTGGGCTGGCGATATGAAAATTTTTCCCCGATATCCGTCCTGTGACATCATATATTCCATGATTAAAGGCAACTGCACAGTGCTCCTCCACCCGGTTGATTCTTATATATTGCAACAGTTCCGCCCCCACTATTCGCAAAACTGCACTAACGCCCTTACTTTGGCTGAACAGTTGCTATATATTTCCTCCACATTTTGTGCTATCATACACTTAACACAACTTCTGTACTGCGTATACAGGAAAAGACAGATTGGAGGAAAAAGAGATGAAGCTTTCACTGGAAGGACTCAAAAACAAAGGGGAATGGGAAGCCGCCGGCATCGCCCTCCCCGGTTATGATGTAGAAAACGCAGCAAAAAAAGCACAGACAGCTCCCAGATGGGCCCATTTGGGGATTGGCAATATTTTCCGTATTTTCATCGGCAGTATCGCTGACGGACTGCTGGAAAACAGAGAACTGGACACGGCTCTCACTTGTGTAGAAACTTTTGACTATGATGTAGTGGACAAGATCTATCGTCCCTTCGATAATCTGGGCCTCAGTGTTGTCCTGAATACAGACGGAACCAGAGATTACAAAGTTCTTGGAGCTTTTGGGGAGGCCGTAAAAGCACAGAGTACAGATCCGGAACAGTGGAACCGTCTGAAAGAAATTTTTGTTTCCCCATCTTTGCAGCTGGTGTCCTTCACCATCACGGAAAAAGGCTATGCCCTGACCAACGCAGAGGGGAAATACCTTCCTTATGTCCAGGCAGACATTGATCATGGGCCCGACAGAGCCACAGGGGCCATGGCCATAGTTACATCCATGCTTCTGGAACGGTACAAAAAAGGCGGTACGCCTCTTGCCCTGGTGTCTATGGACAACTGTTCACAAAACGGCAGCCTCCTCCGCAGTTCTGTGCTGACCATGACAGAGGAATGGCTGAAAAGAGGGTATGTAGATCAGGGATTTGCCGACTATGTGGAAAATGAAGATAAAGTCTCCTTCCCCTGGACTATGATCGATAAGATCACACCCCGTCCCAATCCGGTCATTGCCGCTGATCTGAAGGCTCTGGGCGTGGAAGATATGGAGCCAGTAGAAACTTCTAAAAGAACCTACATCGCACCATTTGTAAATGGAGAAGATCCCCAGTATCTGGTCATTGAGGATCATTTTCCCAATGGGCGTCCGGCTCTTGAAAAAGGAAAAGGCGTCTATCTGGGAAGCCGGGATACAGTGAATAAAGCCGAGCGTATGAAAGTCACTGCTCTGTTAAATCCGGTCCACTCTGCAGTTGCTCCCCTTGGAGTACTTCTGGGAGAAGAATACTTTGCCACATTGATCAATCACGATCCAAAGCTGATGAAACTAGCAAAAATGGTAGCGTATGACGAGGGTATGCCTATGGTGCCGGATCCTGGTATCCTGAGCCCAAAAGATTTTGCAGATGAGCTGTTCCAGCTTCGCTTTGTAAATGAATATCTTCTGGACACCAACCTGCGTATTGTCACAGATGAGTCTCAGGGCCTTGGAGTCCGCTTCGGAGAAACTGTCAAAGCTTATACCGCCAAATACGGCAGTGCCGAAAGACTTACCGCTATTCCCCTGGGTATTGCAGGATGGTTCAGATATATGCTGGGTGTGGACGACCAGGGAAATTCCTACACCCTGGCCCCTGATCCCATGGCAGAAGAACTCACCCGGGCTTTCCAGGATATTGTCATCGGAAAGCCGGAAACTCTCAAAGACCAGTTAAAACCTATCCTCTCCAACGAGAAAATTTTCTTTACAGACCTTTATAAAAACGGCCTGGGAGAAAAGATCGAAGGATTTTTCCGGGAAATGATCGCCGGAAAAGGAGCGGTAAAGGCAACCATCTACAAATACATCTAAGATAATATATACCGCCCTCTGGAAATCATATATTGTTATAAAAGAGACCATTTCTTAAAACCCTGCCTTTTTATATAAGGCCCCGGATTTTATGAAATGGTCTCTTTTTGTCTCTCTTATTCCATTACCTTCAGCCGCTCCACCACCGGCTGTTTTTCCGTCTTCCTGTACATAGACAGGGGCAGCGCCCCACAGAGGAAAAACAGAAGCCCCAGACAGAGTACCAGAAGCAGCGCCGGATATTGGAAAACAAAGTATGCAAGCCTTTGTTTTATGAGAATCCCTTCCACCCACAAAAGAAAACTTCCAATAGTCACCACGCCCAGGGTAACAAGGAGCGCAGTGAAGATTCCCTCCAGAAGGAGCATTTTCCGAAGCTGTCTTCTGGTAAAGCCCAGGCTTTCCAGTACTGCCAGCTCCCGTCTGCGCATAGCCAGGCTGGTCATGGTCACATTGAAATAATTAGCAATTCCCATCATGAGAAGAAGGGCGCACAGAGCTCCCATGACAATCCTGCTGGAAGTGATATAGTCTCTCGCTGCCGCCAGCTCATCGGACTTTGCATCCAAAGTTAACATATCGGAACTCATCATGAGTTCTGTTCCCTGTGCCACATTTCCCCTTTCCCGGTTATACCGGGAAATGATACCTGCCAGCTCTGCTTTCAGCAATGGCTCTTGTTCCTCTTCTACCTCCAGATCTACCCGGAAGATCTGTTCTGTCAGACCTAATTTCTGAAATCCCTCTTCACTTATTAGAAAGTAAAAAATACCCCCTCCATTCCAGGTAGTTGCCATCCGTTCCAGGCCTTTCTCATAGGAATCCAGATATCCAGCAAACTTCATAATTGTAGAATGCTCTCCTGCCATATCTGTAATCTGGAATTCTTTTCCCATATCTTCCCTGCCTTTTTCCTCCTGGATCCTGGAAAGCAGGTGGGTATGGAAAAGAATCATCCCTTCACCCTGACGGACACTTTCCGGATCCACATACAGCCCTTTTTCCTCTTTTAACTTTTCCAGATCCTCCAGCCACTGGTCACTGACTACCTGGATCACAACTCCATAATTCCGGTTCCGGTCCTCCATATCTGCCGTATACACCTGAAGGGCCTCCTCTCTTAAATCCACTTTTCCGTAGCCGCCCCAGGCGGTATCATTATCCGTCACCCCTTTCAGGCTAACAATCTCGTCTCTCAGTTTCGGTGAAAAGAACACCTGGTCTGCCGGATACTCCTCTACGATATTTGCGTTCATATGACAGTCAATCTTGAAATCCGGACGACTCTGGTTAATCTTATTGGTCTGATCTGTTCCTGTGGAAAGGACCACAGCCCCCAGAGAGATCAGGATCCCCAGGCCCAGGGAAAGGAGGGTAAGGACAAAACGCTTTTTAAACCGGAAAAGATTCCTCCAGGCCATAGTCAGGATTCCTCCGGAATATCCCCATGTCTTTTCAGGATCAGATTTTTTCGGGTTTCTGCCCGCCCCTTTCTTTTTTCTTTTACGGATTCCTGTTTTTTCCGGATACTTTTCTTTCTGGCCGGTATATTTTACCGCTTCCACCGGCGACATCTTTACTACCCGGTTCATGGCCCAGAGAGAACTTAGCAGAGTCACAAGTCCCCCGAAAACAACGGCCAGGACCAGGATCCAGGGGCGGAAGGCGATCATTGCAGAAGCTTCTCCCCTCCCCTGCAGATACATTCCGGTAAGGAGCCGGGGGATTACCGTTACAGTGATCAGGATTCCTGCTGCCCCTCCAACCACACAGCCTCCAGCCAGGATCCTGCCGGTCTGACGGAGAACAATAGACCTCAACTGTTTTTTCGTAGTTCCCATGGTTTTCAGCAGCCCGTACTGCCGGATATCCCGGCTAAGAGAAATGTACATGACATTATAAAGGAGCATGGCCGCTCCAAACAGGATCAGCCCAGCCATAAGGACAGCCGTATCAAAGCCTCCGGCCAGATCATAGACAGACTGCCTGTAAAATGAAATCCCTCCGAAAAACTGCTGGCTGTCATCCCGCATTTCCACGTCCCGGTACAGCATGTCCTCAATGGCTTCATCATCAATGTTATCCTTCTGCTGAATGAGAAGAGTGGTGTTTTCCTCTTTCTCCATGGTCAGACCCTGGAGAAATTCCTGGGAAAAATAGCCTGACGGCCTGTATATAGCAGGATCCCGGTAGTCTGTATAATATCCGGACAGGATAAAGGTCTTCTCCAGTTTTTCTCCCCCTGGAAGGTTAATGCCGGCTGGGATTTCCATACCAAGCTCTGGCTCATGGATCCCTATCGCTTCCAGAGCCCGGACAGGAAGCATGATCTCTTCTGTCTTTTGGGGATATTCCCCATGGATATCCGAATAGGCAGGAGCCGTCATTTTCTCCCAGCCGGTCTCATCCAGCACTTCACAGCTGTAGTCTTCTGTATTTCCTATATATACACTGCTTCCTACAGCCTTGATATAGGGAAGAGCTTCTATTTCCTCCTGCTGCTCCTGGCTTCCCCGCTCCAGGGTGGTAGAGGCCGCTGTGCCGCTGTTCCGCATATACAAAAGGATATCTGTTTCCAGTTTCCCCACTGCCAGACTGAAAACCCCGAAAAGCATCATAACGGTAAGGGCCACAGCGGCAGTCAGGATCCGGTTCCGGCTCTTATTACTGTTATAACTTTCCCTGGCAAGAAGGGCGGCAATCTCCTGATTATTATTTCTCATCCCCCTCACCTTACCTTTCCGTCTTCGATCCGGATAATCCGGTCTGCCATCTGGGCAATCTCTTCGTTGTGTGTCACTAATAGAATGGTCTGATGAAAGGCTTCTGCACTGGCTTTTAAAAGGCCCACCACCTCTATACCGGTCCTGGAATCCAGGTTCCCGGTAGGCTCGTCACAGAGCAGCACCGCCGGCTTGGTGCTTAAAGCCCGGGCGATAGCCACTCTCTGCTGCTGGCCTCCGGAAAGCATTCCCGGCATGTCCAGAAGTTTCTCCCGAAGCCTTAAGGT
Organism: uncultured Blautia sp.; assembly: GCA_900543715.1. Classification (GTDB taxonomy): domain Bacteria; phylum Bacillota; class Clostridia; order Lachnospirales; family Lachnospiraceae; genus Blautia; species Blautia merdigallinarum. The sequence continues at coordinate 9,962 of UQSX01000069.1, read as the reverse complement.
GTCCGTGATCTCCTCCAGAAAGGCAGTATCCGGCTTTCTCCCGTCCAGCTTTAAGGGAAGGGTAATATTCTCCTTTACATTCAGTATGGGAAGGAGATTATACGTCTGGAACACAAAGCCGATGTTCCTTCTGCGAAATACCGTCAGCTCCTCTGTATTCATTTCTCCCAGAGCTTTTCCCCTGATAAAGACCTGCCCGCTGGTAGGATAGTCCAGACCTCCCAGCATATTTAAAAGGGTAGTCTTGCCGCTTCCGGAAGAGCCTGCAATAGCTGCAAATTCTCCTTCTTCTACAGACAATGAAACCCCGTCCAGGGCCCGGACTTCCCCTGACAGGGTCTTATAGATTTTTTTCAGATTTTCTGTTCTTAAAATTTCCATACCCGTATCCCCCTGTTTCTTTTCTATGGCAGCAGTCTGGCAAAACCATGGTATCGCTGCCTTTGTTTTCAGTCTATCAGGGAATACTTACAAACTCCTTACAGCCATAAAACTTTTCCTTATTCTTCCGGCAGATAGATGCTTACGGAAAGACCCGGCTCCTGACGTTTCAGCCTCAGAAAGCCTCCATGCTGGTGGACGATCTCCCGGGCCAGGTACAGGCCCAGGCCGAATCCTTTCTCCCCGGATACATTTTTTCCCCGGTAAAATCTTCCGAAGACCAGATTCTCCTCTCCTTCTTCGATCCCTCTGCCCCAGTCACAGACCCGGATCTCTGTAAACATCTCATTTCTCACAACGGTCATCAGAATCTGTCCATACTCTTCCGAATATTTTACACTGTTATCCAAAAGGTTATACACCGCCTCTCCCAGCCACTGCCGGTCATGGGGCGCCTGTTCTCCTTCCTTCATCTCCAGGCGGATCTCTATATGTTTTTCCTCTGCCTCTTTTTTCACCTGGAGGATACTTTCCAGAAGGGTTTCCTGAAGATTCCGGGCTTCCTTCCGGATCTGAATGATCCGGCTTTCCAGCCTGGCCATTTTGATCAGCCCTTCTGTGAGGAACCGGATCTTCTCCTGGGATTCTCTCAGTGCCAGAAGATAATTCTCCCTTTCTTTTTCCTCCCAGTCCATAGTTTCCAGAAGTTCCAGATAGCTTTCCATATTTGCCAGAGGGGTCCGAAGCTGATGGGCAGTATCTGCGATCATTCCCCGGATCTCCTCCTTCTCTTTGCCCAGGGCCTGGTCCTTTGCCTTCATGATTTCCCCCAGGCGGAGGATCTGGCTGCGGACTTTGGAGGGCAGGGTATCCTGGCTGATTCCCGCTGTCTCTGGTGCCTCTCCGTTTATCAGTTTTTCCAGGGCCTCCGATAAGGCCTCCATTTCTTTTCTGTTCTGAAACTGAAACATCTTCTAATCTCCAAAAGTATAGCCCAGGCCGAATACATTCCGGATATACACAGGATTTTCCGGGTCCGGCTCAATTTTCTTTTTCAGACGGTTTAAAGTTACATTCACGGTATTTTCCTCGACAAAGGCTCCCTGATTGTCCCAGACCTGTTCCAGGATCATGGTCTTGGTCAGTACTCTTCCCCGGTTCCTTGCCAACAGATCCAAAAGAGCATATTCCCTTGGAGTGAGACGGATTTCTTCCCCCTCTCTTGCCACCTGTTTTCTCTCTGGATTTATGGTCAGTCCCCGGTAGAGAAAAACTTCCCGCTCTCCCTGGGTTCTGCGGAGGACAGCTTCCACATGCTTCAGCAGCACCGCCATGGAAAAGGGCTTTACCAGATAATCATCAGCTCCAAGATCAAAAGCCCGGAGCATATCTTCCTCTTCGTCTCTGGCCGTGAGAAACAGCACCGGGATCCTGCTGTATTCTCTGGCTGCCTGACAGATCCTGGTCCCCTCACCGTCGGGAAGGTTAATATCCAGAATGATCAGTTCCGGCTTCTGCCGGATAAGCTTCATTCCCTCTTCCAAGGTATAAGCCCGGAGAGGATGATATCCCTTCTTTTCCAGCATTCTGGCCAGGGCTTCATTCAAAAGTCTGTCATCTTCCACAATTCCGATGGTCGTCATCTTCATATCTCCATTTATGTAAGTTAAAATCAAATTCTTGTTTCAGTTACAGGGTATCCTAAGGGAAAATCGTTGTCAATACCATCCATAAATGATATTATTTTGGAAGCAAATCTGAAACAGAAAGAGGGGGTAACATGAAAGCAATCAAGACTTCCGGGCTGACAAAATTTTACGGAAAAAATCCGGGAATACAGGACCTGAACCTGGAAGTGGAAGAAGGAGAATTCTATGGATTTATCGGTCCTAACGGAGCAGGAAAAAGCACCACCATCCGCACCCTCCTGGGACTTATCCGCAAAAGCAGGGGAACAGCTTCTATCCTGGGAATGGACATTGTAAAGGATCAAAAAGAAATCCTCTCCCAGATCGGTTATCTGCCTGCTGAGGCAGTCTTCTATTCAGGAATGCGGGTAAAGGAACTTCTCCGTCTATCTGCAGACCTTCATAAAAAAGACTGCCGGCAGGCCGGAAGGCCTCTATGCGAAAGACTTCAGTTAGATACTTCCAGAAAAATAGAGGAACTTTCCTTTGGAAACCGTAAAAAAGCAGCTATTGTCTGCGCCCTTCAGCATGAGCCCCGGCTGTGTATCCTGGATGAGCCCACCAGCGGCCTGGATCCGCTCATGCAGCGTGAATTTTTCTCTATTCTCCGGGAGAAAAACCAGAAGGGCATGACCGTATTTCTTTCCTCACATATCCTGTCCGAGATCCAGCGCTACTGCAGCCGGGCTGCCATTATCCGAAAGGGACAGATCATTGCTTCCGGCAGCGTAGAAGAGCTGTCCCGGACCAGTGCAAAACGGGTAACGGTTCATGGAAAATTTACTCCGGAAGGCCTTGACGGTATCCGGGACCTGCAAAGTACAGAGGAGGAAAGCAGCTTTCTTTACAGCGGTGATATCAATCTGCTGCTCCAGGTTCTTTCTTCCCATCCCATAAAGGATCTGAATATCTCTGAACCAGATTTGGAAGAGATCTTTCTTCATTACTATAGGGAAGGAGGCAACATTCAATGACAATCCTGAAACACGAAATGCGTCAGAGCAGAAATACCTTACTCATCTGGACGGCAGCTATTGGATTTCTCCTGGCAGTTTGTATCTTTCTTTTTCCTGAAATGGAAAGCGAGATGGAGGAAGTCAGTGATGCCTTTTCCTCAATGGGAAGCTTCAGCCAGGCTTTCGGCATGGATCAGGTCAGTTTTGGCACCCTTCTGGGCTTTTATTCCATAGAATGTGGGAATATCCTTGGACTGGGAGGAGCTCTGTTTGCAGCTCTCTGTGCTGTTTCCATGCTTTCCAAAGAGGAAAAAGACCATACCGGCGAATTTCTTCTTACTCACCCGGTAACCCGCCGCCGCATTGTTACAGAGAAACTGCTGGCTGTAATTTTTCAGCTCTTCCTGTTGAACATAATTGTCTTATTTCTATCCCTGGCTTCTGTTGTCTGGATTGGAGAAGAGATTCCATGGAAAGAACTGCTGCTTCTCCATCTGGCCTATTTTCTCCTTCAGCTTGAGATTGGCGGCATCTGCTTTGGCATCTCTGCTTTTCTGCGCAGGGGAAGCCTGGGAATCGGACTGGGCATTGCAGTTATCCTGTATTTTTTTAATATCATTGCCAACATCTCCGACGCCGCCGGATTTTTAAAATATATCACTCCCTTTGGATATGCGGAAGGGACAGATATTATCACCAATATAAGTCTGGATATACATCTGGTTATTCTGGGTATGATTTATGGGATCATCGGAATACTTTTTGCTTATTGGAAATACAGCCGAAAGGATATTTTATAAGCAGAAAGCGTGCATATCGTAAAAGACGATATGCACGCTTTCTGCTATTTCTGCTGGCTGTTAATGTAGTTTACCAATCCTTCAGCCTTAATGATCTTCTGCATAAATTCAGGGAATGCCTGACCTTTAAAGGTTGTTCCCTTAGTCTTGTTTGTAATGATTCCTGTGTCGAAATCCACCTCTACCTCATCTCCGGCCTCAATGCCTTTAGAGGCTTCCGGGCACTCAATAATGGGGAGACCGATGTTAATAGCGTTTCTGTAAAAGATACGGGCAAAGGTCTCTGCGATCACACAGCTTACTCCTGCGGCTTTGATCGCCAGGGGCGCATGCTCTCTGGAAGAACCGCAGCCGAAGTTTTTCTCCGCTACGATAATGTCCCCTTTCTTCACCTTATTCACAAACTCCTTATCAATATCTTCCATACAGTGGGTTGCCAGTTCCTTCGGATCTGAAGAGTTCAGGTATCTTGCAGGAATGATAACATCTGTATCTACGTTGTCTCCATATTTAAAAACTGTTCCGCTTGCTTTCATCCTTCATTTCCTCCTATAATCCCAGTTCTTCCGGCACAGAAATCTTTCCGGTCACTGCGCTGGCTGCTGCCACCGCAGGGCTTGCCAGATATACCTCAGAATCCACATGGCCCATACGTCCTACAAAGTTTCGGTTGGTGGTGGAGATACATCTCTCTCCTGCTGCCAAGATGCCCATGTAACCGCCCAGACATGGACCGCATGTCGGCGTGCTTACCACTGCTCCTGCCTCAATAAAGATCTTCAGAAGGCCTTCTTCCATAGCCTGAAGATAGATATGCTGAGTAGCAGGGATCACAATACATCTGACGCCTTTTTTCACCTTTCTGCCTTCCAGGATCTTGGCGGCACATCTTAAGTCATCGATCCTTCCGTTAGTACAGGAGCCGATCACAGCCTGATCGATGACCACATCTTCTGCGATCTGATCCATAGTCCTGGTGTTGGAAGGAAGATGTGGGAAGGAAATGGTAGATTTCAGAGTGCTGAGGTCAATAGTATATTCCTCATCATAAACCGCATCCTCATCTGCCTTATAGATCTTGTATGGACGGCTGGAGTGTTCCTTCATATAAGCTTCTGTCAGCTCATCTACAGGGAAGATTCCGTTCTTTGCGCCGGCCTCAATAGCCATATTTGCAATGGTGAAACGGTCATCCATAGAAAGGTTTTTAATACCTTCCCCCACGAATTCCAGAGATTTATACAACGCTCCATCTACGCCGATCATCCCGATCAGATGAAGGATCACATCTTTTCCGCTGACCCACTTGGAAGGTTTTCCAACAATGTTGATCTTAATAGCGGAAGGCACTTTAAACCAGGCTTTTCCTGTAGCCATTCCCGCTGCCATATCTGTACTTCCCACTCCTGTTGAGAAAGCCCCTAAAGCTCCGTAAGTACAGGTATGTGAGTCCGCTCCGATAATCGCATCCCCTGCCACTGTCAGTCCTTTTTCCGGAAGAAGGGCATGCTCGATCCCCATTTCTCCTACATCAAAGTAATTGGTAATATCATGGCGGCAGGCAAACTCCCGCACACATTTACAGTGTTCTGCGGATTTAATGTCTTTGTTTGGAATAAAATGGTCCATAACAAGGGCTACTTTATCTTTATCAAAAACTGTATCTACCGTCATTTTGTCCATTTCGTGGATGGCCACCGGAGAGGTAATGTCATTTCCCAGTACCAGATCAAGGTCTGCCTCGATCAATTGTCCGGCTTCTACTTTATCCAATCCTGCATGGGCTGCCAGGATTTTCTGTGTCATTGTCATTCCCATAGCTTTCGCCTCCTACTACTGTTTTTCCTGTTCTGCTATTGCCATTCTAACATATGTTTTGTTATAATAGAAATACATATTAAACATGACAGACATAACTTAAATTCATAAACATTGCAGTTTATTCCTGTCAGAGAAAGGAGTGCTTATGGACCAGAACCTGTCCTTATACAAAGTTTTTTATACAGTGGCAAATACAGGAAATATTTCTAAAGCCGCCGCAGAGCTTTTTATCAGCCAGCCTGCCATCAGCAAATCTATCCGTAAGCTGGAGCAGAGCCTGGACGTTACCCTGTTTTCCAGGAACTCCCGGGGAGTACAGCTTACAGAAGAAGGAGAAGTCCTGTACGACTATGTACAAAGAGCTTTTTACGCTCTCCAGACAGGAGAGGAACGACTGAAAAAAATAAATGAACTGGGAATCGGGCACCTCCATATCGGCGTTTCCTCTACCTTGTGTAAATATATGCTTCTTCCCTATCTGAAGGAATTTATCGCCCAGCATCCTCACATCCGGATCACCATTGAATGTCAGTCCACTTACCATACCCTTCAGCTTCTTCGGGAGAATAAAATCGATCTGGGCCTGATCGGAAAACCAGAACGGTATCATCATATTCATTTCGATTCCCTTGGAGAAATTGAGGATATTTTCGTAGCCACCCAGTCCTATCTGGATAATCTCTCCCTGCGTACGAACAATCGGGAGGATATTCTGAAATCTGCCACCCTTATGCTTCTGGACAAAGAAAATATCACCCGGCAGTATATTGACGATTACCTGTCACTTTTTCATATAGAAACCAGCAATCTCCTGGAGGTTTCTACCATGGACCTGCTCATTGAATTCGCCAAAATCGGCCTGGGTGTGGCCTGCGTGATCCGCCAGTTTGTGGAGAAAGAACTCCGGGAAGGAACTCTGGTGGAGATTCCTCTGGCCTCTCCCATCCGAAAAAGAGAAATTGGATTTGCCTATCTGGAGAATATCCAGCAGACTTCCGCTGTACAGGAATTTATCAATTTTTACCGGCAGAGAACAGGCTCCCTGGAGGAAGTGTAAGTTCTCCCGAACTTCCTTATAGAATTTCTATAATTCCACAAAGCAAAAAGAACCGCTTGCAGGGGCCAGAAAATCTTCCAGCTTCTGTAAGCGGTTCTTTATCTTGTCATGAATTTTTATTAGTTGTCGATAAGTTTTTCTTTACCGTTCCAACTATACAGTTTACGCAGCTCTTCTCCCACTTCTTCTAACTGATGAGAAGCTTCTCTCTTTCTCATAGCGTTGAAGTGCATGCAGCCTGACTGGTTTTCCAGGATCCAGTCTTTTGCAAAAGTACCGTCCTGGATATCGGACAGGATCTGTTTCATAGCTTTCTTTGTCTCGTCTGTAACAATCTTGGGTCCTGTGATGTAATCGCCAAATTCTGCTGTGTTAGAGATTGAATATCTCATTCCCTTGAATCCGCTTTCATAAATCAGGTCTACGATCAGTTTCATCTCATGGATACATTCAAAGTAAGCATTTTCAGGAGCATATCCTGCTTCTACCAGAGTCTCAAATCCGGCTTTCATTAAAGCAGTAACACCGCCGCAAAGTACAGCCTGCTCTCCGAAAAGGTCTGTCTCTGTCTCTACCTTGAAGGTAGTCTCCAGAACACCTGCTCTTGCTCCGCCTAAAGCTGCTGCGTAAGCCAGAGCCATATCTTTTGCTTTTCCTGTGTAGTCCTGCTCAACAGCTACCAGACATGGAGTTCCTCTTCCGATCTGGTATTCGCTTCTTACTGTGTGGCCAGGAGCCTTAGGAGCGATCATAGTCACGTCTACATTTGCAGGAGGTTTGATCTGTCCGAAATGGATAGCAAAACCATGAGCAAACATCAGCATGTTGCCTTCTTCCAGATTTGGCTCAATAGACTCTTTATATAATTTTGCCTGTTTCTCATCATTGATCAGGATCATGATGATATCGGCCTTTTTAGCTGCCTCTGCTGCTGTGTAAACCTGGAAGCCCTGTTTTTCAGCCTTTGCCCAGGATCTGGAACCTTCATAAAGACCTACGATAACATTACATCCGGATTCCTTTAAGTTTAAAGCATGAGCATGTCCCTGGCTGCCATAACCGATAATGGCGATGGTCTTGCCCTCTAACAATGCCATGTTGCAATCTTCCTGATAATAAATTTTTACTGCCATTTTTTCTTCCTCCTAGAAAATATTTTGTATGTTAGGGATAAAATCTCTAATAACCTTATTCATCCTCTTCCGGATCCGGATAAAAAATCCCTTCAGATCCTCTGGAAAGACCGGTAATGCCAGTTCTTGCAGTTTCCAGTATCTCATATCCGTCTAAAAGATCCAGAAAAGCCTCCAGCTTGGACTTGTCTCCTGTAACCTCAATGATCATGGAATCTTTGCTCACATCAATGATGTTGCCTCTGAAAATATCTACAATGGTAGTGACCCCGGGTCTCTGCTCCGGCAGAACCTTTATCTTTACCAGCATAAGCTCCCGCCTTACGCTCTGACCATCCTCCAATACTTTTACAGAAAGGACATCCTCCAGCTTTTCCACCTGTCTGGTAATCTGTTCTAAAATAAGAGCATCCCCGTTGCAGACTACTGTCATCCGGGTATAATGAGGATTTTTCGTAACCCCGGCAGATATGCTGTCAATACTGTAGCCCCGGCGGCTGAATAACCCCGACACTCTGCTGAGTACGCCGGCCGTATTCTCTACCAGAATAGATAATACCTGTTTGTTCATACAGCACCTTCTCTCACGCCCAGAAACCATTCCTAAGGATTTCTTCGGCTAACTTTTGTTGACATTCTACCAACTATCCGGTCCTTTGTCAATGAAATCCCATCGTTATAACTAATTAGTATGCAATATATAATCCTAAGTAATATCTTATTCTCAGCCTTATTTGACACATAAAAAGACTCCATAGCGACATTCCTGATCCAACGTCAGTTTACCGTCATGAAGCCTTTCTCTGCTCTTTCAGATTCCTCTGTCTCTGGTAGCCTTCATACGGGCCATAGCCCTGGACAGAGCCTGTTTTGAAATATAGTATTCCTGGAGACTTTGTTTCTGTCGGAGCTGTTCCTGAGCTCTCTCCAGAGCTTCCTGGGCACGCTTTACGTCAATATCCTCAGGACGTTCAATACTCTCTACTAACACAGTCACACGATTATTGATCACCTGTGCAAAACCGCCTCCGCAGACAGCCGTCATCTTTTCGCCGCCTTCAGTCTCAATTTTTATCTCACCGGGCACAATGGCAACCATCATATCTGCATGGTGAGCCAGAATCGTGATTCCTCCGTCTTTTGCCGGAAGGGTAATGCTGACTCCTCTGCCCTGATAAAAGGTTTTATCACTGGCAACCACATTCATACCAAATGTATTCATATCCATGCACTCCTTACATAGTTTCCTGTTTTGCCTTTTCTATGACCTCGTCAATAGTTCCTACATTGAAGAACGCATTTTCCGGATACTCATCCATCTCTCCGTCAAGGATCATCTTAAAGCCCCTGATGGTCTCTTTCAGCGGAACATATTTTCCCGGAATACCGGTAAATACCTCAGCCACATGGAACGGCTGAGACAAAAATCTCTGGATCTTTCTGGCTCTTGCTACTACCATACGGTCATCCTCTGAAAGTTCTTCCATACCCAGGATGGCAATGATGTCCTGAAGTTCACTGTATTTCTGAAGATATTCCTGCACCTTTCTGGCAACCTCATAGTGTTCTTCACCCACTACGTCTGCTTCCAGAATACGGGAGGTAGATTCCAGCGGGTCCACCGCCGGATAGATACCCTGTTCCACGATCTTTCTGGAAAGAACCGTTGTTGCATCCAGATGAGCAAAAGTTGTTGCAGGAGCCGGGTCTGTAAGGTCGTCGGCAGGAACATAAACTGCCTGTACAGAAGTTACAGAACCATTTTTTGTAGAAGCGATACGCTCCTGAAGCTCACCCATTTCTGTAGCCAGCGTAGGCTGATAGCCTACTGCGGAAGGCATACGTCCCAGAAGCGCAGACACTTCAGAACCGGCCTGTGTAAAACGGAAAATATTGTCAATGAACAGAAGCACATTCTGATGCTCCTCATCACGGAAATATTCTGCCATGGTCAGACCTGTCTCTGCCACACGCATACGCGCGCCAGGGGGCTCATTCATCTGTCCGAATACCAGAGCGGTCTTTTCCAGAACTCCGGATTCTTTCATCTCTGTCCACAAGTCATTACCCTCACGGGAACGTTCTCCAACACCGGTAAAGATAGAATATCCGCCGTGTTCTGTGGC
>UQSX01000068.1 GCA_900543715.1 uncultured Blautia sp. | reverse complement strand
ACCTTCGGGTTATGAGCCCGACGAGCTTCCAGACTGCTCCACCCCGCGTCAATATTTTATTTCTATAAAATATAGTATAGTACTCAGGCAATGCTTTGTCAAGCCGTCTGACAATTTTTCCTTGTTCCTCCTATTTATCTGTGCTATTCTTTATCCTATGAAGTATTGTAAAGGAGTACATTATGAAGCAGACCTCAAAACTAAAAGAGCAGAAAGACCATGGCACCTCTGTATTTCCCTGCGGACTGTACGAGGTTTTCGAGGATACCCCCTGGGAAGGCATAAAGCATCACTGGCATGAGGAGATTGAAATCCTATATTTTATGAAAGGCAGCTTCCGTGTCACCATAAATATGGAAAGCTTCCCCGTGGACCGGGAATGTTTTTTCTTTGTTAATCCCGGAGAAATCCACTCTGCGGAATGTTTTTCTCTTGCCACAGAGTCCGCCATTGTTTTTCACCCCTGCATCCTGAATTTTGAGCATTATGATCTGGCCCAGACTCAGCTCATGCAGCCGCTGACAAAGGGTGAAATCCAGCTTCCCCGTATCCTGGATTATTCTCATCCCGCCTTTCATAGTATCAAAAAGGAATATTTAGATATATTGAATGTTTTCCATCAGACAGGCTTTATTGTCCCCAGTGAATACGGAACTGTAACCGAGGATCTTTCTTCACAGCTTTTTATCCGGGCCGGGCTTTTGAAAATCCTGGGTATTCTTTCTTCCTTTTCCCTTTTGACCCCGCCGGAAAAATCTGACGACTATCGTGTTCAGATCATAAAATCCTCACTGGATTTTGTCCGGAATCATTACCAGGAAAAAATCTATATCCGGGATCTGGCGGAAAATGCAAATATGAACGAACAATATTTCTGCCGTTTTTTTAAAAAAGTTCTGGGGAAATCCCCGGTAACTTACATAAACGAATATCGAATCAAACAGGCGATCATTCTCCTCCAGACCACAAACGCCCCCATTATGGACATATGTCTGGACTGCGGCTTCAACAATCTGGGAAATTTTCTCCGGGAATTTAAAAAGCATACAGGCTTTACTCCTCTTCAGTACCGAAAACACTTTTCCTCTGAAAAGTCATAATAACGTAGTTTTTAATCAAATATTTGTAAGACCTTCCCAAATTTGTCCACTATAATGAGTTACCAGAAGCAAGGACGCAGGCAGAAATAAGAATTCTGCCAAAAACAAAAATCGGAGGTTATAAAGCAATGGAAAAGAAATGGTGGCATGACAAGGTCGCATATCAGATTTACCCAAAGAGTTTCTATGATTCCAACGGAGACGGAATCGGAGATCTTCAGGGAATCATCAGCAAATTAGACTATCTCAAGGATCTGGGTGCAGATATCCTCTGGATCTCTCCTATCTACCCATCTCCCTTCGCAGACCAGGGCTACGATATTTCTGATTACTATAGCATAGATCCTGCATTTGGAACTATGGAAGATATGGAAGAACTGATCCGTGAGGCCCAAAAACGCGATATGTATATCCTCATGGATCTGGTAGTAAACCACTGTTCTGACGAACACGAATGGTTTGAAAAAGCCTGTGCAGATCCCTATGGAGAATACGGCAATTTTTTCTATATCGAGGACCGGAAGGAGGGCGAGCTCCCCTGCAACTGGAGGAGTTATTTCGGCGGTCCCGTGTGGGAGCCCCTCCCAGGACATCCAGATAAGCAGTACATGCATGTTTTTCATAAAAAACAGCCGGATTTAAACTGGGAAAACCCGGCGGTAAGAGAAGAAGTATACAAGAATATTAACTGGTGGCTGGACAAAGGTCTTGGCGGTTTCCGGGTAGACGCTATCATTAATATAAAAAAAGCTCTCCCTTATAAGAATTACCCTTCTGACAGAGACGACGGACTTTCCGATATTGCCCTTATGCTGGCAGATGCTCAGGGCATCGGCGAGTTTTTAGGAGAAATGCAGAAGCGTACCTTTGGTCCCCACGATGCCTTTTCTGTAGGAGAAGTCTTCAATATCACAGACGACGAACTCCCTGATTTTGTAGGAGATAACGGATATTTTTCTTCAATCTTTGATTTTACGACTACCTCCTTTGGAAAGGATGACCGAGGCTGGTATGCCAGCAAAAAACCAACCCCTGACGACTATAAAAAATGTTATTTTGAATCTCAGAAGAAAATAGGCAATACTGGATTCTATTCAAATATCATTGAAAACCATGATGAGCCCAGAGGCGTCAGCTACTATCTTCCGGAAGGGGAAATCTGCAATGCCAGCAAAAAGCTTTTGGCTGCCATGTACTTCCTGATGAGAGGACTTCCTTTCATCTATCAGGGACAGGAAATCGGTATGGAGAATTTAGGCGTTGTGCCCCTTAGCCAGGTGGATGATATCAGCGCCTTAGACCAGTACCAGGTAAGCCTTGATGCAGGACTCACCCCTGAAGAAGCTCTGAAGGTGATTTCTATTTACAGCAGAGACAATGCCAGAACACCGGTCCAGTGGAACAGTCAAAAGAACGCCGGATTTACAGAAGGCACACCCTGGCTTATGGTGAATCCCAACTATACTTCTATTAATGTAGAAGCTCAGGAAAAAGATCCGGATTCTGTTCTTTCTTTCTATAAGGAACTTATCTCCCTGAGAAAGAATCCAGCTTACAAGGAGACTCTGGTATACGGCGATGTGATTCCTTACCTGGAAGAACAGCATAATCTTATGGCTTATCACAGAAAAGGAGAAAAAGATCTGCTGGTGATCGGCAATTTCCAGAAAGATCCGCAGACCGTGGTTCTTCCTTCCTCCTGTAAAGATATTCTGCTGAATAACTGCAAAGATGTCGATATGGACAAAGACCAGTCTGCTGTCCATTTAAAAGGCTATCAGGCTATAGTAGTAGAACTTTGATCTTATGGCCTGCCTCCTTTTCACAGAACTTACACGGAATTCTCAAAATATTGTCACAGAAAAAACACAGCTTTCCCCTAAACTGAATACCAGCAACCGGGAAACCAATTGACAACAAGACGAAAGGAGCAGACCTTTATGAAAGCAAAAAAATATAGCAAATTATTGGCATTGGCTTGTACTGCAGCATTATCCATATCCGCCTTCACCGCCTGCAGCAGTGATGAGGAAGACAGCAGTTCAGATTCCAGCAGCTACAGTTCAAGTACTGATTCTGATGAATCCGATTCTTCCGATTCAGATTCAGGAAGTTCTGATTCTTCAAGCTCTTATAGCTCAGATTCAGAAACTTCAGATTCGGAAAGCTCTGACAGTTCAGATTCAGAAGACTCCTCGAGTTCTTACAGCTTGGATTCAGAAACTTCGGATTCGGAAAGCAGCAGTTCAGATTCATCTGCTTTGAGCTCTTCAGAGGACAGCAGCGATTCTTACAGCCTGGACTCTGACAGTTCCAGTTCTACAAGCGAATAAAGATAATAAATGTCTCTGAACTGTTTTGAAACTTATTCCTTTGGAACTTTGATTTTCTTTACAGGGAAGTGATCATTATGATGGGAGTATTACATATTAATAGGGAAAACAAAATCTTTTTGGACAACAGAGCCGAGCACAAAAAGGTAAATCTTACGTCCGGCCAGTATATCTATTTCAAAGTAAAAAACTGCTGGGTTCCTGTTGTAGTAAAATATTCCCCGGAATATGACCGGTGGTATTTCTGCTATATGGAAAATATCAATATAGATGGAAAAAAAGCCATGATAAAAGATCCAGACCAGGCAGAGCTTACTGCAGGTCAGGAATCCAATTAAGCTATGAGCAAGAGGCAGCTGGAAACTGCAGAAAAAAATTTCGCAGTTTCCAGCTGCCTCCTTAAGATTAAAAGAAGAGCAGGAATCATCCTCAAAATAATGATGTAAACAAAATTTTATATCACAAAAACTTCTCCCTGAATCCCAGGGTCAGAAAAGAAGCCGGTCAGCCGCCGGCTCCTTTTCTTTTATGTCCGTTTACCCTTACATATGAAGGGGATAGATAATCCCCTGTAAAGCAGCATTTACATTTCTTACAATTTATCTATGACTGCTATCCAATCTTTCCCTTTACCGCTTTCAGGCGGAACCAGCAGAGTTTTTTTCCCAGGAAGGATTTTTTCTTTTATTTCTTTACCAGTTCTTGGATCATACCAGGACAGGCGGAGAGGTCCGCCTCCCATCACAGAAAAGTCCGCTTCTATCGGCAGTCCGTAAGGTGTGTAGATATAGGCGTAGTCTTTTCCTCTTCCTGCACATTGATGCCCTAAGACCAGTTCTTTCTTTGAAATCAGCTCAGGAGCCGGTCTGAAATCAAAAAAGTTTCTGGAAAGCCGGAGCTTTTTCACATATTTCATCTGTTCCGCCCCTGGATGGTGTAAAGCTTCTTTCCATGTATATGGGAAATAATCTGTTTTTTCTCTGTTAAATCCCCATACTGCATGGTCTCCATAGGTATGCCCGCATACCCCTTCCATCATATCCCAGTAAGCGTTCTGTCTTACATCTTCTTCATTCCAGTAACATCCCCACTCTGGCTTAAAGCAGGCAGGGTGATCTTCATATCTGGGTTCACTGTCCATAAAGGGCTTTTCTTCTGCCTCCCCTGTTCTTCTCAGGAGAAGATAACTTTCCAGGCCTCCCAGCCCATGTCCGGATTGAACGGTATGAAAATCTATGTAGTCCTTTCCCAAAACAAAGTCCACAGAAGAGGCTTCTCCACAAGGGTGATAGGTCATAAGATGATTTCCATCCACTTCTCTGATCCCCTTGGCCATGGCATCGATAATATCTCTGTGTCTTTTACATTCTAATGGCCGGTCCCCTCCCAGGATCCAGATAATATTCCAGTAATCCCGGTAGCGTGCTCCGATCCATTTTCCGTAAGTATAGGCATTCTCTGGGGTAAAAACTTCAGGTCCCTTTCCCCATTTGAGATTAAATTTATCGCCCCAGGTAGGAAGCAGCCCGACAAACATCTGCCGCTTCCCCATTTCCTGAATGCACCAGTCTGCATATTTCCAGTAGCTCTCCCCTGTATCGTCTGGCTTTACTATAGGTTTCCCTTCCGAATCCAGAATAAAAGGCAGACGACCATAAGCATTTGCTTCTGTCAGGCCATCATATTCTCCCAGTGCCACCGCCTGGATCACATTAAAGCCCTGATCTTCCCGTGCATCTAAATACTCCTGCACCTCTTCTCTGGTCAGCCGATGGAACAACTCCCAGGCAGTATCTCCCATATACCAGAACGGTTCGCCATTGTCCCAGGACAGGTATCTTTTATTGGGGCATACCCTTAATCTTCTCATAGTATTTACACCTTTATTTTTTCAGCACTAATTCCACTGCTTCTTTCCAGCCCTTATATTTTATGTCAACTTCTTTCTGTTCCATTTCAGGCTCATAAGTGGTCCTCTGCTGTTTTGAAAAAAGTGCTTCTCTGTCATAGATTCCCAGGCCGATTCCCGCCGCATAGGCAGCGCCGATACCGGAAAGTTCCTCTGAAGCAGGAACTTTTACCGGAATGCCTGCAATATCGCTTTGAAACTGCATCAGATACTTGTTCTTTGTAGGACCTCCGTCTACACGCAGCTCCTGTATGGAAATGCCGGAGTCATCTTCCATGGCCTTAAGAATATCCGTAATCTGGTAGGCAATGCTGTCCAGAGCCGCTCTGGCCACCTCTGCCTGGTTTGTGGTTCTGGTGATGCCGCAAAGGATTCCGGTAGCCTTGCTGTCCCAGTAAGGAGCCCCAAGTCCTGTAAAAGCAGGAACCAGATAGGTTCTGTCTTCCGGCGAAGCGGCAAAAGCCAGCTCTTCTGTTTGTCCCGGCGAGTCTACCAATTTCAGATCTTTTGTCAGCCAGGTGATCACGGCACCTGTATAGTTAATATTCCCTTCCAGCACATAGTTTACTTTTCCATTCATTCCCCATGCCAGGGAGGACACCACCCCGTGTCTGCTGAATACAGGTTCTTCCCCTACATTCATCATAACCGAGGATCCTGTGCCATAGGTTGCTTTTACCATACCTTTTTCCAGGCATCCCTGTCCGAAAAGTGCTCCATGGGAATCTCCCAGAACTCCGTGGATGGGCACTGGGTTTTCCAGATATCCTTCAAAATCTGTCTCTCCATAATAGCCGTCTGAATCTGTGACCTCAGGAAGATTTTCAACAGGAATACCAAAAATATCACAGATTTTTTTGTCCCAGGACAAGGTACGGATATTGAAAAGCTGGGTTCTGGAGGCATTGCTGAAATCTGTCTGATATACCTTTCCTCCTGTCAGCCTATAGACAAGAAAGCTGTCCACTGTTCCATAGCAGAGCCTGCCCTCCTGGGCAAGGGACCGGGCCCCTTCCACATTTTCCAGTATCCAGGCGATCTTCGCCGCTGAAAAATAAGGAGAAAGCTGAAGTCCGGTCCGCTCTTTGATCATATCCCCGGCGTCTTTGATCCTCTCGCAGATCGCCTCTCCTCTGGCGCACTGCCATACAACTGCATTATAGACAGGCTTCCCTGTTCTGTCCCAGGCCAGGGCAGTTTCTCTCTGGTTGCTGATCCCTACTCCGGCTACTTTGTTTTTATCCACACCTGCTTTTTCAATGACATTTTTTACCGTTTGGATCACGTTTGCGTAAAACTCTTCGGGATCATGTTCTACCCAGCCTCGTTCATCTATGATCTGCCGATGGGGAAGATCTGCCCTGTCCAGCAGCTCTCCCTGGGAATCAAAGAGCAGGGCCTTTGTCCCCTGGGTGCTCTGGTCAATACCAATGATATATTTTTCTGCTTTGTCAGCACTGTTTTCTTTCATCACATCAGCTCCATTGCCTTTGCAGCAATCCCTTCTGCATTCAGACCGTAATAATCAAATACCTCTCTGGAGGTTCCTGTGATCACAGGCGCATCCGGCAGCACCATGTTGATCACTTCTTTCGGGCATTTTGCGCCGACCACCTGGCTCACCATAGAACCCAGGCCGCCGAAAGGCGCATGTTCTTCAACAGTGATCACTGCTGATACGCCTTCTACTGCCTTCAGAAGAGTTTCTGTATCTAAAGGCTTCACACAGTACATATCTACAACCGTTGCATGGACACCTTTTTCTTCCAGGATCTTTGCTGCATCCAGAGCCGGGCGGACCATCTCTCCGCAGGCAACGATAGCAATATCTTTTCCTTCTGTCAGGATATTGGCCTTATCCATCTGGAAAGGACAGTTCTCCTCTGAATAAACGTCTTCCACCGGATTTCTTCCAACTCTTACGTAGGCAGGTTTCTCATCCTGAAGGAGAGCTTCTATAAGGCATTTCGTCTGGTGCCGGTCGCTGGGGAGATAAACACGCATGTTAGGAATCGCAGACATAGCTGCAATATCCTGGGCGGAATGATGGCTCATTCCCAAGGCCCCGTAACTGATTCCCCCGCTGATGCCGATCAGGGTAACATTGGTGTTAGAATATGCTACATCGATTTTTGCCTGCTCATAACTTCTTGTAGAAAGGAAGCATGCAGGAGATGCTGCAAATGGTTTTTTTCCGCATTTTGCCAGTCCGGCAGAAATACTCACCAGGTTCTGCTCAGCGATACCCGTTTCCACAAACTGATCCGGAAAAGCCTCAGCAAAGGGTGCCAGTGATGCCGATCCTCTGGAATCACTGCAGAGTACCATTATGTCTTTATCCTCTTTCGCCTTTTCCAGCAACACATTACAAATCGCCTGTCTGTTTGGTATTTTATTCATTGAGAGCAGCCTCCTTCCTTGCTTCAAAATCAGCCATGATCTGCTGATATTCTTCCTGTGTGGGAACTTTGTGATGCCAGTTGGCCTTATTTTCCATCACTGCAGAACCATATCCCTTTGTAGTATCTGCAATAATAGCTGTAGGCTGGCCTTTCACAGTTTTTGCCTCCTCAAAGGCTTTATTCAGAGCGTCAATGTCATTGCCATTCTTCACTTCGATCACATGCCATCCAAAGGAGCGGATTCTTTCTCCTAAGTCGTCATGTCCCATGACGTCTTCTGTATTTCCGGAAATCTGAAGCCGGTTCCTATCAATCACGGCGCAGAGATTATCCAGCTTATACTGGTGTCCTGCCATAAACCCTTCCCATACAGAGCCTTCTGCCAGTTCTCCATCACCCATTACCGTATATACACGATAGTCCCGATGATCCTTTTTCCCTGCCAGGGCCATTCCTACGCATACCGGTAGCCCATGTCCCAGAGAGCCGGAATTCATCTCAATTCCCGGAAGTTTGTTATTTGGATGACCGATATACGGAGAACCGAATTTGGAAAATTTCTTGATCACATCCTGGATATCCAGAAATCCTTTCGCAGCGAGAACTGCATAATAGGCTTCCACAGAATGACCTTTACTCAGGACAAAACGGTCCCGATCAGGGCTGTCCTGGTTTTCCGGAGTCACATTCATCTGGCTGAAATACAGGCTCATAAGGATCTCCATAACGCTCATGTCCCCGCCGATATGACCTCCTTTTCCTTCCATGATCATATTTACAACATCTTTTCTTAAATCAAAGGCTTTTGCTTTTAAATTTTCCATAATCATTCACCCCTTAAGTATGCTTTCACATCTTCTTCAATAGGATCATAGATATCCGGCTTCACTCCTATGTATTTGCATGCCTCGTAAAGCACTGGCACAACATCTTTGTGGATTCCCACACAGTGATGGATATAGGGACCTTCCACCAGTTTGACTTCCAGACGTTTCAGATTTTCTACCTCTACCCACACATAAGTACCTTTTGTATAAGGTCCGTCCACGCCTTTTGCATGTCCCAGGAGAAGGGAATATTCTCCGTTATCTCCATCAAATCTGCAAAGGGTCATATCTCCATGTTTCGCCTCTGCTTCTACAGCTCCCGGATGGTCAAAGGCCAGCGGATAGCCGATGGTGGGCTTTTCTTTTGCTACAGAGATGGGCCATGGTCCGCAGTGCTGGAGCAGCTCTCCGTTTTCATTGTCCGGATGACGTACCGTCCAGTCTGCAAAAAAGGTTCTGGTCTCTCCCATGCCCGCAGCCTCTGCCATTACTGCAGTGATGGCGCCGTGGATATCGGTCTCGCATACTACCGGAAGCCCCTCCTCATTCAGAAGAGAATTGGCTGCACAGGGCATGATCCCGATTTCTCCCTGAAGAGCATTCCAGCACTGGATAGCAATGGCGTTGCAGCCATATTTCTCTGCCAGATTTTTCATAGCTACTTTCAGGGCAGCTACATTTTCCAGTTCTTCATCTTTAATGGCAATATTCATATTTTCCCGGCAGTATTTAATCACTTCTTCCACCTGGGTCTTTTCTTCTTTTGCTTTCTTCATCTCGGAAGTAAGTTCCGGAATGGGAACCGGAGCAAGCTGGATATTAAACTTCTCCAAAAGTTCTCCTTCATTGCACATGGTGCTCCAGAAATCGAAAGGACGGGGGCCGATCTGGAGAACACGGGTAGAACGAAATACCTTTACCACGTTGCAGACAGCCAGAAAGTCTTTTAATCCTCTTGCAAATTCCGGATCCTCCAGTCTGCAGTTGGTCATGTAAGTAAATGGCACCCGGAATCTTCTGAGCACTTTTCCGGTAGCAAAAAGTCCGCACTGGCTGTCGCGAAGACGGATGCCTTTTTCATCCGGCCTCTCGTCTCTCGGACCCCAGAGAAGCACCGGTACGTTCAGTTCTTTTGCCAGCCTGGCGCACTCATATTCTGTTCCGAAGTTTGTATGGGGCAGGAACAGGCCGTCCACTTTTTCCTCTTTAAATTTCCGGGCAATCTTGATCCTGTCATTGTCATCATAGAGGAGTCCTTCCTCGTTTATATCTGTAATGTCTACATAGTCTATGCCCATCTCATCCAGTTTTTTTCTGGTAAGATCAGCATATTTAATTGCGTCCGGAGCACTGAAAATACTTCGTCTGGTGGGCGCAAAGCCTAATCTGATTTTCTTCATACTGTTTCACCCTATATCAGCGTATTTCCTTTGGTTTAAGTCATAAACGCTGTCCCTTTCTATAAACTCTGTGCATATCTGTATCTTTGTTTTCGTAGCGTTTTTCCCCTGGATCATTTCCACGATCTCCCGGACCGCCAGCCTTCCCAGTTCCTGCTTTGGCACTCTCAGGCTGGTCAGCCTGGGAACTGCGATCTCACAGAAAGGAAGATCATCAAAACCGATCATAGAAACATCTTCCGGTATTTTATAGCCGCATTCTTTTAATGCCTGCATGGCTCCCAGAGCAAGATTATCATTGTCTGCAAAGAACGCCGTAGGAAGTTTGGGGTTTCTTTTCAGGTATTTCCGCATTTCCTGATAGGCCTCATCCATAGTCACAGGAAGTTTTACCACATATTCCGTTTTCAGCTCCATCCCATGTTTTTGAAGGGCTATCTGAAGACCTACGGCTCTGGAGCCAAAGGCCTTCAGGCGGTATTCTCCTTTCAGATATCCGATTTCCCGATGTCCCTTATTAATCAGATATTCCCCTGCCATTCTGGCTGCATCCGCATTATTGATAAACACCCCGGCAAAAGACATGTCATGATTCCAGTAATCAAGCATAAGGAATGGGGTCCTGGCTTTCCGAAAAACCACAGCCTCTTCATCTGTCAGCTCTGAACCGTACAGCACAATGGCCGTGGAACTGTCCAGTAAAAGATTATCCACCTGTTTCTGGTAGTCTTCCGCGCGACGGTCTAAATTGAACAATACCATTTCATATCCGGCTTCTCTGCATGCTTTTTCAAATCCGTCTACAACCAGTGAGAAAAAAGGAGTATCTCCCACGATCACTCCACGGTCACGGTAAATCACCAGTTTGATCTTTGTAATTCCCGTTTCCATTACGTAACCCATCTCTTTGGCAGTTTTTATGATCTCTGCCGCTGTATCTTTATTAACGCCTCTTTTATGATTTAATGCATTGGATACTGTGGCCGGAGAAAAACCTGTCCTCTCAGATATTTTTCTGATATTTACCTTCACCGTCTCACCCCGATTTCTTTCAGACTTTTTTCAACTGGATAGCCATATACTGCCGGCCGGGAAGCTCTACTTTGAATTTTCCCTGAACGATTCCCCTGTCCTCTACAGTCATATTCCAGGTATCGATGACTTTCAGCTGGAATTTTGTCTCATCGTCAAAGTGATATTCTCTAAAGGAAGGACGCATAAAACTGAAATAAATCAGGTAATAATCTTTTACCGGCTTGATCTGCTGAGTAGATTCTTCCGGTACTGCGCAGACCTCATCCCAGCCGCTGTTTTCATAAGGCATAAGACCAATCCCAGGGGTCTCGCACATAATGTCATGGAGGAGTTTAAATCTCTTATGACTTTCTCCGTGGAGAACGCCTCCATGGGACCACCATAAAATATCGTCTTCGTTCATATAGGTCTCTCCGTGCCCCGGATAAGCACCCCTGCAGGCGGCCTCCCAGAAACGTCTGGTCAGTTCTTCTCCTGTAATATTTCCCCAGCCATGCTGGATATTTCCCTCATATGCGATCTCATCCAGCACTACCGGCTTCTTATATTTTTCTCTCCATTCGTTTACCATTTCTGCCGATTTATACAGGTCCTGTCTCTGGATACTGCAGTGAGTAATCCAGGGACGGTTATGATCGTAGAACGGACGGCAGTTGTGGATAGAGCGAAGATGATTGTAGGGATCATTGGCACAGATAAGATCTGCATACCGCTCCCAGTCTTTCACTGTCTTATGTTCAAAGAGATCATATTCGTTGGCCAGTGACCACCACACATTTCTATAAGCGGAAAATCTGGCCAGCACATATTTCCAGTACAAATCATCCTGTTCTTCGGTCATCTGAGAAAATCCCCAACGGTCATAGGGGTGCATTACAATAATATCTGCTTCAATCCCCATGTCCCGAAGAGCCAGGATACATTTTTCTATGTGCCGGAAATGTTCCACATTAAATCTGGAAAAATCCCAGTGATTTCCTTCTGTCTTTCCTGTATACTCCAGAAAATTCTCTTTTGTCAGCACACTGGAATCCATAGGCGTCCCCTCGTATGGATAAGAGCGAGGTTCTCCCAGATTATAATCATAATGTTTCGGGAATATGCAGAAACGGATCTTATTAAAAGCACTGTCCTTTAATGTCTTAAGAGTCTGTTTCACCAGTTCATCCGACTGGAGTTCCCATACATAACAGGTGGTTCCGATGGAATAGTAAGGAGTTCCGTCTGCATAGGCAAAATGATATGTATTGGCCACATATACCGGTCCATGGTTTCCCGTTCCTGCAGGAACTGCTGTAAATTCCCCCACATAGACTTCCTCTGAAAAGCTCCCCTGGATCCGGAAAGTATATTCATCTTCAAAAGAAGGCATAAACCGAACCTTGTAGATCCCCTCTCCATCATAAAATCCATTTACAGTAACCTGCTCCTTTTTTCCGGTAAATACCCCCTGTACCGTATAGTCAACAAAGGGATTTCCTTCTGTTTTTCCTTTCACGGAAACTTCCAGAGTTCCCCATCTTTCTATTTGCTTCTCGTAATTTATCATGTCCATAGTTATACCTCGCTAAATTTTAATTCTGTATCAGCTCTTTACAGCTCCGGCCATACCTTCTACAAAGTGTCTCTGGAAGATCAGATAAACGATCAGCACCGGGATCACAGAAATCAATACGCCAGCGCAGAGATAACCGTAATCCGTTCCATGCTCTCCAACAAATGTCATAATACCTACCGGTACTGTCTTCATGGTATTGTCATTGATGATAACGCTGGCCAGAAGATACTCATTCCATGTAGAAAGGAAGTCCGTGATGATCAGCGTTGCAATAGCAGGCTTTGCCACCGGAAGAATGATCTTATAGAAAAGCTGCCATTTATTACAGCCGTCAATATAGGCTGCTTCATCAATATCCTTTGGTATACCATTGAAAAATCCTCTCAGAATCAGGATACCGAAAGAAATACCAAATCCAATATATACATAAAACAGGCCGAAATATGTATTTAACAGTCCCAGTCTGCTGTAGATTACGTTAATAGGAACCAGCGCTGTCTGCATAGGCAGCATCATACCGATCAGGAAGAAGATAAATAAACCAGTCCTATGTTTTACCTGAAGCCTAGTAAGGGCGAAGGCCGCCAGCGCTTCCACAAAGATTCCAAGAGGAACCTTCAGGCAGGAAATGATTAGATCATTTTTCATATAGGTAAGCATACGTCCCTGGGTGATGGCGTTCACAAAATTTTCCCAGGCAATATTTTTCGGCAATTCAAACAGACCGATTCCGCTATAGAAATCCGACTGGCTCTTAACCGCTGTAGCCACTAATGTAAACATCGGCACGATCCAGATTACAGCTAGGAGGATCAAAATGACATACAGAGCCACTTTTTTTATGATTTTCTTTGATTTTCCATTCATTTTTCTTCCTCCTTAGTCTTCTTTTGCCGTAAAGGATACATATGGAATAATAACGATCATCATCAGGATAACCATGATACATGCAACCGCTGTTCCATATCCGACATTGTTATACTGGAACACCTGAGAATACATATAAGTTGCCAGCATCTGTGTTGCATCGTTTGGCCCGCCTCCGGTAAGACCTTGGATAATATCGTAAACTTTCATAGCTGCGACAATCAGTGTAGCGATCACAATCACAAAAGTATCTTTCAAAAGCGGTACTGTGATCAGGAAAAACTTCTTTATTCCGTTAGCCCCATCAATAGTGGCCGCCTCCAGTACGTCCGGAGAAATTGCCTGCAGCCCCGCAAGGAAGAGGATCATAGGCTGGCCAATTCCCTGCCAGAGTCCCGCTGCAAACACTGCATACAGACTTACATTCGGATCTGAGATCCACTGCTGAGAATAGTCAATACCCAAGAGCTGAAAAAACTGGTTGATAAAACCAATATTCGGATTGTAGATCCATCTCCAGATAATAGCTGTAGCAATCAGAGCGATAACACTTGGGAAATAGAAAAAGCCTCTGAAAAAGGTTCTTCCTCTGAATTTTTTATTCAGAATCACTGCAAAAGCCAGAGATACCGTCATTGTGATAAAAATAGTGAGAACAATCCAAATCAGATTGTTTACAATAGCTGTCCGGAAAGTCTTATCATCTGTAAGCAGATTGATATAATTCTGAAGCCCTACAAATTCCATTTCTGCAATCCCATTCCACTTAAAAAGGCTGATAAAAAAGGAATAGAGCACAGGGGCCACGATTACGGACAGATAGATAATAGCTGCAGGCAGCATAAAAAGCCAGGCTGCCTTATCTGTCTTAATGTGTTTTTTCATATTTTTATTCATAGTTCCACTCCTAATTTTTCTATGAATTTTATGTTTTTTGGTATAAAAGAGGCGGACCGTGTTTAAGCCCGCCCCTGATCAGTCTTTATTTTGCATTATATTCTTCAATAGCAGCTTGGATATCTGCCCCTGCATCAGCCGGATCCATCTCTCCATTAGCAACTGCATCCTGGCAGTTGAACAGTACATCAGCTACCTCTGTAGGGAGGGCCTGGTCGGTAATAGTAAAGGTTCCGTTTGCTGCGCCTGTTTCAATCATAACCGGAACATTTGGCTGTCCCTCAGGCATAACCGGATCTGCGGTAGGCAACGGCAGATTGTAATACTCTGCATACGTATCTGCATTTTCCTGGCTGTAGCAGAAATCCATGAACTGAACACAGGCATCCAACTCTTCTTCTGTATTGTCCGCATTAAACTGAGTCATCTCTGCAAAAGAAGACATTCTGTTTGAACCGCCGCTTGGGAATGCAAAGACACCGTAGTTATTAATATCCTGCTCATTCTGAAGGATATTGCCGTCATACCACTGTCCTTGAACATCCATCGCACACTGTCCGTTTGCCACTGCAATCAAAGTATCGTTAGGATCCTGGGTCAGGAAACCGTCAGGGAAGTATCCTTTATCCACAAACTCTTTATATTTTTCAAAAGCCTGAGCCACTGCGTCATTATCCCAGCTCTCATCAAAAGTATTCATAGCGTCATGCTGTTCCGCACCTGCATAATGCTCAATGAGCAGCTCCAGGAAACGCATTGTATGCCATCCGTAAAGTCCTGCTGTAGAAATCGGAGTAACGCCGTTTTCTTTCAATGTAGCGCATACCTGTTCAAATTCTTCAAAGGTAGTCGGTACTTCCAATCCATACTGTTCAAAAATATCTTTTCTATAATAGATTCCCAGGATATTATAGCTGGTAGGATAACCTGAAACCTTGCCGTCAAAGGTACACAGATTTAAAGCATTCTCATTAAATTTGCTAGCCCAATCATTTTCTTCTGCGTAAGAAGTCAAGTCATAGGTCAGGCCATTATCCACATAGAAGCTTCCAAGACTTCCACCCCAGTTAAACCACATATTTGGAAGGGTTTTGGAAGAAGCCGCCACCTTGCAGGCATCCTTCATGCCATCGGTATCATAATAGGAAACTGTAACTTTAATGTCATCGTGTTGAGAGTTAAATTCCTCAACCATGGGATCAAAAGCTTCCTGCCTGGTGTTCAGCTGCCAGAACGTAACCTCTGTGACATCTTCGCCTCCTGAGCTTCCGCCCGAGCTTCCTCCTGAATTTCCACCGCATCCGGTCAAAGCCGTGGAAATTACCATCAAAGATGCTAATGCCAGTGCTGTGATTTTCTTAGCTTTCATACTA
>UQSX01000067.1 GCA_900543715.1 uncultured Blautia sp. | reverse complement strand
TCATAAGTCTCTGCTTTATTTTCTATATACTTTACAAATATCTCTTCTAATTTATCCTCTGGCAAATTATTTATTTTAATATGCTTTTCCCATTCACATAGTCCTTCTTCCATTAGTCCATGTTTTTCTACCAACATTGTATACCAATAAGGTTTTCTTTCTTGTGTTACTTGTGCTCTTTCTACTAAAATAATTCGAATTTTAATATTACTGCCTATTTCTTTCATGTTATTATACAATAGCTGTATCCAGTTACCAATCTCGAAAGCCTTCACTGTTACATAATCAATTACAAACAAAATATTTTTTTCCAGATCATCTTCTGGGAAAAAATAATATATAAATTCCGTTTTAAAAAATTGCAGTTCGTTTGGTGCCAATCCAAAAATTTTCCAATTTTCTTGTTCTGCTTTATCTTTAAAAACCTCATATACTAACCGAGACTTTCCATTTCCGGCTTGTCCGGTAATAGCAGTTACTTTAAAATTAGTATTTCCATCCAAGAATGCTTCAAGTTCTTCTTTTTCTTGTTCTCTACCAATTAACTCTATTGGATCATTTGTGTATGAAAACTGATGATACATCCGTCCAAGATTATTGGACCATTTAGTCTTTTTAGGAATTACAAGATTTAATCCATTCTCTCCTTCTAAAGATAAGAATATTGTTTTTGCATTAAACAAATAGTTTGCTCTTTGTATAACCTTTTTTTTCATAATTTACTCCAACATTTTTTATTTTATTTTACCTAATTTTAACATTTTTTTCCATATAAAATTTCTGTATTAATTATTATCATGATAAATCGTTCTATTTTTCTATATTTATCCATTAGCATTACTAGATTGTTCTTTTTAACAGCATACGCATATTCAGCCCTCCAAAAATCAATATAAAGTTTCTTCATGCAAAACATCAAGAAAATGAGAAGACATTATTTTATTGTGTGCTTACTTTACAAAGTTAGAGTTTGAATATCCGATTGGTTATAAAGTATACGATAATACATGAGTACTGGCTTATTTTTTGACCGCCGTTTCCGGCAGCCTGTTTTACAGCATAGTTGTTTTTACCTTGCTCCAGCAGATTTTTTGTAACTGTTCTGACCATAGAAGCAATTCTTCTATAAAACGGTAATCCGTGTCACCCTGATAATCTTTTAACAAAATCAGGACATGGGGCAAACCAAGGAACGAATATCTAAGCAATAACAACTTCTATATTAAATTTTTCTCTGGAATAATTTTTATTCTACTCTTCTAGATAAACTTCATCCAATGCTAATCCCAGTAACATCTTTCATTTTCACTCATTGTAAAGAGGTCTTCTATGTTTACGCAACCTAAATCTCTATATCCTTAAAACTGTTTCAAAATATATCGGTCGCTTGGGCATCTTGACATCAACACCTCTAGGATTGATTTCTATGATGATGATAATTTAACTTTTCACCTTAATCCGGCATCACCAAAATAGTAATCTTTTTCTATAAGCTGTTCGTGAAAAGAGTAACCTTTTTCATAGTTTCAATAAATGGCACAGTTCTATCATGGCCTTTTGTTGTAATGATTCCTTATAATCTCCTAAATGAGACAAAACGATGCTAGTCCTAGAGATTTACTACGACTCTCACCCTGTATCTCTGAGAATCATATGGAAAAAATATGCTGAAATGCCTGGCTCATTCTCCTGCCCCGATTGAATTTCATTTTTCTCCGTTCAGGTCACAATATAATCGGATCATTAAGAATTAGGAATAGAAGCACTTACTATGGAATCCACAACACCATAGAATTTGTAGAGAAAAATCAGAAAACAAATACCAATTATCTTCCGGAAGATACGACTTCCCATAGTATTAATCGTATATGCAACAGTTATCTTCTAGATATGAACTATTTTCTTCACAATTTTGGTGACAGCAATAACTTTAACATAAAAAGGTTTTTATCTGTTCTAACAATCATAGCTTTTTGTTCCCATTTTACACGTACGTTATTATTTACCTCTTCCAAACGTAAAGATTTTTCTAATAAATTAAAAAGTCTTCCTAGAAAGTATCTATAAAAGATAACTTTTTACGAAGACTATAATTAATAAGCTATTATATTATTTTATCACTTTATTCTGAACCATAACTTACAATGATTAATTCAGTTTATTAAGCAACAACTTTTGCTAATCACTAGTTCTCAAAATCTTTTCTTGGCAAAATCGTGCATAAAACATCTGCCATTATTCAAATTAAATTATTTTTATAACATGAAAACCAGCTAATTTTTACAACAAATTACTGCTTACAACAATATCACATCATTTTATCCAATAACGTATAAGTATTTTTAGTTCATATATGTTGGACTACATATAACCACACGCCACTATATATAGTATTATAATACTGTTGTATCGGCTTCATTCGGTCACGTCCGGAAAACACATAGCGAAACGGATATCCACCTGATCCTTGTCTTTCATCACCGAGTTCACCTCATTCCCGATGTACCGGGCAGGCTTCTCGATATTTAGTAATATTTCATCATTTAAAGCTAGTGTTCTCATATTTTACCTCAATTTTAAAAGTGAAAATGATATCTATAATCCGCAATATTATAAACCTTATGAAAGGGAACTTCAAGATTCTTTTTTAACGGGTACGCCGCATATCCTGTTCTACTCTATATTGTACTTTGTCTGATACCAGACCTGGAACTCTTTCTTTCGGAACGCTTTTTTAGATTGCAGAAAAAGAATTTTATCCCATCAGCCATTTCCCGGTTTCTACTTTTGCCTCTTCAAGGCCTGCTTGAGCTGCAAGGCGTATATATGACTTGCCAAGTTTTTTATCTTTTTTTACTCCTATCCCTTTCATATAGCATACTCCAAGATAATATTGTGCGACCGCTTTCTTTTTCTCTGCCTCTTCTTTCAAAAGTACAATACCTTCTTCAGTTTTTTTATGACGGAACCGGTGCAGATAAAAATTAGCCCTTTCTGCTCTGGCATTAGATACTCCCTTTTTTTCAGCCTCTGCAAAATAATACTCAGCCTTCTGATATAATTCCGCCTTTTCATCCTTAGTCATTTTTGAAGAATAATCTGCAATATACCAGCAGTTTTTAGCAAGTATCACTCCTGCCTCGTCCTCTCCCTTTTGATATGCAATTTCTGCATATTTTTTTACCTGATCGTGTGAGGACTCCAATGCCTTGTATCTTTTCTGAGTTGATTTTGCAATCTGTAAAGCCGCCTGACTGTTCCCTGCCTCTGCAGCTCTTTCTCTCCACCTTTCTGCTTCATAGGTGCTTTTTCTGACTCCAATGCCCTCTTTATAACAATCACTTAAATGTAGACAGCCCTTTGGCTCATTATTTTCTGCTGCTTTTTTGAACCATTCTACCGCCTCAGGTATATTTTTTTCAACGCCAATACCTGCGGCCAGGCAAGTTCCCATTAAGTCCATGGCTTCAGCTTTCGTAACATCCTGATCTAATGCTTTTTTTAGCCATTCATAGCCTTCTTTATAATACTTTTCATCAACGTTATAAATTAAGTTTATCTTTGCTGCCCAGATATAGGCAGTGTCGATTTTATTTTCAGCCGCATCACGAAAGAATCCCTGAATCTCTCTGACGGTCTTCTGATCAGGCTCTCCCTTTCTTTTTTCCAGCAAAAGAATTCCCAGCATCAATTTTGCACGGTTATCCCCCATCTGAACCGCCTGACGAAAATATCGTTCCGCCTCCTGGGAACTCTTCTCAACACCATTTCCTTTCCAGAAACATATTCCAGTCTTTCTTTTCCCATCCATGCTTCCCAATTCTGCTGCGATCTGATACATCTGAAAAGCCAGCTTTTTACTCTGTACTCTTTCTTCACCTTTATCTAGCATATCGCCAGCTCTTATAATCGCAGTTTTATCCTTTTTTTCTACACCTTGCTGATAGTACTCCCATGCTTCTTTTGTATCCTTTTCAGTACCATATCCATTGTAAAAGCAGTCTCCCAAATACCTGTAAATCCACCCTGCTCCGCATCTCTCCGCCTGTTTAAAAAGTTGAAATGCCTTATTGTCATCCTGAGACACTCCATTTCCAAAAAAATAACATTTTCCAAGATATCCTAAGGCTTGCGGCATATTCTGCTCTGCAGCCTGGGTCAGCCATTTAACAGCTTCTTCATATTCTTCATCAAAGTAAAGCTCTGTCCCTATCCAGTACAGGGCCTCCGCATTTCCCGCTTCAGCTAAGTCTACTACTTTTCCAAAAAGCGCTGCCTGCGTACTTTTGTTCTCTGGTCTTTCCGGCATATAGCCTGGTTCTGCTTTTCTGATCTGGATTAATATTTCTGCCAGCCAGACACCGCCTATTGGACACTCATTTTCCATAGCATACCGCAGATATTCTACTGCCTTCGGTATATGATCCAAATCATAGGGGAAGGTTCTCCAGTATAAGAGGCCAAGCATAGCATGTGCTAATGGTATTCCTTCTTCGGCTGCTTTTTGAAATTTCTGTTCAATAATCTCAAAATTCTTTTCCTGCCGCATATCTATCTGATAATATAAATTTACTGCCTCTTCAAAATCGATTTTTGTTTCATCTTTTGTGGGTCTTTGGCCATTTCTTATTTCTTTGTAAATAGCCTCCAAGGAGTCTGAAACATCTTCTTCTCCATTTTCCATAAGCTTGCTATATAAGCGAAGCGCCCGATATAAATTTTGTTCTGTTCCTAGTCCTTTCCAAAAGCACATTCCAAGACGCTTCACTGCCTCTGCATTTCCTTTTTCTGCGGCCTTTTTGTAAAAGTCTACGGCCTCAGCCCAATCCCCTCTGTTCTGACACTCTATCCCTCTAGTCAAAGCGTATTCTGATCCAAAGAACAGTTCGCTCAGTTCTTCTTTTTCCCTGTCCCCGATTACACATAAAGTATTGTAATTCAGATAGTCCTTTGTTCTCGACCAGCCACAGCTGCATAAAGTTTCCTCACCATGTTCTTTCCCACACAACGGACATTGCCACATCTCTATCCCTCTCCTTTTCTTATAAACTATTCATTTGTGTATCCTTCCCCTTGTTGAAGCAGATTTTTATATCTGTAAGCCTTTTTAGAACATTCCCTGCATTAGCAGCCGGTCTTTCCACCCTTCGCATTGTCTGAGCATTCTTGTCTCTCCCATTCTGTCCAGCCGTTTACAGCCTTTAAACATTCCAGCGACACTTTTTACTTTGTTCAGCGTAAAGTTTCTGATATCGATTTCTTTCAACATTGCGCATCCATAAAACATTCCAGACATATTCTCTACATTTCTGGTATCAAAGTTTCTGACATCCAGTTCTGCCAATCGCTCACATCCATAAAACATATCCGACATATCCGTCACATTGCCCGTAATAAAATTTTTTATATTGATCTCTTCCAGCTGATTACATTCATTAAACATTCCGGACATACTTCTCACATTATATGTAGAGAAATTACTTACATCGATTTTTTCCAACTGTCTGCAGCCCCAAAACATTCCTCTCATGTTCCTGACCTTTTCGGTTTTAAAATTCTTTTGGAACAATATTTTCTTTACATTTTTATATCCTCCAAATAAATTGCTGCAGTCTTCAGGAGCTTTTATTCCGCCCCTTCCGCCAATATATAGGTCATATCCCTCCCTACAGGCCGAGAGATTCTTGAATCTGATACCGTCAATATATAGGTCATCTTCTTCCTCTTTCTTTTTTGTCCAGAGCACTACAGAATTGTCTTCTTCATAAGATACATCATATTTTTCTGTTCCCGGATCTTCCGGTACCGTATCAAGCACAAAAATGTTCCGTATTTCATCTTCTCCAATTTCATCTTCAATGACAGAAAAATAGTCTCTCCTCAGTTCTCCAGGTCTTGTGTATCCATCCTTTTTGCTAGAAGAAGCCACTTTTTCTGTCTCCGGATTTTGAAAATCTCTTTTTTCAGGCTCTGTTTTCCCCAGTTCTGAAGCTTTCTGACGCCATACTTCTGCTAACCTGGCGGCTATTTCGCCTTGCCTCTTCTTCTCCTCTTCTAAAATATACTGATCTATTGATATTAATGTATTATAATGAAAATATTCTCTGCAATTAAAGCTGTCTGTTTCCTTCTCTAACACTTTGATTTTCCTTTCAGATCTGATCTTTCAATATTTTTTTCAACTGTTTAATTCCCTGAAATCTATCTATATAACAACAACCGCTAAACATATAAGACACATTTTTTATATTACTTATATTAAAGTTTCTGACATCTAATACTTTTATCTGACTACAGTCACAAAACATCCATGACATATTCTGTACATTTTTTGTATCAAAATTTCTGACATCTAACTTCTGCAGATGATTGCAGCCTGAAAACATCCATGACATATTCCGTACTTTGCTGGTGTCGATATTTTTTTTCAGTAATATTTGCTTTACATTCCCATATCCATAAAATAGATAACTGCTGTCTTCTGGTGCTTCTACTCCCCCATTTCCCCCTATATATAAATCGTATCCTTTTCCATTTCTTTCTAGCCAGAGTTCCACAGATTTATCTTGTTCTAAGGACACATCATATTTTTCTTTTTTATCATCTTCCAGTAACCTGTCTTCAAAAAAAATATTAAAAATCTCTTTCTTTTGGACTCTATTCTCTATTACACTAAAATAATCGCTTCTTAGCCTTCCCAAAACTTGCGTATCTTTTTGTCTGTCAAGAGTCTCGTTTTTAAATTTATGACAAAAATAGTCCTGAATACTCTCATTTCCCAACTCTACCGCTTTCTGATACCATATCTTTGACAGTTCGGCTGCTATTTCTCCCTGTTTCTCTCTTCCCCTATCCAGAATATCTTGATTTATAAAAATCAACGTACTATATTGAAAATACTGTCTACATTCATAAGAATCTACCTTATTTTTCGTCATTCTTTTCCTCCCATTTCATACCTTACTGCAATACCGCGATCACCACAAAGCATAAGATATATACTCTCTACGTCATCAGATTATGTTCTATATTTTTCAGGACCTGATTCATTCTTTTCCATTTTCTTTCCTCTTTTACTTTTCTCTATGCTTACAGTTTTTTCAATCGCTCTTTGGAAGCTTCATCCCCTTTTTCTGCAGCCAGGGAATACCACTTTTCTGCTTCCTTTAAATTTTTCTTCACGCCATATCCAAACTCAAAACACATTCCTATAAGGGCCTGGGCCTCACAGTCGTCCTCATTGGCCGCCTGCCAGAACCAGTATGCTGCTGTCCCCAGATCCAGCTCCGTCCCTTCGCCATGGAAGTAACAGCATCCCAGCTTGCACTTCGCTCGTGTGCTGCCCATCTGAGCTCCTCGCCTGTAATAGTCTGCTGCAATGCCGCGGTTTATTGCCACGCCGACTCCATGATAATAATAATCACCACAGGCAATTATCCCGGGAATCCATCCATGATCCGCCGCTTTTCTCATATATTTCACAGCCAGCACCAGATCTTTTGGGACTCCCTCGCCTTTCTCACAGCAACGGGCAAAGTAATATTCTGCCTCCGGGACTTCCTGTTCGGCTGCCTTTTTGAACCACCCGGCCGCTCTTTTCTGATTTTCCTGGGCTCCACCATAAAGCAAAGCTCCCATCACTGTCTGTGCCTCTGCAACTCCCATTTCTGCAGCCTGTCTCAAATACATTTCTGCATCTTCAAATTCTCCTGTTTTCAGACACTCTATTCCTTTTCTATACAGCTGTTCCCAAGGGAAAACTTTCCTTTCATACTCTGTTTTTTCCTGGATTTCCAGAGGAATCACTGTAGGATATACTGCGTAGTCCCTGGTTTCGTCAAAACCGCAGTTTATACATTTTCTGCCGTATATATTCTCATTTTTGCATACAGGACATTTCCAAACCATAGTATTCCCCTTCCACTGCATCTGTAAATTTCCGTAAATAATAAAACAAAATTAAAAATGTGCGGGGGTGAAAGCCCCCGCGTTCAATACAAAATTAAATTTCTAAATTAGAGGGATCCAGCATATCCAGTTCATCATCAAGGCTGACCGAAATATCCGCTGTGCTCTGCGGTTCAATCTGCTTTTCTGGTGTTATAGATTCTCTGTCCATAACTCCATCCGCTGTCGTTTTCTCTCCGGAAACAATATATGGTACTGGTCTTTCCTGCTGCAGGTACAGTGCACCGGTGTTGCTTATCATCTGTTTCAGCAGATCCTGTGAAAGTTCTTCTTGTGCTTCCTTTGTTTCCCTGCATATTTTTCCTGCAATTTCACAAAACTGCTCCCGCTTTATACAGATCTTTCCTTCTTCTGACATTTGGCGGACTTCTTCCCAGTTAAACTCACATTTCTCCAGAATTTTCTGCTTGAGAAATGCTTTAGAGAATGCGGTAATCCTGTTAAGCTGCTCAAAATTATAACCCTCTGTCAGTTCCGCCATATGACTGCAGTTAAAGCTTCCGCTTTTGTCCGTCAGCCTTCCCATCATGGCCTGGAAGTATTCCAGCCGTTCCTTCTGATCGGGCACTTCTATTCGGCAAAGATACAGCTGCTCCCTTAAACATTCCGGAAGATCTTCCGCTTTTTCCGCCTCCATCATCCAGATAACCGGAAGGTTATATCGTCTGAGGCTGTCAATGCCCTCAGCCAGCTGTTCTGCCACAGGGATATCCTCGCCCAAAATTCCTGCATTGTCCAGAAAAATTGCAGTTTTCTCCCATTTGATACATTCCTTTTGGAACTGACCAGCCCGTGGAATGGCTTCCGCTTTGTCTTTCAGAATCTCATCTGCTCGCAGATAGATCAGTTTGTAACCGTTTCCCTCCAGTTCTCCCAGAAATGCTTTCCCAAGAGTGCTTTTTCCCGTACCGGCCTCGCCGCAAAAAAGCAGTCCCCAGAAAGGAGAGGTTTCAAACAGTTCATCCAGTCCTTCTCTATAAATGCATCCTCTCAATACCTTTTTCCAGAAGTGCTGCCCGCAGATATCTTCCAAAGAACAGCCGCAGTTTTCCTGGTAAAAGTCCTGTATCCATTGTTCTGCATTTCCCATTATTTGGCTTCTCCTGATTATTCAATTCCCTTTTTAAATCTTCTTTCCCACTCGTCTAATTCTTTTTCGATTTCATCTTTCGGAGTAGGCAGAAAGTCTTCCTGAATTTTATCAAACATTTCCCGTGTCAAAAGGAATTTACCTGCTTTTAAAGCTTCAATAGCATTCTGCTCGCCTGGGTACTGATGGATCACCTGTTTCAGGATTTCTTTTTTAATCCTGCTCACCATACGATCAATATCCCGATAATTGTACTTTTCTGTTTTTTCCGCCATCTCATCATAGGAAAAATCTTCTTCTAAGCTTATAATCTCTTTCAGGCTGTGTGAAAAAGCTCTTTTCCTTGCATCTAAATCCGGGAAAGGAACTCTTACCAGCTCCACCCGGTCCAGCATAGCATCATCTACCTGGTTCGGATAATTGGTGGCTCCAATAAAAATAATGTCTTTATCAGAAGAGTTTATTCTGTTATAACCGGTCAGAAAGGCTGTAGTGATGGAAGCTGCATATTCCGGAAGGTTTGGAAGAGAGCGGTTTTTGCAGACGCCGTCAATCTCATCAATAAAGATAATACAGGGTGTATGATTTTCTGCCTCTTCGAAAAGACGAGTCACGATCTTTTCTGCTTCGCCTACATATCGGCTCAGGATATCAGAGCCTGCCAGAGATAAATATGTATAATTCTTATCCATCAGTTCATGTGCAAAAGCCTCAATAATATACGTTTTTCCGCATCCCGGAGGTCCGATAAAAAAATATGAGTGCAGCTTTTTCATTTTCAGATAATCTTCCAGATTTTTCAGCTGTGCATTAGCAATACACTCTTTGAGCTGCTCTTTCAGTTCATGCATTCCGGATACATCTGCAAAAGAATGTTTTGGAGCTTCTTTGAACCAGGAAGCAATGCTTTCATCCAAAGGCTTCTCTTTCCCTCCAGTATCGGCTTTTCCGGCACCGCTTCCGTTTTTCAGATGTTTTTCCTTTTGTTTGTTTTCTTTATACCGCTTCATAAATTCCGGGTCTACTTCCATGATCACCTTTGTGATCTTTCTGTTCAGTTCATTCAGCTTTCTCTGCTGGTATGCACGCTCCTCCCCGATACTCATACTGGCCAGTTCTGACCGCAAAGTAGCAGCCTGCTGCAGATAAGCACATTCCTGTTTCGTATGCTGATGATTATTTTTGATATATTCCTCATCTGCTTTCTGCATCAGTTCCATGCAGATGTTCTCTTTCATATTCATTTTTTTGATATAGCTGTCTTCCATAATATCTCCTCCTCATTGGAGCCGGCTTTTATTCCATGTTTTTCATAAACTCTTCCAGCATATCTGCTCCGTCTTCCAGCTCTCCCTCATTTGCATTTCCTGAAAAATTTACCTGATTCAGCATGTCTTCGTCAAACATAAGGGCATCTTCCACATTTTTTATCCCGCCTTCAGGATTATTCAGGCAGTTATCTACACTTTCACCTTTTACCAGGCGTTCGATCATATCGTCGCTGATCAATTCATTGATATCCTGGCGAAATGCATTTCCCATTCCGCCCCCTCTTCTTTCTGCATTTTTATCCATTTTGTCCATTCCCCTCTGCAGCCGGAAACTATTTACGCCCTCGGAGCGGAAGGATATCCCATTTAAGGATTTTAATGCCAGTCCCAGATTATTCATTGCTTTATTTAATTCGTGCGTAGTATCAATATCTCTCAGCTGTTCCTGGGCATTGTGGACTACCTGCATGGAAAATAGTGCGTTTTTCACCTTTTCCTGGGCTCTTTTGTCATTTCTGTTATTTCTGAGTACCCGGATTTCCCGGCTGATCACAAGGCGGAATTTGTCCTCCAGATTTCTCAGCTGAACATCGGTTTCCATGATCTGCTGATCAATATCTTTTTTCTTTTTCTTTGGAAATAATGGCTCAAATTTCATCTTTGTTCTCCCTTCTCTTTTCCTTATATAATATAAATTTAAAGGAAATCTCTTCCTGTTAATTCAGCTGTTCCGTCTGCATGTTCTGTTCATTTTCCGTCTCCTGAAGCTGTTCCTCTTCCAGTATCCGCTCCATTCCTCTTGCATCCGCTGCATCTCTTTCTTTTTCTTCCAGAGTCATCCGCTCGAAATCATCCTCTGTCCTGATCATCATATCGATCATCTTCCTGGAAGAAAGAGCTGCGTCTAAAATCTTGCTGAACTGATCATTCATATTCCGCATTTTGTCAATCTGATCGATCTGATCATAAATAAACTGCTGGAATCTTTGCTGGGATTTCTGAATTTCCTCAAAAACCTCTTCGTCCATCATTGTTTCCATTTTTGCCAAAAGCAGCTTTTCATTCCGGATTGCCTGCTGGCAGCTGGTCCGCTGCATTTCATTAGTTGCTCTGGTTTTGATCATATTCTGGATATGTTTATATAAATCCACTACGTTCTGCTTTTTATTGTTAAAATCGATGACTTCTCCTGCAACTTTTTGTCCCACCTGCAGTTTATCCAGGCTCTCCTGCAAACCCGGCATACGGTCTCTTTGTTCTTTCAGCTCCTGATAATACTTTGTATAGTCTTTTTTCGCTTCGTCTATCTGCGTTTGCTGCCGGTTGATACTGCGCTCAATTTCATCTATCTGCCGTGAGAACTTTACGATCTGATGATAGCGGTCCAGGATTTCTTTTCTGGTTTCCAGAGTTTTTTCAATATATTCTGGCTTTTCGATATGGATTTCTTCTCTTCCCCTGCTGATTCCATATGCCAGTCCGGCCATCAGGCGGTCCGCAGTCTCATCATTTCCGTTCTGTATGGCCTCATCCAGCTGTGAAGCAAACTGCTTGATCATGCTGTCGATCACTACAGTATCCAGGACGGATGCTCTTTGCTCGTCCAGCTTTTTCATCATACTTTGCAGTCCTTTATGATATCTCTGCATCCGTTCCGGCAAAATCCTGCCTGTTCTGTTCTGGGCCAGCATCAATGAAATTTTGGAATCTATTGCAGCCAGGCTGGTTCTGATTTCCTCTGCTCTTTTTCTGTTTTCCTCTGCCCTTTTTTTCTCTTCGCTGACAGGCATCTGTTCTTGTTCTTTTTTCTTTTTAAATCCCAGATTTAATAACATAGTGTTTCCCTCTCCTTTATGATTTCTTGTATGTGTTAAGATTTCAAAATACCGCTGTATCGCACTCCGTCTGCCGCCGCCAGATATTTTTTCTGATAAACCTCCAGACGCTCACTGATGAATCGCAGTTCCTCTCGAAAGTACTGCTGCATTTGTACAGCATCACTTTCCTCCAGTTCATTGGACCATTCCAGATCCTCTGTCATCTTCAGTCTTGCCTCTTCCAATATCTTACATCGTTTTTTCGTATCTTCCAGCTGTTCCCGATATTTTTTCGTTTCAATACTTTCAAACCACTGGCGCAGCCGCTTCAGTTCTTCTTCTGCTTCCAGCTTTTCTCTCAGAAACTTCTTTTTCTGTTCCTCTTGCTCTGTCTTGCGCCGTTCCAGTTCTGCGGCTTCCTCCTGAGCCTTTCTCTTTTCCTCTTCTGCCCAGATTTCCTGATCCTCCAGCTGCTTTTTCTGATGTTCCTGACGTTTCATCAATTCTTGAAATTTTTCACTTTGTTCCTGGATTTTCTGGTCCATATCCCGGCAGCTTTGCTCTGCCTTCTCAGTTTCTTCCTGCTTTTTTAGCAATATCTGGCGCAGCTCTTCGATATCTGTCTTTCCAAGGTAATATTCCAGACGTTCGATTTCCTCCTGAACTTCTTTGTTCTCTCCTTCCAGCATACTCTGCTTTTTCTTTAGCTCTTCCAGTTCTTCTTTTTGAAATTTCATGCGGGTTTCGACTGTCCTGTTATCAGTCCCGATAGTTTTAATTTCTTCTGCCAATTCAGAGGACTGGTCTTTCAGCACATTTCCCCTTCGGATCAATGATGAAAGTTCTGTCTTCTTTTCTTCATAATCTTTTTGCAGAGTTTCGTTGTCAGCATTCTGCTCCTCCTGCTTTTTCTGCAGATCCTGAAGTTCTTCCTGGAGACTTCGATATCGTTCTTCCTTTTGCTGCTGCTCCTCCAACAACTGTTCCGAACAGTTCTGGGCCTCCTCAATTTTTCTGCGAAGGTCCTCCCCTTCTTCTTCTGCCTTCTGTCTTATCTTCACTTTTTCCGCCAGCATCATCTGAAGATTTCTGCTCTCTTCCTGGGCGCTGTACCTGATATCCTCCAACTCCCCCTGGACAGTTTCTGTCTGCTGCTTCTGCTTCTGATACGCTTCTTCTTCACTTTTATACTGTAAGAGAAGACTTTCGTATCTCCCCTTGCTTTTTTCTTTTTCTTCCTGAAGCTGTTGGTGGTGCTTCTGTATCCGGGGAATATCCATTTCCTGAAGCCTGGTGATTTCCCTTTCCAGATCTTTGCAGTTTTCCTCCAGAGTCCGTCCCTCTTTCTGCTCCTTTTCCAGCTTCTCCCGTTTCTCCTTCAGTTCTGCCTCCCTGCTTTTCAGCAGCTCCAAGGTCTTTTCTGCCTTCTCTTCCTCACCGCCAACCTGTTCCAGCTCTCCATTGATTTTTTCCAACCGTTCCCTGGAAGCAGCTTCCTGGATCTGGCCCCTCTTTTTCTCATAAGTTCTCACTGCTGTCCGGCCCAGCCAGCGAACCTTCTTCACCATTTCTTCTATATTGCCAGGGTCCTGCTGTTCCAGAGTCACTCCGCTTTCACTTTTAATATCCTCGCAAAACGTGTAAAAAAATTTCAGTGCATCCTCTACAGTAATCTGCGGCTTTTTTTTCAAGATTTCAAGACTGTCCTGTGTTCTTCCCAGTATCATCCTTTCACCGCCTTCTCAACCTTTGTCAGATCAAACAGATCATTAAATCTGCTCAGTTCAATCGTATGCCCTTCCGGATCCATTTTGTCCTCCAGAAGATCATAATCATGCACATGGATACTCACAATACCAGAAGCATCCAGAGAAAATCCAACGACAGCAGTTCCGTATTCATTTTGAATGATATTGGATAGTTTCTCTTGAAACTCTTCTTTTACCGGTACGATCAGAGCGGTCTTGTCATTGTCCTTTTTGTTGATAATAAACTTTGAAAAACCGCCGCTGCTTGTAAAAATGATAATAAGCTTCTGGTCTTCTCCCATGGGAAAATAGGTCTCTTTAAATTTTATATCCTGATTATAGCGAAAAGCATAGTTCAATAGGATTTCACCATTGGTATCTTTCACACAGATCCCAATAGAATATGGAGCCGTATTGCGGATACTGATCAGATCTGCAGCCAGAAGAGCCGCTCCAAGAGAGACCGCTTTCTCACAATCTGCCCGGTTTAAAATAATATTCTGCTGTCGTTTGTCAAACTCGCTGAAAGAAAACTTGTCTTTCACCTGCTTTTTTACAAGATAAAAATTCCCGAAGCCCCCTACCAGAGCAATTTTGAAGTTATCCAGATTTCTTTCCTCATAATTGATCCCATGGGTTTCCATAAACTGGATCATTTCGTTTAATTTTTCGTCAAAAACATCCCGTATGGTGTCGTTGTATACCTCCAGAAGCAGCCGGTAAGTAATAGGAATGTCTTCGCCTTTATATTCGATAGTGGTAAATTCTTCTTCTAAATCATCAGGATAATCAACGCCGTATTCTTCAAATGTTTCCTCCAGGATATCCGTTCTGTCCTGAAGTTCTTCCTCCAGCATATCTACCGCCTTTAAAAATTTTCCATCGCATGTCGGTTCCTCTCCCTCTTCCAGAACTTCTGCCTGACGGATAGCCTCTTTTACCACACTTTCCATATAGACAATTCCAGCTTTGCCGATTTGACCGTTTTCGTTTTCACCGGCGCCGGTTCTCTCATCAACTTTAATCTCCACGGATTTTTCTTCGTTATTTTCACCTTTTGCTCTCACATCTGTAAGGGTTATATCCAATGTTCCTCCGCCATAATCAATCAGAAGGATCTTTCCTTCAAAACAGTTTCCTGTACTGATCTGAAAATTATAGGCAAAAAAAGCGCTGGCGGCGGCAGGCTCACTGACAATCTGAACAGATTCTATAAAGTCCATATTCTGGCAGATATCCCGGACCATAGTTCTTCCGTCAATAGTTTTCATTCCATCATTCCAGATTTCCGGTACTCCCACAACTAAACGGTTGATTTTCTCTTCATGGCAGTCTTTTAATACCTGGCGGAGAAGATTTTCCAGAAAAATTCCTGTAACGCGGCCCGGAGTATATTCCTCTGTAAATCCCCGCTGTCTCAATTCTTCCTGATCGTTTTCCGGGAGCATCATCTTAAATCCTTTGAAAACTGATGCACCTTTCTTTCCGGTCAGTTTTTTGGCTGCCCGGCCAAATTCATATTTATCTCTGAAAACAGATACCACAGAAGGTACATAGGGAGAACTCTGGTTCATCAGCAGAGCCTCCAGCACCTGGGTGTCCTCCCGATATACCGACACCGTGGTATATGTACTTCCGAAATCTACTCCTGCGTTTAACATGTGACCTCTCCTCTTTCTTCCTTCTTTTCTTCCATTTCTTCTTCAATCAGCAGCCGATATCTTCTCTCAATTTCCTGCTGATCCATCTGACTTTCCACCCTGCTTCCTGTTTCCTCCATGATCTTCCGCACCTGGTCTGCGCTGTCTTTGCCCCTTTGTACCGCTTCCATATTGGCAAGGAGATTTTGCTGAAATTTCTCTGCAATGGTGTCTATTTCATAGTCGTCAATCGAAAAATTTCCCAGCAGGATCTGCGCCGCTGTCTGTTCCATTTTTCGAATCTGGTCGTTATATCCGTTTTTTATCTGAAGATTTACAGCACTCTGTTTTTGTCTGTTATCTATCTCCTCTTTCATCCGAAGGGCGGCGTCTTTTTTTGCATTCAGAATA
>UQSX01000066.1 GCA_900543715.1 uncultured Blautia sp. | reverse complement strand
CGCCTTTCTTAAAAGTCCGTAAGGTGTTTTTGTTCTCCCGGATTTCCGCCGAATAAGCGTTAACCTTGTACCCATGCTCCAGATCTTCTTTTTTGTAGGTTTTTTCTATGATCCCGGTTCCCTTGTCAATGACCAGGAAAAAAGCCTTGCTAAATGCTGCGTCCAGTTTCTCCTGAAGTCCATCGGGAATCTTCTGGGCCAGCTTCTGGTTCAGAAAAGATTCCTTTTTCTCTTTATACTTGTCTATATATCTTTGTTCCTGTTTTAAAACCGTCTCCAGTTCTTTTTCAAGAGAGGATTTTCTGGAAATCAATAGCTTTCCTCCTAACTGTTTTTGCCGCTTTTCGATTTTATTTACTTCCATCTTATCCATGATCCCATGGGCGGTCACTCCCGGGTGAGTTACAGAAATCCTGCACACCTGTTCTGCAAACTCTTTTGAAACCTGAAATTTCTTTGCTATAGAAGCCACGGTGGTTCCCTTTTCCAGTTCTTTTAAGATTCCTTTTATCAGCTTTTCCATATCTTTCTGGGAAAGTTCCGGTACTTTTTCCTGTTCCACTCTGGGAAGGATATCCATCTTTTCTATATGGAAGCTTTCTGCTTCTATAATCAGCACCGCCATGGTCACCGGCTGGTGGAATCTTCTGGGACCGCAGCTTCCCGGGTTCAGATACTGGACGCCTTCCTGCACATAGGCCTCGTATTTATGGGAATGTCCGTAGATCACAAAATCTTTTTTCTCCAGATCTTTGGGAATGTGTTTTTTATTGTGGACCATATAAAAGCTTTTGCCAAAAAGAGAAAAAGAAAGCTCTTTAGGCAGTTTTTCGGCCCATTCCTTATCATTATTCCCCCGGACCACATACAGAGAAGGGTTGATTCTGCGGATTTCTTCCAGAATCCCAGGAGAATTAATATCTCCGCCATGAATGACTGCGTCGCAGGTCTTTAAAATTTCAGCCACTTCCGGCCGCAGAAGTCCATGGGTATCGGAAATTACTGCAATCCGTCCTGTTTTTCTTTCCATTTCTTCACATTCCTTTCTGCCTCTCCTAAGAAGGAAAGGGAGCCGAAAATGATCACTACATCTTCCGGTTTTGCTTCTTCCAGAGTTTTCTCCACTGCC
Source organism: uncultured Blautia sp. (assembly GCA_900543715.1). GTDB lineage: Bacteria > Bacillota > Clostridia > Lachnospirales > Lachnospiraceae > Blautia > Blautia merdigallinarum. The sequence continues at coordinate 14,970 of UQSX01000066.1, read as the reverse complement.
TGTTCAATACTTTTTGCCGCTTCCACAGAAGGATTCACACAGGCCACTGCTTCCTTCAGCTCTTCTGCCGGAAGGGCTCTGGGATTATCCGGAGTCTGCACTGTTATGATATGGTCTGCCAGCGGGGCTGGATAACCTGTTTGTAATCCTTGTCCTGGAATATACCGAAAATATACCGGATATGCCGGTGAGGAAAATAAAGCTTCAGAGAATGTTCCAGCTCTCTAGCCGCCCCGGGATTATGGGCTCCGTCCATGATCACTACCGGTTCTTTGGAGATCAGGGTGAAACGTCCTCTCCAGTGGGTTTTTCTGAATCCTTCGTAAATATTCTCTCTGGAAACCGGATAGCCAAGCTCCTGAAGCATAGTCACAGCCTGAAGGGCAAGAGCGGCATTAAGGATCTGATAGCTTCCTGCCAGAGAAATCTCTACCTGGTCAAAATCTCTCCAGGTAAAGCTCTGTTTTTCATATCCGTAATGGATATCCTTCACTTCTTCCATATCCAGGAATTCCAGGGAAGCTCCCTGCTCCCTTGCCTTTTCTTCCAGAACTTTTCTGGCTCCGGCTTTCTGGGGACCGGATACCACCTTTGTATAAGGCTTGATGATCCCGGCTTTCTGTGCGGCAATTTTCTCCAAAGTATCTCCCAGAAAGGCCATGTGGTCCATACTGATGGGGGTGATCACTTCCATTACCGGCGTCTTAATGATATTGGTGGCATCCAGGGCTCCTCCAAGACCAGTTTCCAGGACCACCAGATCACATTTTTTCTCCTGGAAATACAGGAAAGAAAGGGCGGTTTCTATTTCAAAAGGCGTAGGATTTGTAAGATGATGTTCCTCCATATCTTTAATAGCTTCTGCAATAGCTGTCACATGTTTCGCCAGGGCTTCTTTTCCGATCCGCTCTCCGTTTACCTGTATCCGCTCTCTGTAGGAAAACAAAGTAGGGGAAATATACCGTCCCACCCGGTATCCCGCCTCCGTCAGTATGGTAGAAAGATAAGCCAGGACAGAACCCTTTCCATTGGTTCCTGAAATATGGATAAATTTCAGACTGTCCTGGGGATTTCCCAGACGCTCCATAAGATGGCGCATATTCTCTAAGCCAAGTACACTTCCGTATTTAGAGGCTTCCTCCAAATATACTCTTGCTTCTTCGTAATTCATGATTTCTCCTATCCGGGGCCTGCAGGCCCCTTTGTAATTCGGAGATTATTATAGCTCTTTTTCCTTTTGACTACAATCGGAATCTTCTGTTCTTCTCTATTTTCAACTATATTTTAATGGGAGAAACGGTTCAGAATCTATTTTCATTCATGTAACCGTCCTTATAGGCATATGGGGACGGTTCTTAATCGGATTTTCTTCTATATAACCGTTCCATTTACCCTATTATTACGGTTTAAAATCAGATTTCTTTATGTATAACCGTACCAGCAGGTTAAATACTACAGCCAGGAATGAAAAAATCGGAAACCCAGCCGTAGCAAACGCCTCACCACCGGAAATGAGTCCAGCGGTGAGGCGCTTTTCATCTTTTATCATTATTCAGTAAATAAAAATCTCTCTGCCTGCATTTACAGCCGTGCGTCAAAAAGTCCGCAGAAGCTGTCGATAGGATCCTGTCCCTTAAAAGCTTCTTCTCCTGTCATCAGGTTTTCTACCAGTGCATCGAAGGTACTGTCTTTTGTGTCATAGGCATTGATGTAAGTCCGTACCTGGGGAATATCTGCCAGCATGGTGGGCTGTCCGCAGCTTACGGCTACTACCGGGATTTCAAAGACATACCAGGGGATTTCTCCGCCGCCTTTGGAAAGTCCGAAGCTGGGTCTTCCCTCGTTAATATCGCAAAGGGTGATTACCAGGTCCATGTCATTTACAAAGTCTGCAATGGCGTTCTTACCGGCAAAGTAAATATTGATATCCGGTTTCTCCCCGGCTTCGATCTGTTTCTTCATTTTGTCTACAGGGCTTTCATAGATAAATGCGTCAAAGCCTTTGCTGATCAGCTTATCTCTTAAAAGCTCTGCCGGGTTGGTCCCTCCTGCCATTCCCATGGCTTTGGCCAGAGCGGACATGCCGCTTTCTGCCCCTTTTACATGAACGATCATGATCCTCTTATATCTTTCCGGAACAACAGGCAGTACTTCTTTGTCTTTATATTTTACCAGAGTAATGCTGTCCCGGCTGATGGCTTTCTGCATATCCTTGTGTTCCTGACTGCCAAGAACTCCCTCTAAGGCCTCCGGTACCGGCACCAGAGCTTCTTTTGCCTTTTTGTGAAGGCCTAAGTGGGCTTTCAGGCCCAGGATACGCTCCAGGGCTTCTTCCATTCTTTCTTCGCTGATCGTGCCGTTCTGGTATGCTTCCAGCATAGTGGCAAAGTCTTCCTCCGGGTCATTAAAGAACAGGAACATGTCGCAGCCTGCATTGATGGTCCTGGGGAGCATATCTTTTCTCTTCATACGGTCCGTCATACCTACCATATGAGAGGCATCTGTAACCACCATACCGTTAAAGCCCAGTTTGTCTCTTAAAAGTCCTTTCATGATTTCCGGGCTTAAAGTAGCCGGCATCATGTCTTCGTCTTTCAGCTCCGGATTGATGGCTTTTGCATACTTGGGCAGCATGATATGTCCTGCCATAATGGCGTCCAGGTCATTCTCAATCAGTGTTTTATAAACCAGTCCGTAGGTTTTATCCCATTCCTCTACATCGAAATAGTTTACATTATTGGACAGATGGGCGTCTCGGAAGTCCTGTCCGTTTCCGGGGAAATGTTTGGCCGCACAGGCAAATCCGGGATTTTCATGAGCCCCTTTTACATAGCCTTCTCCCTTCCTGAACAGCACATTTCCGTGTTCGTCTTACTATAATCAGTATTGTAACACCCCGGACTGCCGCAGGTTAGGATAATTTCTCTGGATATACGTCCGATTTTTAGTTTTTTCGGAATTATTCAAATAATCCTCTGATTTTTTCCCAGAAGCCGGTGTTTTCTGCAGGGGATTCCTCCCGGGCCTCTTCCTCTTCTATCTGGATGGGATCGGTCTGGAAGGCAAACTGGACAGCCTCTACATTGGTATTTTTCTCAGATACAAAGGAAACCGGAACATAGTCTTCGCCGGAAAATTCCTGTACCATTTCCTCCACCTTATTTTCGATTTCTGTGTCTATATTTGCAGTTTCTGTTTTAAATTCTTCAGTGCCGCCTTTCATTTCTCCGGCTCCCTCGTCCAGATCCTGGGAACCTTCTGCCAGGCTGGAAATACCCGTTTCAAAAACAGAGGCTCCGGAAGATAAAGTGTCTACCCCTTCCTGAAGCTGGGTAAGGCCTTCCAAAAGAGCCTGGGTCCCTTCTGTAAGACTGCTGCTTCCTGTCTGGATATCTGTACCTTTCTCTTCCAGTTCTTCTAATCCTGCGTCAAGCTGCTGAGCTCCCTGTGCCAGGGCAGAGATCCCGCTGTTTAACCGGGTGATTCCGCTGTTTACTTCTTCAGCTCCCTGATTCAGGGCAGAAGAAGAAGATTTCAGGGCTTCTCCCCCTTCCTCCAGGGTCTGGTTCTGGGCGGTCAGTTCGTCAAATCCTTTTAAAAGGCTGTCGATCCCTTCTGCGCCTGCCGGAAGAGAAGCGGTTTGTGTCTCCATGGAAGTTAATCCCTGGTTCATCTGCTCCAGCCCTGTTTCCAGCTGCCGGGCCCCTTCTGTCAGGGCCTGTATACTCTCCGTAAACTGTGACAGGTCTCCTGTCTGGAAAGATGGAAGGTTTTCTCCTGCTTCGGCAGCTTTGTTTAGTTCTTCCGTCATACTGTTCACAGTTCCGGTTCCTCCTGCCTGGATTTCTTCTAATCTGGAAGCAACAGATGCCAGTGCCGAAGAGCTGTCATTGTTTATAGAAATCTCTGTTTCCGGAATATCCACGGACACGGCATCTGCACCCTGCACATTGACCCTGCTTCCATCCAGACCGGCAATAAGGGTGCTTCCTGTATCCGGATCTATGGCGCCGCTGTCTATAGAATTCTGAACAGCGGCTATGGCTGCATCAATCTGAGCATTGGCTCTGTCTGCCGCTGCCTCTATCTGGCTGTTTGCCTGGCTGATCTGAACGTTTGCTGAATCTGCCTGGGACTGAAGAGAGGCCCCAGCCTGGTTTATACTGTCACTGGCTCTATCTGCCTGGGACTGGAGTTCGTTTTCTGCCTGAGAAAGAATATTTCCTGCTTTCTGCAGTTCTCCCGCCGCCTCATTATACAGAGAAAACATTTCTCCGGCCTTTGTCTGGACAGTATCCATAGCCTGGACTGCCTCCTGAAGACTGCCCAGCATTTCCTGCAGCTGCCCGCCTTCCTGGGAGTCTTCCAGAAGCCGAAGCTGGGACAGAAGGGCCTCCAGTCCATCCGACAGGGCCGCTGCCCCATCTGTAAGCTGCTGAGAACTGTCTTTTAAAACGGTTATCCCCCGGGAGACTTCTCCCAGATTTTTCAGTCCGGCCAGCTGTCCGGCCCCTTCCTTCAGCTGCTCCACGCCGCTGATATAAGCCTGGACGCCGTCTATATAGCTCTCTGTTCCCTCTGTATAAGTCCTGGTCCCTTCTGCTAATTGTCCTGCGCCGGCTTCCAGAACAGGGGCGCCTTCTTTCAGGCTGTCCGCTCCCTGGATCAGAGATTTGCTCCCGGAAGCTGCCGAAGAAACACCATTCAGATAAGTGCCGATGCCGGTCTCCAGCTCCTGACTTCCCCGGACAAGAGAAGAACTTCCCAGAGCCGCTCCGTCTGTGCCTGTTTTAAGGCTGACTGCACCTTGGGCCAGGCTGCCTGTAGCATCCAGAAGCCGGCTGCTGCCTTTCGCCAGTTCTCCGGTACCTTCCTTCAATGAACCGGCTCCCTCATCAAGCCGGGATACCGCTTCTTTCAGTTCATCTGTCTGTTCATAGAGAGCCGTCATATCCAGGCTGTCTGTATCAATGGCAAAGGACATCGGTACTCCCTGAAAAGAAATCCCCTCCATTTCAAAGTCTGTGACTTCTGAAGTAATGGAAAATTCCTTTTCCTGTCCCGCCATAATGTTGTATAGGATCTGTTTATCTGCTCCCACATTTGCCAGAGTAGCCCCCTCTGCCTGGATATTTTTGCACTTTTCGGAGTCCAGTGTAACTGTGGCCTGAAGCAGATAATCTTCAAAATAGTCTCCCTTTACTTTTTCATTTTTCTTTACGGAAATCCGGATTTCCAGATTTCCGCTCTCTCCGGCCAGTTCTTTCGGATTTTTCTTCTCACCGTTCAGGTAATAGGAAATCTGGATCTTCCAGGGCAGTTCTTTTGTCTCCAGATTCCCCTGATAATAGAATTTCCCTTTTTTGCCTTCTACTGTATATCCGTCGGCTGTCTCCTCTATTTTATCCTCGGTAGTCAGGTTGGTTACTTCTGTATAATCGCCATAGTCTGTGATCCTGGTATCTTTTTCCAGATCATATTCATTGACCACATAGACGCCGGATACTGTTCCGTCTTCTTCCAGGGATGCATAGACATTTTCTTCCTTTTGGGGATTTTCTGCAGCAATGACCGGCAGGGTGTTTCCAAGAACCATGGAAAAACATACAGCCGCTGTAATAGATTTTTTTGTGTATCTGCTTTTTTTATTTCGATTCATGATGACGTCTCCTTTTCTGATAAAAGTTTGTGTGCAGGGTAGTTTTCTCTATGAGCCTGTCAAATAAGTACAGCAGTCCCGGCAGTACAAAAAGTACAATGGTCAGGGACAGCATACTTCCGTTTCCCAGGAAGGTCCCGAGCTGGGAAAGGATCCCGTGAGAAGAAATTGCCCCCATCAGGTATCCCACCACAGCCAGCACAATACCGGAAGTAAGCAAAGATGTAGTCACCGCTGCGATGGTTTCAGAAACTGCCTTTTTCTTATCCATGGTCTGTCTGAACTCCATATAGCGTTCCGTAGTCAGGATCGCATAATCCACGGTAGCTCCTAATTGGATAGAACTGATGATCAGGTAGGAAATGTAGAATACCGTAGAATCCTTAAAGTATGGAATCGACACATTGATCCACACTGCCGTCTCGATAGCCAGCACCAGGAAAACCGGGAGAGAGACGGATTTCATGGTAAAAAGCAGTACCACAAAAACTGCTGCGATGGCGATAAGATTTACTTTCACCATATCTGCAGTGATAGTGTCCATCAGATCATAGGTACTCACTCCCGGTCCTGCCAGATACCAGGAATCCGGATAATAGGTATCTGCAGTTTCCCGGATCTTTTCCACCAGGGCAAAGGCTTCCTCTCCCTCTGCATCTGCATTTACAGTAAGCACCATTCGGCTGTAATCTTTGGAGAGCAGCTGGGAAAGGAGTTCCTCATCCAGATATTCTTCGGGTATCTGAGCCCCTACTGTGTCTACATAGGAAAGGATGCCGGTCACTTCCGGTATCTCATGAAGAGCCTGGGAAAGCTGCTCTTCTCTGACCTTGTCTCCTCTGGGGATCATTAAGGCGTAAGTATCGCTTTTTCCGAAAATTTCTTCAATCTCTGCAATATCCCGGCCTAATTCTGTATCCTCCCCGAAAATATAAGCAGAGCCATAGTAAAAAGTATTTTGGTTAGAAGCCAGATAAGAAGGCACAACAAGAAGAGCAAACACTGCGGTCATCGGTACCATGATCTTTCTCACCAGGAAACCGAACCGGTGAAAGTCAGGCAGAAGTCTTCTGTGATGGGTCTTCATCAGCCATCCGTTTAAGGCCAGGATCAGTACGGGCATGAATACAAAAACCGTGATCAGACTGATGGTTACGCCTTTTGCCAGAGCAAGGCCCAGATCCGGACCGATCTTAAACTGCATAAATACCAGAGCCAAAAATCCGATCACTGTTGTCAGTCCGCTGGACAATATGGAACTGGTGGATTTACAAAGGGCCTCTACCATAGCCTTTCTGGGAGTTTCCTCTGTCTTCATGCACTCTTCAAAGCGATGGATCAGAAAGACCGAATAATCCAGAGAAACCGCCAGCTGCAGGATATTCCCCGCCGCATTGGTCACAAAAGAAATCTCTCCAAAGATCAGGTTCGTTCCGGCATTGATGGCGATAGCAATGCCAAGTCCCGCCATAACGATCACCGGCTCTGCCCAGGAGGTGGTGGTCAAGAAGAGTACAAAAAATACAAATAATACTGCAAAAGCTGCAATTTTATAAACTTCACTGACTGTACTGGTAGTAGCCACTGCTGTTGAAACTGCGTCTCCGCTCATGGCCCCTCTGTCCCCTGCCACTTCTTCCATTGCCTCTACAGCATCCAGGACCTGGTCCTCCTCTACAGTAACAGTAAAAAGGGCGTTTCCGTTTTTATAATAGGTCTCCGCCAGTTCCTGATCCAGAGTCTCCAGAGGCTGCTCAATATTTGCTGCATCATCCAGCCAGGTTACACTGACGACCCCCGGGCATCCTTCCAGCTTTTCTTTATATTCCAGGGCTTCTGCCACAGAAGTATCCCGGATCATCACCCGGGCGTTGGGAATTCCCCCTTCGTATTCCTCCTCCATTTTGTCCAGAGCAATGGTAGATGGGGATTTTTCCGGCAGGTAGTCTTTGATATCATAGTTCACACAAACCAGCCTTTGGCAGAACAGGGAGAAAACTGCTGCCAGGATAAACAGGGTAAGGATGCTTTTGGGATGCTCCACGATTTTCTGATAAAATTTTTTCATGACGGTATACCTTTCTCTGACTTTTCACTCATTTTTCTCACCTTCCCGGGACAGTTCTTCCAGAAGCTTCTCCAGTACTCTGACCGTTTCATGGATTCCACGGCTGCTGTTGATGCAAAAGTCATAATTATCTGTTTTTCCCCAGCCCCCGTCTGTGTAATAATTGTAGTAGGCTTTTCTCCGTTTATCTGTTTTCCTTATCAGTGTCTCTGTCTCCTTTGCGGATAAATGGAGCAGCTCTTTTTTTCGCATTACACGGCAGGCATATGGGGCAGTGATAAAAATACAAACACAGGGGATATCTGCCTCTTTTAGGATAAAGTCTCCGCATCTGCCTACAAAAACTGCATTTCCTTCCCTTGCCCGGTTCAGGATATAGTCCTTCTGTATCTGAAATAAAATATCATTGGCCGGAAGTCCACGGAGATTTTCATCCTCTGCCTCATACCATATTCTGTGTATCCAGGGATTGGCTTTCTGCTCATCTGCCCTTTCCAGATGCTCTATGGGAATCCTGCTTTTCTCCGCCGCACCTTCCAGCAGCCTGCGGTCATAAAAGGAATATCCAAGCTGCTCGGCGAGTATCTTTCCGATCTCATGTCCTCCGCTGCCAAATTCTCTGCTTATGCATATGTTCATTTTCTAAGGCCTCCTTTTTTTCATCTGTTCTGCATTTTATGAAAAAAATCCAGGAAAGAAAAGCAACACTTTTCAGCAGATGTCTAAAATTTAGGCAAATGACTGAATATGTTTAGCTGAATGATTGACTTTTTATTTTTCAGCCGCTAAAATAAAAAAACAATATTGCTGATAAAGGAGTATGGATGATCCCATGAAACATAACGCTACCACCTTTTATACCAGGAAAATCCTTGCAGAATCTCTGAAAAAGCTTATCTGCAGGAAATCCTTCTCGAATATCACTGTCCGGGAAATCACCGAGGACTGCGGATTGAACAGAAATACTTTTTATTATCATTTTGAGGATATCAACGATCTTTTGAAATGGACTTTAGAACAGGAAGCTATTGATGTGGTAAAACATTTTGATCTGATGTCTGATTACGAAGAGGCTGTCCGGTTTGTTATGAATTATATCGAGGAGAATGAAAAGCTGCTGAACAACATCTGTAACTCATTAGGACAGGGAGAACTGAAACGTTTCTTCTTCAATGACCTTTATGGGATCACCTCTTCTGTTATAGATAAAACTATCCAGCAGATGGAACTGTCCATACCTTCCGATTACAGAGATTTTCTCAGCCGGTTTTATACGGAAGCCTTTGCAGGCCTTCTGATGGACGGGATCACAAATCCCACTCTGAGGAACAATGATAAAAATATCCTGTATATCTCTCTGGTCATACGCTCTTCCCTTCCGCCTCTTCTCAGAGACTATGCCGCCCGGAAAGAGACAGGGAAGGAAGAATAATGGAAAATTTTCCAAATAATTACAGGCAGATTATCCGAAGATAAAACTGCCTGCCTCAGTCTAGCCGATTACCCGGAATTTCTTCCACTTTCCATTTTTGAACCGGATCCAGAAAAGCAAAGCCCGCACTCCCCAGTCCAGACACATGGCAAAGGCCACGCCGATCACTCCCATGTTCATACTGATACCAAAGACCAGGGAAAAGACTACCCTGCAGACAATGGTAGAAAAAATTTTCTGTTCCTCCCTTATCTGCTGTTTTGGTTCGACTATACGATTTATCAAGGATTTCATAAAAAGCTCCTCCTAAGCAAAAAAATTATACTCCGGAAAGCTTTTTCCGTCTAATACTTAAACTTTATGCAAAAAAATGCCTGACAGGCATAAGTTTCAATCCCATGTCCGTCAGGCATTTGATATCAGAGCCAAAAGCATCTTTTATACGTCAAAACAACCTCCCCCTACAAACTCCCGTAAGATAGAATTCTGAGGAATTGCTTCGCTGGGTACGCTTACAAAATAGTCCAGGAACTTCAGAAGCCTTTTTGCCTCATTATATTCCGGTTCTCCTGGCTGAATGGAAAAAAGAAGAGGCTCCGCATACAGCTTTAATACGGCCAGCTCATAGATCAGAGCGGAATTAAACATGACATCTGCAGACTCCTGATAAGGAAAGATATTTTCTTCTTCTCCTCTCCTCACTGAATTCCACATGGCAATGGTGGCTTTTGCAGAAGCTCCCCTGGTCCTGGCATCCCGGACGATCCTGCGTATCAATCTGCCGTCTGTAGTGGGGATCCGGTTATGTTCGTCAATATTGATCTGAGTAAGGGCGCTGATATAAATACGGAATTTACTCTCAGCAGGAAGACTGAAGCTCAGCTTGTCGTTAAGACAATGAATGCCCTCGATCACCAGCACATCTTCTGGTCCCAGGCGAAGAGTATTTCCCCGATATTCCCTCTGTCCTGTCTTAAAGTTAAAAGAGGGCATAGCCACCTGCTCTCCTCTTAAAAGAGCTGTCATATCCTCATTAAACTGCTTCACATCAATAGCTTCCAAACACTCAAAATTATAGTTTCCCTCCTCGTCAAGAGGCGTCTCTTCCCGATTGACAAAATAATTGTCTACAGCAATGGGATGGGGCTTCAGTCCATGAGCGGAAAGCTGGATAGACAGCCGATGGGAAAAGGTAGTTTTTCCTGATGAGGATGGACCGGCGATCATAACGAATTTCTTGCTTCTGTCCTCTGCGATCCTGTCTGCGATCTGAGAAATTTTCGCTTCCTGCAGGGCTTCCGCAATAAGGATCAATTCATTGGCGCCTTTCAGACTGATCTGTTCGTTTAAATCTCCTACCGTATCCGCTCCGATCATTTCTCCCCAGCTCCCAGACTCCTTCTGGACAAGGAAAAGCTTTGTCCACGGCTTAAAGGGAGGAACTTTCTCAGGCTCTTCCCTGTCAGGAAGCTGAAGTACCAGGCCTTCGTCAAAAGGATACAGTTCAAAATATTTCAGATAACCGGTATGATTTACCATATATCCATAAAAATAATCTTCAAACTCTTCGAGGCTGTAGATATTTACCCGGGAGCCCCGGCGAAAATGAAAGAGCTTTTCTTTGTCATACATATGATGGCGATGAAAAATCTCAATAGCCTCGCTGATTCCCACGCTTCTCTTCCTGATAGGAAGCCTCCTTCTGACCAGTTCTGTCATATAAGCTTTTATCTGATTCAAAAACTCCGGCGTGATCTTCACATCTCCATCTATAGTATAGTAATATCCGGAGCTGACGGAAAAGTGCAAAATGACCTTTCGGATATTACCGTGTCCCGCCACGTGATAGAGAGCTTTCAGTAAAAGCAGCGAAGCACTTCTGTTATAGGTCTGATGGCCGATTTCGTCGCCTGTAGTAATAAATTCCAGCTCACCGTCTTTTTTCAGCTTTTTATGAAGCTCGCAGAGCTTCTTATCCTTCATTACCAGTACGATAGGATGTCTGGTGATTCCCCGGTAGTCTTCAACAATTTTACTGTAGGGAGTTCCATAGGGATACTCTCTCTGTTTTCCAAGAATCTTAACGGAAATCATTCTTTCTTTCACTGTGCCTCTCCTTTCCTGTCAAATATCCAGTAACTATATGGCTTTGCAAGGGTGCTGCACCCTCATTTTTTCCACCTCTAATTCCGGCAACATTTGTCCCAGTTCTTCTTCCATATAGTCCATAAAAATATACTCTGTCCCATAGTGGCCGGCGTCTATTACGCATATTCCCTGGGAAACTGCATCTATAGCGGAATGATAATCCATGTCCGCTGTAACATACACATCTGCTTGAGAATGGAGTACAGAAGGCATAAGACTTTTCCCCGAACCGGTACATACAGCAACCCTTTCAACCATCTTATTTAAGTCGCCATATACTTTCACAAAGGGCAGCTGAAATTTTTCTTTTACAAATCTGCCAAAGGCTTCCAGGGTCTGGGCCTCTGCCAGGTTTCCCACTCTTCCCAGGCCTTCCTGTCTGCCTTCACGGTCATACGTAACCTCCAGGATTTCACGGTTCTTAAGCTCCAGATAATCTGCACTTAAGTCAGCCATTCCCAGCACATCAAAATTCGTATGCATGGCATAATAGGAAATTCCGTTTTCTATTAATCCTATGATCCGGCGGCTGATAAAATTATCGGCAGTGACCTTCCTAATTCCTGAAAAGATCAGAGGATGATGGGTGATCATCATGTCTGCTCCAGTTTTCACAGCTGCATCAAGGCTTTCATCGGTCACATCCAGAGCAAGAAAGATCTTCTTTACTTCTTTCTCCGGATCTCCTACAAGAAGTCCGGGATTATCCCACTCTTCAGCAAAAGATACCGGATATTTCCCTTCAATCTTTCTGATAACATCTTTACATTTCATAGTATGCCAGTGCCTCCTCTCTGTCCCTTATTTCCTCCAGCAGCTTCTCTTTCCTTTTCCGTGCCGAGGAAGTCTCGATCTTGGTAAGCTTTTCTAAAAGTTCTCTGGAGGCCCGGTCCTCCTTTTCAAGGAACTCTCTTAAAACAGGATGCCTCTTTTCCAGAAGTTTCTTACCATAGAGATATTCTGCTTTTTTTGTATAATTCATATTCCCCTGGACAGCTTTCATCATAGGATAATATTTTTTTTCTTCCTCAACCATATCTTCTTCAATGATCCTATAACCATTTTCAGCCAGAAACTGGCGGAAATGGCCGATTTCTGACTGAGGCTGGAGGATCAGTTCTTTCATATCTTTCAGGACTGGGGCTCCTTGCGTAAGAATTCTCTCCATAAGAGGGCCTCCCATTCCTGCGACCACCAGACACTGGGCCTCTCCAGGTTCTAAAGCTTTCAGCCCGTCGGAAAGTCTGGTTTCTATGTAAGTTTCCAGTCCCCATTCCCGGATATGCTCCCTGGCCCGCAAAAGAGGACCTTGGTTGATATCCATGGCAATGGCTCTTGGTATCTGTCCTTTCTGTATTAAATATATAGGAATATATCCGTGGTCGCAGCCTACATCTGCCAGCACCAGTCCGGGGCTCACCAGAGCTGCGACAGCTTTCAGCCGCCGGGATATCTGCAATTCTCTCATATTTCTCCTTTAATCCAGATAATCTTTCAGTTTCCGGCTGCGGCTTGGATGACGGAGCTTTCTAAGGGCCTTAGCCTCAATCTGGCGGATACGCTCTCTGGTAACGTTAAACTCTTTTCCTACTTCTTCCAGGGTTCTGGCTCTTCCGTCATCCAGGCCAAAACGCAGGCGCAGTACCTTCTGCTCTCTCTCTGTAAGAGTTCCCAGAACCTCTACAAGCTGCTCTTTCAGTAAGGTAAAGGCAGCGGCGTCTGCAGGTACTGGAACATTGTCGTCCTGGATAAAATCTCCCAGATGGCTGTCTTCTTCCTCGCCAATGGGAGTCTCCAGAGAAACCGGTTCCTGAGAGATCTTCAGTATTTCTCTGACACGATCCACAGACATATTCATTTCTTCTGCAATCTCTTCCGGCTGAGGCTCTCTTCCAAGCTCCTGGAGAAGCTGCCTGGATACTCGGATTAGTTTATTGATTGTTTCCACCATATGAACGGGAATACGAATGGTTCTGGCCTGATCGGCAATAGCTCTGGTGATGGCCTGGCGGATCCACCAGGTAGCATAGGTGGAAAATTTATAACCTTTCCGGTAATCGAATTTTTCCACAGCCTTAATAAGCCCCAGATTTCCTTCCTGGATCAGATCCAGAAACAGCATGCCCCTTCCCACATATCTTTTGGCAATGCTGACTACCAGACGGAGGTTTGCCTCTGCCAGACGTTTTTTTGCACTTTCATCGCCGTTTTCCATTCTTTTTGCCAGGCTGATCTCTTCCTCTGCGGTGAGAAGAGGAACTTTTCCGATTTCTTTCAGATACATACGTACAGGATCCTCGATGCTGACTCCTTCAGGTACGGACAGATCGATATTTTCCATATCTACCTCATCTTCTTCACTGAGGTTCATTTCTTCCTCATCGCTCATGAGCAGATCGTCCATATCATTGTCCTGGATCCGCAGCACGTCTACGCCGTTGGCCTCCAGGTAGTCGAAAACCTTGTCCATGTGCTCTGCATCCAGAGGAAAATCTTTGAAAAAGTCATTGATCTCCTGATATTCCAGTACGTTTTTCTTCTTCTTTGCCAGCTCGATAAGCTCTGCCAGTTTCTCGCTGAATTTTGCCATGTTCATTTCCATAAATGTTCCATCCTCTCAATTCTTAATTATATGGTATCCTCAATCAAAGGAAATATGCAGTGTCACTCTGCCTCTTTCCAGGTCCTCCAGTCTTTTTCTCGCCTCCACGATTTTCTGCAGTCCTGTGAGGTCTGTAGGGGCCAAATGCTGGTTCTGCCATGCAATACTGTCTCTTTTCAGCCTGCATACGGTCTCCAGTACTGCCCGTCTGGCCTCCTCCTGGCTTTCCAGATGGAGGGAGGCGTGAAACAGGGAGGTTACTTCTCTCTGTTCTTCCGGGTCAGAAAACTGGTTGAGCAATTTTGCAGGATTTACTGCCCCCTCTTCATGCTGGGCAAAGACAAGCTCTGCCACCTGATGATACAGGGGGGTAGTAAAGTCCTCCGGCCCGATGTATCCTGCTATAGCATCAAACATTTTAGGATAGGAGGTCAGCCAGGTGAGCATGAGTTTCTGTGCAGTCTGTCCTCCGTCTTCCTTATTTTCCTTCTTTTTCCTTGGTCCTTCTCTCCGAACAGTATCAGAGTTATTTTTAGGAGTCAGAGCCATATGGTTCACCATTTTCCGCAAATCCTCAAATTGAATCTGATAAATTCGGGAAATTGTTTCCATGTAGTTGTTTCTCTCCAGTTCTTCTGGAAATTCCAGGAGCATACCCGCGATTTCTCTGAAGAACTGAGTCTTTTCCTCAGGGTCTGACAGATTGTATTTTTTCTCCAGTACCTTTACCTGGAAAAGAAAATAGTTCATCGCTTCTTCCAGGCGTTTCTCAAAAGCCTCACGGCCCTCTGCCTTTATAAACTCGTCCGGGTCCTTATAAGGTGCCAGATCCACCACCCTTGGCCGGATTCCTGCTGTTCTTAAAATGGGAATTCCCCTTAGGGCTGCCTTCTGGCCTGCCTCGTCACTGTCATAGGTAAGCAGAACTTCTTTGGTATACCGGCTCATCAGGCTGGCATGTCCCGATGTTAAAGCCGTGCCCAGAGAAGCCACCGCATTGGTAAAACCTGCCTGGTGCATAGAAATCACATCCATATACCCCTCACAGATGATCAAGTAGG